>JANJTU010000329.1 GCA_024710965.1 Thauera sp. | reverse complement strand
TCGACCGGCGGCACGCTGCGCGCGAACAATCTCGAAGAGGTCGAGGACATCATGCCGATCAGCTCGCGCCTGATCGTCAACCAGGCCTCGCTCAAGCTCAAGCGCGAACTGCTGCAGCCGGTGCTCGACGCCTTTGCCGGCGCGATCCGGCCCTGAGGAGGCTCCGATGAGTCCGATTTCCGCCACGACCGCGTCCGCGCGCACCGCGATCCGCCGCCTCGATGTGCGCGAACCCGAATTCCTGCCCACCCTCGACGCGCTGCTTGCCTTCGAAGCCGAAGCCGATGAACGCATCGATGCCGCGGTCACCGAGATCCTGCGCGCGGTGCGCACCACCGGGGACACTGCGGTGGTCGAATTCACCCGCCGCTTCGACGGCCTCGACGTGCATTCGATGGCGGCGCTGGAGCTGCCGAAGTCCGAACTCCACGCCGCGCTCGAGCGCCTGCCGTCCGCGCAGCGCGAGGCGCTCACCGTCGCTGCGGAGCGCGTGCGCGCGTATCACGAGCGCCAGAAGGGCGAGTCCTGGACCTTCACCGAGGCCGATGGCACCCGGCTGGGGCAGAAAGTCACGCCGCTCGACCGCGTCGGTCTCTATGTTCCGGGCGGGCGGGCGTCCTACCCCAGCTCGGTGCTGATGAACGCGATCCCGGCCAAGGTCGCCGGCGTCGGCGAGCTGATCATGGTCGTGCCCACGCCGCGCGGCGAGAAGAACCCGCTCGTGCTGGCCGCGGCCGCGATCACCGGCGTCGACCGCGTGTTCACGATCGGCGGCGCGCAGGCGGTCGCCGCGCTCGCCTACGGCACGCAGACCATCCCGCAGGTGGACAAGATCGTCGGCCCGGGCAACGCCTTCGTCGCCGAGGCCAAGCGCCGCGTGTTCGGCACCGTCGGCATCGACATGGTGGCGGGGCCATCCGAGGTGCTGGTCATCTCCGACGGCAGCGGCCATGCCGACTGGGTGGCGATGGATCTCTTCGCGCAGGCCGAGCACGACGAGCTGGCGCAGTCGATCCTGCTCTGCACCGATGCGAACTTCATCGACGCGGTGCACGATGCGATCGACCGCCTGCTGCCGACGATGCCGCGCCAGGAGACGATCGCGAAGTCGCTCGCCGGCCGCGGCGCGCTGATCCATGTGGAGAGCCTGGAGCAGGCCTGCGCGCTCGCCAACCGCATTGCGCCCGAGCACCTCGAGCTGGCGCTGGACGATGCCGAAGCCTGGATCGACCACATCCGCCACGCCGGCGCGATCTTCGTCGGCCACTGGGCGGTCGAGGCGCTGGGCGACTACTGCGCCGGCCCCAACCACGTGCTGCCGACGATGCGCAGCGCGCGCTTCTCGTCGCCGCTCGGCGTGTACGATTTCCAGAAGCGCACCAGCATCGTCAACATCTCGCAGGCCGGGGCGCAGCACCTGGGCAAGGTGGCGTCCATCCTCGCCCACGGCGAGGGGCTGCAGGCGCACGCGCGCTCGGCGGAGATGCGCCTGAAGCTCTGAGCGGCGTCCGGTGCCTGCCGGCGGGGGCAGGCCCTCAGCCGGCGAGGATTTCGCGCAGCGCCGCCACCAGGATCTCGCACTGCGCGTCGGTGCCGATGGTGATGCGCAGGAACTGGTCGATGCGGGGCGCCTTGAAGTGGCGCACGATCACCGCGCGCTGGCGCAGCGCCGCGGCCAGGGCGGCGGCGTCGTGCGCCGGGTGGCGGGCGAAGATGAAGTTGGCGGCCGAAGGCAGCACCGCGAAGCCGAGTCCGCCCATCTGCGCGACCAGGGTCTCGCGCGTGGCGATGACCTTGCGGCAGCTCTGCTGGAAGTGCTCCTCGTCCGCCACCGAGGCGACCGCGCCGGCAATCGCGAGGCGGTCGAGCGGGTAGGAGTTGAAGCTGTTCTTGACCCGCTCGAGCGCCTCGATCAGCGCCGGATGGCCGGCGGCGAAGCCGACGCGCAGGCCGGCGAGCGAGCGGCTCTTGGAGAAGGTGTGCACGACGAGCAGGTTCGGGTACTTGTCCACGAGCGTGATCGCGCTGTCGCCGCCGAAATCCACGTAGGCCTCATCGATCAGCACCACCGCCTCCGGGTTGGCGGCGACGATGCCCTCGACTTCGGCCAGCGCCAGCAGGCGGCCGGTGGGGGCGTTCGGGTTCGGGAAGATGATCGCGCCGGCGCGCTCGTCGCCCTGCGGCAGATAGTCCTCGGCGCGGATCGAGAAGTCCTCGGTCAGCGGCACCGTGCGGTGGGCGATGTCGTACAGGCCGCAATACACCGGATAGAAGCTGTAGGTGATGTCGGGGAAATAAAGCGGGCGTTCGTGCTTGAGCAGCGCCATGAAGGCGTGCGCCAGCACCTCGTCAGAGCCATTGCCGACGAAGATCTGCTGCGGCAGCAGGCCGTGGCGCTGTGCCAGCGCGGCCTTCAGCGCGTCGGCGTTGGGGTCGGGGTAGAGCCGCAGGCTGTCGCCGGTGGCGGCGCGGATCGCCTCGAGCGCGCGCGGCGACGGGCCGTAGGGGTGTTCGTTGGTGTTGAGCTTGACGAGGTTGTCGAGCTTGGGCTGCTCGCCCGGCACGTAGGGGGTCAGGCCGTGAACGACGGCGCTCCAGTAGCGGCTCATGCGTGTGTCTGCCGTGTGATGAGGGGGGCTTCGGTGGCGATGCTCGGGTTCGATGAGGTGCCGGCGTGGTGAATCGGCAACGTCACGACGCCTTCGCTGTCCACCCCACCGGCTGCGCGTTGCAGCCATGTCGCCGGGCGATGGTATCATGGCCCGAAGCCCTCAATTTGAAGTCAATCCCCAGCCATGCGGCAAGCCGAAGTCACCCGCAACACCCTCGAAACCAGGATCACCGTGCGCATCGATCTCGACGGCACGGGCAAGGGTGTGCTCAACACCGGTGTTCCCTTCTTCGATCACATGCTCGACCAGATCGTGCGCCACGGCCTGATCGATCTCGACATCCAGTGCGAAGGCGACACCCACATCGACGACCATCACACCGTCGAGGACGTCGGCATCACCCTGGGGCAGGCCTTCGCCAGGGCGGTGGGCGACAAGAAGGGGCTGCGCCGCTACGGTCACGCCTATGTGCCGCTCGACGAGGCGCTGTCGCGCGTGGTGGTGGATTTCTCCGGCCGCCCCGGCCTGCACTACTTCGTCGACTACACGCGGGCGCGCATCGGCAATTTCGACGTCGATCTCGCGCGCGAATTCTTCCAGGGCTTCGTCAATCATGCGGGCGTCACGGTGCACATCGACAACCTGCGGGGCGACAACGCCCACCACCAGTGCGAGACCGTGTTCAAGGCCTTTGCCCGCGCGCTGCGCATGGCGGCCGAGCGTGACGAGCGCGCGGCGGGGACGATTCCGTCCACCAAGGGCGCCCTCTGAACCGACTGTTCCGGCAGGTGCCGCCTGCCGCCTTCCCGTTTCTATAGCGAGTCTCCCCGATGACCACCGTGGCCATCATTGATTACGGCATGGGCAATCTGCGTTCGGTCGCCAAGGCGATCGAGCATGTCGCGCCCGGCCACGAGGTCGTCGTCACCTCCGATGCGGCGCGGGTTGCCGCCGCCGAGCGCGTGGTGTTCCCCGGTCAGGGCGCGATGCCCGACTGCATGCGCGAGCTCGATCTGCGCGGCCTGCGTCCGGCGGTGCTGCAGGCAGCGGCGCGAAAGCCCTTCCTCGGCATCTGCATCGGCCAGCAGATGCTGTTCCAGCACAGCGCTGAAGGCGACGTGCCGGGGCTCGGCATCCTGCCCGGCGACGTGGTCCGCTTCCCCGACGAGCGCATGGTCGCGGCTGACGGCGGCCGCCTGAACGTGCCGCACATGGGCTGGAACGAGGTCTGGCAGCGCGTGCCGCATCCCTTGTGGGAAGGCATTCCCGACGGCGAGCGTTTCTACTTCGTGCACAGCTACTTCGTAGCGCCGGCCGATGCCGCGCTCACTGCGGCCGAGACCGACTATGGCGTGCGCTTTACCAGTGCGGTAGCGCGGGCTAATATCTTTGCGGCCCAGTTCCACCCGGAGAAGAGTGCCGGGGCGGGGCTGCGTCTGCTGGCCAACTTCATCCGGTGGCAGCCCTGAGCGCCGCCGGTCCGCATCTTTCCTCCGTTCCCCATCACTGATCCCGGTATGCTGCTCATTCCCGCCATCGACCTCAAGGACGGTCACTGTGTGCGCCTGAAACAGGGCGAAATGGACGACGCCACGGTGTTCTCCGAAGATCCGGGCGCCATGGCGCGCCACTGGCTCGAGCGCGGTGCCCGCCGCCTGCACCTGGTGGACCTGAACGGCGCGTTTGCCGGCAAGCCCAGGAACGGCGCCGCGATCCGCGCCATCACCGACGAGGTCGGCGACGACGTTCCGGTCCAGCTCGGCGGCGGCATCCGCGACCTCGACACGATCGAGCACTATCTCGACAACGGCATCACCTACGTCATCATCGGCACCGCCGCGGTGAAGAACCCCGGCTTCCTGCACGACGCCTGCAGCGCCTTCCCCGGCCACATCATCGTCGGTCTCGACGCCAAGGACGGCAAGGTGGCGGTCGACGGCTGGTCCAAGCTCACCGGGCATGACGTCGTCGATCTGGCGAAGAAGTTCGAGGACTACGGCGTCGAGTCGGTCATCTACACCGACATCGGCCGCGACGGCATGCTCTCCGGCGTCAACATCGAGGCCACCGTGCGCCTCGCGCGTGCGCTGCGCATCCCCGTCATCGCCAGCGGCGGCATCACCGACCTGCGCGACATCGACGCGCTGTGCGCGGTCGAGGATGAAGGCGTGATGGGCGCGATCACCGGTCGCGCGATCTACGAGGGCACGCTCGACTTCGCCGCCGCGCAGGCGCGTGCCGACGAACTGAGCGGTGTGACCGAATGAGCCTTTTCGTGCCCCTTTCTGCCGAGGGCCGCTGATGCTCGCCAAACGCATCATTCCCTGTCTGGACGTCAAGGCCGGTCGCGTCGTCAAGGGCGTCAATTTCGTCGAGCTGCGCGACGCCGGCGATCCGGTCGAAATCGCCCGCCGCTACGACGAGCAGGGCGCCGACGAGATCACCTTTCTCGACATCACCGCCAGTTCGGACGACCGCGACATCATCCTGCACGTCGTCGAGCAGGTCGCCGAGCAGGTCTTCATTCCGCTCACCGTCGGCGGCGGCGTGCGCGTCGTCGATGACGTGCGTCGCCTGCTCAACGCCGGCGCCGACAAGGTCAGCATGAACACGGCGGCGGTGAACAACCCGCAGCTGGTGCACGACGCCGCCAGCCGGGTCGGCAGCCAGTGCATCGTCGTCGCCATCGACGCCAAGCAGACCGCGCCGGGCAAGTGGGAAGTGTTCACCCACGGCGGACGCAACAACACCGGCCTCGACGCGATCGACTGGGCACGCCGGGTCGAGGCGCTCGGTGC
>JANJTU010000284.1 GCA_024710965.1 Thauera sp. | reverse complement strand
GCCAGGTCGCAGTCGAAGCGCCGGGCATTGAACACCTGCGGCACCAGGCAGCAGTCGGCCAGCGTCGGCGTGTCGCCGTGGCAGAAGCGGCCGGTGCGCGGGTCATCCGCGAGCATCGCCTCCACCGCCGCCAGCCCGCGCTCCACCCAGTGGCGGTACCAGGCGTTCTTCTGCACCTCGGTGGCACCGAACTCGCGCGCCAGGTACTGCAGCACGCGCAGGTTGTTGAGCGGGTGGATGTCGCAGGCGATGGCCTGGGCGATGGCGCGGATCCGCGCCCGCTCGGCGGCGTTCCCCGGCAGCAGGGCCGGCGCAGGATGCGTCTCGTCGAGGTATTCGATGATCGCCAGCGACTGCGTCAGCACCTGCCCGCGATCGACCAGGGCAGGCACCAGGCCAGCCGGATTGAGCACCAGGTAGTCCGCCTGGCGCTGCTCGCCGCCGTCGCGGAGCAGATGCACCGGCACGGCCTCATAGGCCAGGCCCTTCAGGTTCAGCGCGATGCGCACGCGGTAGGCCGCGGAGCTGCGGAAATAGGTGTAGAGCTTCATCATCGCCGGGCTCTGTCCTTGATCTCTGTTGTCGGTCCCTGTCGGGGCGGGGGTGGGGGGCGTGAGGGTCGGCCCGCCCGACACGCTGCACGCGCAGCTTGCGGGGCGGACCGCGGGCACGGTCAGCCGCCGTGCTTCTTGATCAGGGCCTTGGCGCCATCGAGCATGGCCTGGCCCGGGTAGCCGTTGCCGTCCATCTCCTTGACCCAGTCGGTGGCGATGTCGTCGCCGATCTTGCGCCAGGCGGCGAGCTCGGCGGCAGGGATGGTGTTGAACTGGTTGCCCTGCTCCTCGGCCTTCTTGCGCGCGGCCGGCGCGGATTCGTCCCAGACGCGGCCGATCATCGCCGACAGCTCGGCGCCGGAGTTGGCGTCGATGACCTTCTTCAGCTCGGCGGGCAGGCTGTCGTACTTGGCCTTGTTCATCGCGATCGTGAACACCGCGGTGTACAGCGCCGGCTCGGCCGGGTCGGTCTCGGAGTGGTACTTGGTCAGCTCGTGCAGCTTCACCGTCGGGATCACCTCCCAGGGCAGCACGTAGCCGTCGATGACGCCCTTGGACACCGCCTCGGTCACCGCCGGCAGCGGCATCGCCACCGGCGAGGCGCCGAAGGCAGACAGCATCTTGTTCGTCAGCCGCGTCGGCGCGCGCATCTTCTGGCCCTGGAAGTCGGCCAGGCTGGTGATCGGCCGCTTGATCCCGTGCACGAAGCCGTTGTCATGGACGTGGAAGGCGAGCGGCTTCACCCGCGCGAAGTCCTTCTGTCCGAACTGCTCGTAGTAGTCCCACAGCGCGCGGCTGGTGGCCTCGGCCTTGCGCGACATGAAGGGCAGCTCGAACACCTCGACCGAGGGGAAGCGGCCGGCGGTGTAGCCAGGCAGGGTCCACACGATATCGGCGACGCCGTCGGCGGCCTGCTGGATCAGCTGCGGCGGCGTGCCGCCCAGCTGCATTGCCGGGTAGAGCTGACACTTCAGGCGATTGTTCGATTCGGCGGCGATCTTGTCGCACCAGGGCAGCAGCACCTTCTGGTGCGACAGCGCGGTGCTGGGCCAGAAGTGCGCCACCTTGAGGATGATCTCCTCCGCCTGGGCGGCGGCGCCGAACAGGGCGGTGGCGGCGAACAGGCCGAGGGCAATGGTCTTCTTCATCAGTCTCTCTCCTCGCAGATGCGGTGTGATGTGCGGCATGTCTGTTCATGCGCCCGCCGCCATCGTCTGCGGATGGCTGGCAGGCGCAGGGGTTCGATCAGCTGGCGAGCGCGGCGACGCGGTTGTCGATGGCGCCGAAGATGCTGCGCCCCTCGGCGTCGAACATCTCGATACGAACCGTGTCGCCCGCCTTCATGAACGGCGTGACCGGCTTGCCCTGCTCGATGGTCTCGTAGGTGCGCACTTCGGCGAGGCAGCAGTAGCCGACGCCGCCGTGCGCGATCGACGAGCCCCACAGGTCGCCCTGCTTGTTCGACACCGTGCCCGAGCCGATGATGGAGCCGGCCTCGAGCGCGCGCGTCCTGGCGACGTGGGCGACGAGCTGGCCGAAGTCGAAGCTCATGTCCACGCCGGCGTTGGGCTGGCCGAAGAGCTCGCCGTTCAGATGCACCACCAGCGGCAGATGGACCTTGGCGCCCTGCCAGGCGGCGCCGAGCTCGTCGGGGGTCACCGCCACCGGGCTGAAGGCCGAGGCCGGCTTGGACTGGAAGAAGCCGAAGCCCTTCGCCAGCTCGGCCGGGATCAGGTTGCGCAGGCTGACGTCGTTGACCAGCATCACCAGCCGGATCGCGTTCGCCGCCTGCGCGGGCGTCGCCCCCAGCGGCACGTCGCCGGTCACCACCGTGACTTCGGCCTCGAAGTCGATGCCCCAGGCCTCGTCGGCGACGATGGCATCGCGCGGGCCGATGAAGCTGTCCGAGCCGCCCTGGTACATCAGCGGGTCGGTGTAGAAGCTCGCCGGCACTTCCGCGTTGCGCGCCCGGCGCACGAGCTCGACGTGGTTGAGGTAGGCCGAGCCGTCGGCCCACTGGTAGGCGCGCGGCAGCGGCGACGCGCAGGCGGCCTGGTCGAAGGGCTGGAACTCGACCGCACCGCTGTTGAGCGCCTCGTACACCTGGCGCAGCTGCGGCTCGCAGCTGTCCCACTCGTCGAGCGCGGCCTGCAGCGTGCGCGCGACCGCCGGCACCGCGCGGCAGCGGGTCAGGTCGCGGCTGACCACGACCAGGGTGCCGTCGCGGCCGCCTTGCTTGAGGGTGGCGAGTTTCACTTGAACATCTCCTTGTAGCTGCCGTCGTGCATCCACGCGGCGTGCTTGGGGGCCTTCCTCGTCTGCGCCCACTCCTCGAGCATGTCCCACTTGACCTTGTCGAGCGCCTCCAGCATGCCGGGCAGGTTCGTGTTGCAGGCGAGCTCGAGGCGGTGGCCGTTGGGGTCG
>JANJTU010000278.1 GCA_024710965.1 Thauera sp. | reverse complement strand
GCTGCGGCTTGCTGTTGGGTCAGCTTCACGCCGGCGTTTTCCAGGGCGGTGACGGCGGCCTGATTGGCGAGGGCATGGCCGGACGCGAGGAGGGCGGCCAGCGTGAGGCTGGCGAGGGTCTTGCGCATGGTTAACGTCCTTATTTGGCTAGGGATTGCGATGTTTCACCGAGTTGTTGGTCGAGGTGCGCGTAAACCATGCCCGGTGTGGGTAGTTCAAGGTCGAAACAAATTCTAGCAAATTGATACGAATGGCTCACGAGTATGTCACAGCTTTGGTGGAAAAGTACCGGTTTGGTCGTGCTTTTGGTGTTTCCAGGTCAATGCGTTGGGCATTGTGCAGTGCGCCATAGCGTCACGTCATCGGTTTGTGCTCAATCTGGGTAGCCGATCGCAGGCCGCGACCAGCCGTGATCCCGCTGCGCCCGATCGGCGCCGTCCCGCGCCCATGAAGCCATGCAGGCGGCACTCCGGCAATGCGCAAGACAACTGTTGTATCGACATCACAGGGGCCTCGTGACGGAGCGGGCGGAATCACCACGCCGACGCCAGGCCGCGGCCGGATGCGTTTATTTGACTAAAACGGAAAATCCGTCGATTAGATGCGGGCTCAGTTGCCGGCGCAGACGTCGTCGAGGCTGGGGGCATCGAGCACCCGCTCGGTCCACAGCTCGATATCGTGCCGCAGTTCGGTCTCGAGCTCCTCGGGCAGGCGCATCATCCAGTCGAGCATGGCGAAGAAGTCGAGGATGTGGCCGCCGCTCCAGCCGCGCTCGTAGAGCAGGCGCACGAGGCGGCGCTTGGCTTCGAAACGCTGGGCGGCCGTGTTCCGCTCCGCCGAGCGTCGCTCAGCGGTCGAGGATCGCCTCCACCGCGGCGCCGAAGTCGTCGACGACGAGGGCGGGGCGCACCTGCGCGTCGGTCTCATCCGCTGCGCGGAACTTGCCGGTGCGCACGAGGATGCCGGCGATGCCCGCGCGCTGCGCGCCACCGATGTCGTCGTGGAGGTCGTCGCCCACCAGCACGGCGGCGGCCGGGGCGACGCCGAGTGTTGCGAGCGCGCCGTGGAAGAAGGGGCGGGCGGGCTTGCCGACCACTTCGGCCTTGATGCCGGCGGCGTACTCGAGGGCGGTGACGAAGGCACCCAGATCGAGCGTCAGGCCGTCGGCCTCCTTGAAGTAGCGGTTGTGCGCCATGGCGAGCAGCGGCAGGCCCTGCATGAGCAGGCGGAAGGCGGAGTTGAGGCCGTCGAAGCTGAAGTGGGGGCCGGCGTCGCCGATCACCACCGCGTCGGGCGTGGGGTGGCTCGGTCCCATCTCGTCGGCGATGTCCGGGTGAACGAGGTAGTGGGGGCGCAGGCCGCGTGCGTCGACGAGCTGGCGCGTTGCGCGCGCGGCGGTCTGGATCTCGTCGGCGGCGATGTCGAAGCCCAGCCCCTGCAGCAGCGCGGCGATGGCCGGGCGCGGCGAGCGCGTGGTGTTGGTGAGGAAGTGCAGCGGCAGGCCGCTCGTGCGCAACCGCGCGAGCGCCTCGACGGCGCCCGGGATGGCGTCGCGACCTACGTGCAGGACGCCCGCCAGGTCGATGAGGACTGCACCGGGTTTCTCTGGTAGCCGCATGGTTCTGTCCCCGCTTCGGCGCGCCGGGTAGCGCTTGGGCCGGCACCTCGCGCTCGCGCACCGCCCGTGTCGGCTCGGCTGCGCGCACCTCGGCCGGCGTCGGCGGCACGCCGTCGCGCGCATGGCTCGCCTTTCATGAACACGATGATAGCCGAGCGGGGAGTGTGCGCCGCGGCGGGGAATGGGCGCGGTTCGTTGTCGCTTCGGGCTGCGGGCGAGGGCGGCCGGACTTGCATCCGCAGGCGTGCGCCCGGCGCACAAGAAAAAGCCCGGGCGCTTGGGGCACCCGGGCTAAATCCACACCATTGGAGGAGGGTGGAGGAGACAGCTGCAGGATAAGGGAATGATTGCTGCGATGCAATAATGCAGATCGTTAATATTCTTATCGCGCTATAAGTGATGATGGCGCGTTTGCGCGTCCCCGACTCTCATCGGGCGGGGGCGCTCGAGCGCGAGGTGGTGAGCCTGGCGAGGCCGCCAACCGCGCGTCAGTCGGGAGCCGCGATCCGGTGCGGCCGTGGGATGCCCGCGTCAGGGATGATCGGCATTTCTGGGCTTGACTGCTTGCATGGTCCTCGTCACTTCACAATAATAAAGTATTACCTTTAACGCCCGGCCCGGAAGATGGCTGTGGACGGCGTGGCGGGTTGGCCTCGCGGCCTGGAGGAGACGGGGATGATGTACAAGAATTCGACGCAGCTGGCGGCACGGGTGCAGGAGATCGACGAGGCGCTCGAGGCGGCCGGCATGCCGTCGTACACACAGATGTGGGCGACGAACGCCGAGTTGCGAGTGGAACTCGAGCGGCTCCGGGATGGCCTCGGGCAGGCCAACGCGGCGCTCTCGAAGACCCGCGGCGACCTGCTGCAGGCGGAGATGATCGCCGCCACCGCGTCGAGTGTGGGCCAGATCCAGCGCCAGCTCGTCCGCCTGAAGGCCGATCGGGACGCGCTCGAGCGTCGGCATAACGCACGCTTCGCGCGGCGTTGGGGGGCCGACGATGATGATGCCGTGGGTTGACGCTGCGGCTCGCGCTGCGGCTCGTCTACGCCGCTGACGGCAGCTGACGGTCGGCCGCCGGGGCGGACCGACCGTCGCCAGCATCGGCCGAACGGGCCGCGCCCGCAGGCTGCGGGCAGGCGTTCAGCCCTCGTCGTCCGGTGCGGCCGGGACGGTGGTCTTCGCCGTCCGGGACGAGCGGGGGGCCGGCTGCACGGTCTTCTCCGCTTCCGCTGCCTCAAGGGCAAGGGGGGCGGCCGATCGGGCGCTTGATTCGCCGATCTTGTCGTAGAGATTGGCGGCGACGTCCGTTGCCGATTGCAGGGCGACGAGCATGGCTTCTGGCCCGGCCGAGGCGGCGCTCGACGCTTCGCTCATGGCCGAGGTGAGGGATTCCTTCAGGCGCGCGATCCAGTCATCGGTGATGGCCACGAATTGCTCGTGAGCGGACGAGGCGATCTCGCTGACGCCGCGCAGGTAGGCGACGCCATGCTCGAGCTGCGGCTCCAGGCTGTCGGCCTGCGCCTGCAGGAACGCAGGCGTATTGCGCGCGGCGAGCACCGCCTGCGCATGATGGGCGCCGTCTGCTGTGGCGGCACGGGCGGACATGAGGTGGAGCGTGGTCAGGCGCTGAACCTGTTCAATGCCTTCGGCGGCGAGGGCATGAGCGGTGTCGATGTTGATTTCGTGGGCGGCAAGAAGTGCGGTGGGGGAGGCTTTGAGCTGCACGATGGAACTCCAGAGGTGGCGGGGCGGGAGTCCCCCGTCAGCCGATCTGGCTGACGATCGGACGCATATTGCTGCGATGCAATGTGCGAGTCAGTATAGTTGCCGCACTTCACGGCAGGATGAAGGTTCCGTGTCAAGATGTGGACCGCGCCTCGATGGGGGCGGCTGCCGTGCCTCTGGCCGGCGGGCGACGCCCGGCGCGTCCGCTGGCGTGGGGCTGAACACGGTCTAGTGCTTCTTGCTGCGCTTGCCCTTCGCCACCTTTGGCAATGCGTCGATCAGGCGCGCGATCTCGACCGGCTCCTGCTCGGCCAGGAGCGCCAGGCCGGCGCGCAGCACTTCCGACTTGCTGGCGAGCACGCCATGCTTGCCCAGCGCCTCGCGCACCGCCTTGATTTGCTTGTGCTCGCTGGCGGGCATCGAGAACGAATCGCGCTCGACCTTCTCATGCTTGTCTTTGCGCTCGGTGGCGAGGTCTGAAGGCGGGGTGCCGGGCGCGCTACTCATGTTCATTCCTCAATCAGTTTGAGTGCGGCCGAGACGCGTTGCCAACCTCTTGGCGGGCAGCCGCTGCGCGACCGGGTGCGAAAGCGGAGCTGCGTCGCATCGCACGCATTGCATGAAGGACGAGACCTGCGGCCGCTGCATGGCGAGGCGGTCCTGTCCCAGCCGTCTTGGCGGCGATCGGCGCCCGCCAGCGCGGGGGGCGGTCATCGGCTGCCTCGTCAGGATAATACTTTAATATCATGGCCAGCCGGTTGAGCGGGGTGCGGCGACGGGCTGTACTGGCGCCGGCGGACGGTCTTCGCTATGGCGCTCGAGCAAGTGCAATCGGCCCGCGATGCGCATAGGACAAGGAGATGTTGCGGCGCAGCAACGGGCGCCGGATACTTTGCTACAATTCGGTTTTTCACCAATCGAGTTCCAGATCATGGCCCGAGAAATCGAACGCAGGTTCCTGGTGCACGATGTTCAGATCCTCGATGGCCGCAAGGGCGAGCGCATCGTCCAGGGCTATATCGCAAAGGAAGCCGGTTCGATGTCGACGCGGGTGCGTATCCGGGGAGACCGCGCGTATCTCACCCTGAAGTCGCCGAAGCAGGGCTACAGTCGAGACGAATTCGAGTACGCCATCCCGCTTCCGGACGCGCAGGCGATGATCGCCCGTCACTGCGCCGGGCGCATCGTGCGCAAGACGCGTTACCTGGTCGATCACGCCCACCACGTGTTCGAAGTCGACGTCTTCGAGGGGCGCCATGCGGGCTTGGTCGTGGCCGAGGTGGAGCTGCCGCACGAACTCACCGCCCTGAGCCTGCCGGCCTGGGTAGGGGATGAGGTCACCCACGATTCGCGCTACAGCAACTTCACCCTTGCCATGCAGGAAAGCGCGCGGCGGAGTCCGGCGGTTGCAGCGATGCCTCTCGGGGTCGCGCTGTCGGGCCCCGCCGCGCCGCCAAGTCCGCATTGACCTCCGACATGCAGCCGGGCAGCCGCATGAACGACGGCAACTGCCTATCGGCCACGGAGGAGCGGTGGAAGCCGCGAATCAGGCATCAGAAACCCGCCCTCACGCTGTTCTCGAACAGGCGGCTGCACGCCGTTTTCCGGTTGGCAGGTCTTTTGCCGGACGGAAAATGAAAAACGCGCCAGAAGGCGCGTTCTTGCTGGGTGTCTGGCGGAGAGGGCGGGATTCGAACCCGCGTTGGGATATTATCCCAAACACGCTTTCCAGGCGTGCGACTTAAACCACTCATCCACCTCTCCGTGGAAGGCCGGCATTATAGCTGCAAGCTCGGCTGGTCGGAAGTGCTTTTTTGGCGGCGAACGCCGCGCGCGCGGTCTGGCAGTGTCGTATCCGCCGATCTAGCCGGCGTTGTGCACCCGGCGGCGCTGGGAGACGAGTGCCTGGGTGTAGCCGTGCAGCTCGTGGAACGGAATCGGCTTGCTGTACACCGTGGTGTCGGCGGGCAGGCCGCCTTCGGCGGCGATCTCGTCCTTGCTCAGCGTCGATACGGCGACAATGGCGACGCCGGCGGCGAGGGGGTTGCTGCGCAGGCGCCGGATCATCTCGAAACCGTTCAGACCCGACATGCCGAGGTCGGCGATCAGCAGGTCGGGCGGTTCGTGGCCAATTTCGATCAGCGCGTCGATGCCGTGGTCGATGATGCGCAGATCCATCGGCATGGGCCAGCTGCCGAGGGTGTCGCGGTACATGCCCTTCAGTTCGGCGTCGTCCTCGACGATCATGACCTGAAGCCGGTCGCTGCCCGGGCGCGGGCGTGTGGCGCTGCCCTGGCTGCGCGCGAGCAGGGCGTCGACCGAGTCCTGGCGGATCCGGCGATGGCCGCCTGCCGTCTTCCACCCGGCCAGGGTGCCGTTTTCCACCATCTGCTGCACGGCGCCGAGCGACAGCCCGAGCTGGCGGGCTGCCTGGGCGGTGCTGATGAACTCGCGGGAGGGATCGGTGTTGCTCGACATGAAGGAGTCCGACAATCTGCGGAAAACACAGAAAATAACAGGAATGTCCGCGACCCGGCAAACCCGTGTCCGATCGCGAGACGGGCGGACCACGCCGAAAGGGGCACGCCAGCACCCGCCGGCCCGGCGCAGTTGCGAGAGGCGCCTGCCGTCGTTGATGTGCTTGCCCTGGCGTGCGACGCCGGCTGCCGAACTTGCTTGTACAATCTTTATTGCCTGCCGGCAGGGCGGGCGCCGACGGCGTGCTTGCACGGGCGGCCCTTCCCGCGGCAGACCGGCTGACCTCAACTTGCTGAAGCAACGAAGATGAACACATCGCTGAATGTGCTGGGCGGCCCGCTGCTGGCCTGCAGCTATGCGCCGCTGACGGGTTTTTACCGCACGGGCTGCTGCGACACGGGGGCTGACGACCACGGCCGGCATGTGATCTGCGTGCGCGTGACGGCGGCCTTTCTCGAGTTCTCGCGCGGCGTCGGCAACGACCTGTCCACGCCGCGACCGGACTACCGCTTCGCCGGCCTGAAGCCGGGCGACCGCTGGTGCCTGTGCGCGCTGCGCTGGAAGGAGGCGTGGCTGGCGGGCGCCGCGCCGCCGGTGGTGCTGGAGGCAACGCACGAGGCCGCGCTGCGCATCGTCGATCTGGAGACCTTGAAGGCACACGCCTATGGCACCGCGACCGGCCCGCAGGACTGAGCCCGCGGCCATGCATCGCGTGCCCGAGCACTCGCCCTGGCATCTGCGGCTGTCGCGCCTGCTCGCTGCCCTCGAAACCGGCCTCGTCGAGCGCCGGCAGGTGTTGCGGCTGACCCTGCTCGCCGCGCTCGCCGGCGAACACACCCTCCTCGTCGGGCCGCCCGGCACGGCCAAGAGTGCGCTCGCCCGCCGCATCCACCTCGCATTTCACGACGCGCGCTACTTCGAGCGCCTGCTGACCCGTTTCACCGTGCCGGAGGAGCTGTTCGGCCCGCTCTCGATCCGCGCGCTGGAGGAGGACCGCTACGAGCGCCACACCGCCGGCTTCCTGCCGGATGCGGCCGTCGCCTTCATCGACGAGGTGTTCAAGGCCAACAGCGCGATCCTCAATGCGCTGCTCACCCTGCTCAACGAGCGCGAATTCGACAATGGTGCCGGCCGCCAGCACTGTCCGCTGATCAGCGTCATCGGCGCCACCAACGTCGTGCCCGAGGACGAAGTGGGCGAGGCCTTCTTCGATCGCTTCCTGGTGCGCCTGAGCGTGGGGCCGGTGAGCGCGGAAGGTTTTCGTGCCTTGCTGGCCGATGACGCAGGCCGCTCCGCGACCGGCACGGTGGCAGGCGTGCCGGCGATGCCGACCGATGTCGTACTGTCCGCCGCCGACCGGGACGCCCTCGGTGCCGCCGCGGCGGCGGTGACCCTGCCCGAGGTGGTGCTGGCGCGGCTGGCCGAGCTGCGGCAGTGGCTGGCATCGCAGCAGCATTACGTGTCGGACCGGCGCTGGGTCAAGATCGCGCACCTGCTGCGCATGGCGGCCGCCACCGAGGGGCGGCCGGCGGTGCTGCGCTGGGACCTGGCACTGGTGCCGTGCTGCCTCGTGCCCGGGGCCGACGCCCAGCAAGCCGTCGCCGACTGGCTGGCGGCCCGGCTCGGCGTGCGGGAGGCGATTTCGCCGCCGCGGCTGACGCGCGTGGTGGAGGCCTTCGAGGCGCAGCTCGGTGCCGAGCAGGCCGCAAACGACCTCGACTACGACGAGGCGGGGCGGCTGCGCTTTTCCGCCATCGACGCCGCGCAGGAGCGCGCGCTGGACCTGGCGGACGCGGTCGGCGACGCCAAGGGCGGCGCCGCAGCCCTGCGTCTGAGCTATGCACGCCGGCGCCGCTACGGTGCCCTGCACGTGGCGGCCCGCACCGGCCAGGTCGACGACTTGCTGCGCCGGCTCGAGGGCTACGCGGACGAAGTCGCCGCGCAGCGCGCGGAACTCGCCGACTGGGCCGCGCGCAGCCTGTGGGCCGATCCGTCCTTCGTCGTGCGCGCACACGCCGCCCTCGCACAGACCGCCGCGGCGCTGGTGGCGCTGGCCGAACGTAGCCGCGCCGCCCGTGCCGGCTTCGACGCGCTGCCGCGCCTGCCGCAGAGCGCGGGCGTGGTGCCGACGCCGGTCGAGCACGAACCGCTCGCCGACTGAACGAGACCGCCCGTGGCCGCCGACCCCGCCGTGCCGCACCTGTTCGAAGCGCTGGAAGCGCCGCTCGCGCCGCTGGAGCGCTTGCCGCGGGCGCTGTGGCTGGGCGGACTGACGCACGCCCACGGCCGCCTCGTGCCGCGGCTGCAGGCGCTGGAGGTCTGGCGCGGCGCGCTGTTGCAGGGCCGCCTGCCCGCCGCGGCCGACTGGCGCGAGGCGAACCTGTCGCCCTCGGCCTGCTGGCCGCCGCCGGTGCTGTGGCCACTACTGCACGCGAGCTTCGACCGCCTGCAGCTCGCGGCCTACTGCCGCGACCATCCCGACCTGGTCGATACCGTGCTGCAGAGCCTGCTGTTCCACCTCGACCTGACCGTCGATTACCGCGATCGCGGTGCGGGCACCGACGAGGCCGGGCAGATTGCGCTGGAGGCCTTCACGGCCGACTGGGCCGCTCGCTGCGGCGAACTGGACGAACTGGTCGCGGTCTTCGGCGATCTCGGCGACCTGCTCAAGAACACACGCTGGGACGTCCTGCGTGGCCTGTTGCGCAGCAGCGAATGGCAGGAGGTCGTGCGCATCCGCCAGCTCATCGAACGCCTGCCCGAACTGGCGCGGATCATCCGCAGCCTGGGCCGGGTGCGCCGCACCGATGAAGACGGGCCGGGCCGCGAGCCGCAGCCTGTGGTCGAGCCTGCCGTCGCGCCGTGCGCGGCGGGCCCGGGCATGCGCGTGCCCGAGCTCCCCGGCGAGACGCGGGGCGTGCGCCGCTCCGGCCGCATCGCGCGCATGCTGCCGGCGGAGACGATGCTGTTCGCGCACCCGCGGCTGCGCCTGGTGTGGCACGCGCGCCATGCGGAACGCACGCTGCTGACCTACGAGGACGACGACCGCCTGCGCGAGGACCGCCGCCGCCCCGCGCCCGTGCCGCGCCCCGGCCCTCGGCCGGCGCCGCGTCTGGAACTGGGGCCGGTGCTGATCTGCGTCGACACCTCGGGATCGATGCGCGGCGGGGCCGAGGCGGTGGCCAAGGCGGTGGTGCTGGAGGCGGTGCGCTGCGCCCACGCACAAGGCCGCGCCTGCCACGTGTTCGCCTTCGGCGGGCCGGACGAGGTGCTCGAGATGACGCTCGCCCTCGATGCGGGCGGCGTTGCCGCGCTGGCGCGCTTTCTCGGCCAGGGCTTCGGCGGCGGCACCGACGTCTGCGGCCCGATCGAGCGCGCCATTGCACGGCTGGAGCAGCGCGACTGGCGCCGTGCCGACCTGCTCATCGCATCCGACGGCGAGTTCGGCGCCACGCCTGCGCTGGCCGGGCGCCTGCGTGCGCTGTGCCGCGCGCAGGAGGTGCGCGTGCAGGGCGTCCTGATCGGTGACCGCGAGACGATCGGCCTGCTGGAGCTGGCCGACGACATCTACTGGGTGCGCGACTGGCGCCGCTACGGCGACGCCGCCGAGCAGGCGGGCCGCCACGGCGAGGGCGTGGCCGCGGGCGGCGCGCCGGTGCACTCGCCAAACCTCACCGCGAGCTATTTTCCCGGCGCGCTGCGCAGCCCGCAGAACCGCGCCCGCACCGTCGGCGGGGAGGCGGCCGCGGCCGCGTTGCGCGCCGGCGCCCGCGCGCCCATGGCCGCCCTGCCGGCCGCCCCGCCGCCGGGGCGGGTGGCGGCGGACGAAGCGCGCCATCCGGCCGCACCTCCCGATGGAAGCTGACATGCGATTTGCCGAAGAGCTCATCGACCTGCTCGCACGCGCCCTGGCCGGCCGGCCCGTGCCGCGCGTGCGGGCGCTGCATCTGCCGCCACCTTCCGCCGCCGCCTCGCGCGCCGGGGAGTTCTGTGCGCTGGAACTCGACGACGGGGCGCTCGGCCTGTCCTACGTCCTGCTCGACAACGCGCTGGTGCGGCTGGGCACCTCGGCGCACGCGCTCGACATCGTCGGCATGGATGCGCTGCAGCTCGCGCGCGAGTTCGCCGTGCCGCCGGCGGCCGGCGACGGCGACCTGCGGCGCACGCTCGGCTTCGCCGCCGCCAACGCGCTGTCGCGCACCGTCATGGACCGTGCAGGCTATGCGCCGCCGCGCGCGCCCGATTCGATTGGCGGCATCGAGCCGCAGCCGGGCGACCACATCGGCATGATCGGCCTGTTCTCCCCGCTGCTGAAGCAGGTCACCGCGGCCGGCGCGCGGCTGACGGTGATCGAGCTCAACCCCGAGTATGCCGGGCACTACGACGGTTATCGCGTCAGCCTCGATGCCGCGGAGCTGGAGGCCTGCAACAAGGTGCTGTCGACCAGCACGGTGCTGCTCAACGACACCCTGGAGCGCATGCTCGCGCACTGCCGCCGGGCGCACCACATCGCGCTGATCGGCCCCAGCGCGGGCTGCCTGCCGGCGCCGCTGTTTGCGCGCGGGGTCGATGTCGTCGGCGGCAGCTGGGTCACCGACCGCGCCGGCTTCATCGACGCGCTCGGGCGCGGGGCGTCGTGGAGCGCCTTCGCCTACAAGTTCGCCATCGCGCGGGCGAGCGCGCCGCATGGGCTCGCTACCGGCGTGCCGGCGACAGGCTGACGGGCATCGCGGCCCTCGGCGCCCGCCCGCCGCGGGGCATCCGGAGCCGGCTGGCTGCGGCGGCGGGCCGGGAGGCCGGGTGACGGCGGTGTATCATTCGGCACCGGATCGAATCCGGCGTCTGGAGAACAACAAACATGGCCGAACTTTCGCCGCTGTCGGCAGCGGCACTGCGTACCCGCTGCGACCCCGCCTGCTTCACCTTCGATACCACCGCTTCCCTCCCTGACCACCCCGGCGACCTCGGCCAGGCGCGCGCGGTGGAGGCGATCCGCTTCGGCCTCGCGATGGGGCACACTGGCTACCACGTCTTCGTGCTCGGCGAACCAGGCAGTGGCAAGCATGCCACCACCTTCCGCCTGCTGCGCGAACGCGCGGCGGCCGAGCCGGTGCCGCCGGACTTGTGCTACCTGCACAATTTCGACGAGGCGCTCAAGCCGCAGCTGCTGACGCTGCCCGCCGGCCGCGGCGGCGCGCTGCGCGCCTGCATGCAGACCTTCATCCGCGAGCTCGGCCCGGCGCTGGAATCGGCGCTCGGCAGCGACACCCACACCGAGCGCGTCGAGGCGCTGCAGAACGCGCACAAGGAGCGCGAGGAGGGCGCGCTGCGCGAGCTCGGCCAGGCCTGCGCGGCCGATAACATCTCGCTGTTGCAGACGCCGGAGGGCTTCGTCTTCGCGCCCACGCGCGAGGGCGAAGTGATGTCGCCCGATGCCTTCGAGGCCCTGCCCGAAGCCGAGCGCAAGGAGATCGAGGGCCGCGTTGCCGGCTGGAGCGACAAGCTCGAAGACCTGCTGAACGAGTTCCCGGGCTGGCGCAAGGCGGTGCGCGAGTCGATCGAGCGTGCCGAGCAGGAGGCACTCACGCCCGCCGTCTCGCACCTGCTGCGCGGGGTGCGCGAGGCGCATGCCGATCTGCCCGAAGTGCTCGGCTTTCTCGATGCGGTCGCGCACGACGTGGTCGATAGCGCGGTCAACGGCACGATGCTGGAAGAAGAGGACGAGGACGTCGCCGAAGCCGAGGAGAGCACCCGCTACCACCGCTATCAGGTCAAGCTGCTGGTCGATCATTCGGCCTCGCAAGGCGCCCCGGTGGTGTTCGAGAACAACCCCGGCTACGGCAACCTGATCGGCCGCATCGAACACGTCGTGCAGCACGGCAACCAGGTCACCCACTTCAACCTGATCCGCGCCGGCGCGCTGCATCGGGCCAACGGCGGCTACCTGGTGCTCGACGCCGAGCGCCTGCTGACCCAGCCCTACGCCTGGGAAGGCCTCAAGCGCAGCCTGCGCGCGGGCGAGATCCGCATCGAACCGCCGGCCGAGGCGCAGGGCTGGAGCGGGACGCTGACGCTGGAGCCGGAGGCGGTGCCGAGCGCGCTGAAGGTGGTGCTGATCGGCGACCGCGACGTCTACTACCTGCTGATGGAGCACGACCCTGACTTCGCCGACCTGTTCAAGGTGGCGGCGGACTTCGACGACGACCTGCCGCGCACGGCTGACAGCGAATGCGAGTACGCGCGCCTGATGGCGCTGCTCGCACGCAGCGCGAAGCTGCTGCCGATCGACCGCTCGGGCGTGGCGCGCCTGGTGGAGGAGGGCTCGCGCCTGGCCGAGGATGCGGGCCGGCTGTCGCTGAACACGCGCGCGCTGTCCGACCTGATGCGCGAGGCCGACCATCACGCCCGCCTCAGGGGCCTGCAGGCGACCGGGCGTGCCGAGGTCGAGGCCGCCCTCGCGGCGCGCGCGCGGCGCTGCAACCGCTACCCGCTGCGGGTGCGGGAATCCATCCTCGACGGCACGACCCTGATCACCACGAGCGGCGAGCGGGCCGGCCAGATCAACGGCCTGGTGGTGGTGGAGCTGGCGGGCGAGCGCTTCGGCCACCCGGTGCGGATCACCGCCACGGTGCGCATGGGCGAGGGCGACGTGGTCGACATCGAGCGCGAGGCGGAGCTCGGCGGGGCGATCCACTCCAAGGGGGTGATGATCCTGACGGCCTTCCTCGCCGCCCGCTACGCGCGCCACCAGCCGCTGTCGCTGTCGGCCAGCCTGGTGTTCGAGCAGTCCTATGCGCCGGTCGAGGGTGATTCCGCCTCGCTCGCCGAGCTGTGCGCCCTGCTGTCTGCCCTGACCCAGATTCCGATCCAGCAGCGCTTTGCCATCACCGGCTCGGTCAACCAGTTTGGCGAGGTGCAGGTGATCGGCGGCGTGAACGAGAAGATCGAGGGTTTCTTCGACCTGTGCCGGGAGCGCGGGCTCGACGGCAGCCACGGCGTCGTCATTCCGGCGGCGAGCGTGCGCCACCTGATGTTGCGCGAGGACGTCGTGGAGGCGGCGGCGCAAGGGCTGTTCCACATCCACGCGATCCGCACCGTGGATGAGGCGATGACGGTGCTCACCGGCATGCCCGCCGGCGAGCCGGACGCCAAGGGCGTGATTCCGAAGGGCACGCTGAACCACAAGGTTGCCACCGTGCTCGCCGAGATGACGGCGGCGCGCCATGCGCATGCGGACGCGGAGGGCTCGGCCGGGGCGCGCCAGCACCGCCGCCGCCACGGCGTCTGAAGCAGTGGGCGGGCGGCGCGCGCTTGCGCCGCCCGCCCACCCTGCGCAGCAAGGGCAGGCTGCGCCTTAGCGCAGGCCGACGATCATGCTCAGCAGCAGCGCCAGCACCACCATCAGCGCCAGCCAGGCAACGACGCCGGCGGTGAGCACGAAGCTGCCCATCAGGCGTGAGCGGGCGTGATCCTGCAGCTTGAACAGCGGCTCGATGCCGTGATAGATCAGCGCCGCCGCCGCCACCCAGGCCACCGCCAGGGCGATACCCGCCACCCACGCCGACGGAATGAACAGCACCAGCGCGCATAGCCACAGCGGCGTCGGTGCCACTGCGGCCAGCATGAAGGCGTCGTGGAAGTCGGGCCGCGCCTTCGCCACGTCGCCCATCTGCTGGATGATCGACGCCATCAGCGGCACCATCAGCAATTGCGCCGCATAGAAGGCGACGAACAGCGCGCCGGCCTCGAACGCGGTGATGTGCGGCACGGTCTCGGGGAACACGGCGCCGGGCGTGACGAACATCGAGTAGATGAACATCGCCGGCGGAATCAGCGACATCGGCATCACGTACATCATGAACATCCGCGCCACCGACGGATGGATCCGGATCAGCTCCGGCCAGCCTTCCGTGTAGGAATAGAGCATCTTGGGCAGTTTCTGCAGAACCATGGCGATCTCCTCGGTCGGTGAGTGCCCTCCCTTCCTTTCTTGAGCCGCCCATCGGGGCCGGCCTGCTTCATAGACAAGGCGATGCCGGTTTCGTGCCCGCGGCTGTCGCGGCGCGGCCGTGGCGGTGAGCGGTGCGCCGGGGCTGTCGGGAGGGGCGGGCTGAGCTACGATCGTGCGCGTGCCGAGAAGGCGACGCGAAACGGTCCAGACGGGGGTGATCCGAGGTGAGCGGCCGGCCTTGTACCCGCGACCGAAAGACCAGAAGAACTCGGCTCAGGCCGTCGTCGATGGCTCGGTGCCGGTCGATGCGTGGAGCTTGATCTTCAGTGCCTTGATGACCTTGAGGATCGTCGAAAACTCCGGGTTGCCGGCAGGCGAAAGCGCCTTATACAGGCCTTCACGCGTGATCCCAGTCGCCTTGGCCAATTGGGTCATGCCTTGAGCCCGGGCGATGTCATTGAGGGCGGCACGCACGACGCTGCCATCACCCGGATCTTCTTCAAGGCAGGCGTCGAGATACATCGCCATGTCTTCCTCGGATCGAAGGTGATCGACCGGGTCCCAACGGGAAAATTGTTCGGTCATGGCTTCCACTCCTTCGCAATTTCGATTGCTCGTTTGATGTCGGCGTCCTGGGTACTCTTATCCCCACCGGCAAGCAGGACGACGACGATCGGGCCATGCTGCAGGTAGTAGAGACGGTAACCGGGGCCGTAGTCGATACGGATTTCACTGACTCCGTCTCTGACTGGTTTGGCGTCGCCGAAGTGCCGGTTTCTGCCACACGGCGGATTCGCGCGTTGATGCGCATGATGGCGACTCGATCCTTCAACTTGGCGAGCCAGCGCGAGAAGGTCGTACTTTGGACGATTTCAAGCATGGATCGAGTGTAGTCCATGGGTTACAGTGGAGCAACATGAACTGCTCGATGATGGCCATGCCACGCCATCCTCTTCGTCGTTCATCCACTCACGTGCCAAGGCCGGTTCGCCGAGGCTCAAGTCGGCCGACGGCGAGGGGTGCGTTGGGCCAGACAACAAAAAAGCCAACCCCGGAGGATTGGCTTTTTTGCTTGTTATTCTTGGCTCCCCGACCTGGGCTCGAACCAGGGACCTGCGGATTAACAGTCCGTCGCTCTACCGACTGAGCTATCGGGGAAATACTCGGTGGTGTTACTCGATTGTCTTGCTTCGATCTGCCGTTTCGTTGCGAAACGCCAGTCTTTGAAACTTGGCTCCCCGACCTGGGCTCGAACCAGGGACCTACGGATTAACAGTCCGGCGCTCTACCGACTGAGCTATCGGGGAACAGAGGCGCGCATTTTAGGCAGCACGCGCGCCTTCGTCAAGGCGCGATGACGGGTTTCTGCGAAATCGTCAGCGCGCGCTGCACCTTACGCCTTCACGACCTGGGCGATCGCCTTGGCCACGTAGCCGATGTTCTTCGAGTTCAGCGCGGCGAGGCAGATGCGGCCGGTCGACACCGCATAGATGCCGAAGTCGCTCTTCAACTGCTCGACCTGCGCGGCGGTGAGGCCGGTGTAGGAGAACATGCCGCGCTGCTTGATGACGAAGGAGAAGTCCTGGGCCACGCCTTCGGCCTTCAGCTGCTCGACCAGGCTGGTGCGCATGGCGCGGATGCGGTCGCGCATGCCGGCGAGTTCGTCTTCCCACATCTGGCGCAGTTCGGGCGAGTTCAGCACCGCGGCGACGATCGCGCCGCCGTGGATCGGCGGGTTGGAGTAGTTGGTGCGGATCACGCGCTTGACCTGCGACAGCACGCGGCCCGCCTCTTCCTTGCTGGCGGTGACGATGGACAGCGCGCCGACGCGCTCGCCGTAGAGCGAGAAGCTCTTCGAGAACGAGCTCGAGACGAAGAACTGCAGGCCGCTGGCGGAGAAGGCGCGCACCGCCACGGCGTCGGCGTCGATGCCGTCGGCGAAGCCCTGGTAGGCCATGTCGAGGAAGGGGATCAGGCCGCGCTCGCGGCAGACGGCGACGACTTCGTCCCACTGCGCGTCGGACAGGTCGGCGCCGGTCGGGTTGTGGCAGCAGGCGTGCAGCACGATGATCGAGCCCGGCTGCAGGCTGTCGAGCTTCGCCTTCATGCCGGCGAAGTTCACGCCACGGGTGGCGGCGTCGTAATACGGGTAGTTCTCGACCGGGAAGCCGGCGGACTCGAACAGGGCGCGGTGGTTTTCCCAGCTCGGGTCGGAGATGTAGACGGTGGCGCCCGGCAGCAGGCGCTTCAGGTAGTCGGCGCCGACCTTCAGCGCGCCGGTGCCGCCGAGGGCCTCGACGGTGACGACCTGGCCGCTGGTGGCGAGCGCCGAGTCCTTGCCGAAGAGCAGATTCTGCACCGCGCCGTTGTAGGCGGCGGGGCCTTCGATCGGTTGGTAGCCGCGCGGCGGCATTGCTTCGAGGCGGGCCTTCTCGGCGGCGCGCACCGCGCCCAGCAGCGGGATCTTGCCGTTGTCGTCGTAGTACACGCCGACGCCGAGGTTCACCTTCTCCGCGCGGGTGTCGGCGGCGAAGGCCTCGTTCAGGCCAAGGATCGGGTCACGGGGCGCCATCTCGACGGCGGCGAAGATCGAAGCGGACATGAGAACTCCAGTCGTTCCAGGGGTGTTTGCGGTGCGGTCGCGCCCCGTGACGGCGATCTGCCGTGCCTTGCGACGCGATTTGGGAAATAATCGGTGTTTTCGCGTGCGCCGGCCGGAGTTGGCAGGCGGTCGAAAAACAGGCGGAAATTCTAGCATGACGAGTCAAGGCAAGAACGCGGGGCAGGGGGCAGGGGCGGATGCGGCCGCGGGCGCCACATCGGTGATCGGCTTCGAGGGCAGTCCGTTCCGCCTGCACCAGCCGTTTCCGCCCGCGGGCGACCAGCCCGAGGCGATCCGCCTGCTGTGCGAGGGCGTCGAGGACGGCCTGCTGTTCCAGACCCTGCTCGGCGTGACCGGCTCGGGCAAGACCTACACCATGGCCAACGTCATCGCCCGCATGGGGCGCCCGGCGCTGGTGCTGGCGCCGAACAAGACCCTGGCGGCGCAACTCTACGCCGAGTTCAAGGAGTTCCTGCCCGAGAACGCGGTCGAGTACTTCGTCAGCTACTACGACTACTACCAGCCCGAGGCCTACGTGCCCTCGCGCGACCTCTTCATCGAGAAGGACTCGTCGATCAACGAGCACATCGAACAGATGCGGCTGTCGGCGACGAAGAGTCTGATGGAGCGCCGCGACGTGGTGATCGTCGCCACCGTGTCGTGCATCTACGGCATC
>JANJTU010000251.1 GCA_024710965.1 Thauera sp. | reverse complement strand
GTTCGAAGCGGCATTCCATGCGCTGCCCTCGGCCGGCACCACACCGTCGGCGATGAGCGTCGGGTCGTTGTTGACGCCGTTGGCCGAGACGTCTGCAACAACGACGGGCGCCGCGGATGCGAGGGCGGAGCATGCGGTCAGGGCCAAGGCCAGCATCTGCTTTTTCATTATCGGTTCTCCCGGCTGATAAATTCATGCAGTTTATGCAAAGCAAACCGCATGCCATACTCGCGAAGCGCATATTCACGGGCAATGCATGAAGCGCTTCGGAGAGTGTGTCAGCCACACCGACACCGCGCCAAACCTAGCGCCGCAGGACCGTGACGGACGTCACGGCCCTGTGGGACAAATGTCACGGACTGGTGATCGGAGAAAGATCAGGCGGTGTGAAATACGTCACGGAGACGATCAGATCGTGACCATAAACGCGGAATAACTTAAGTTTTCCTTATTGAAAAGTGTAAGAAAACTCGACAGTGCCGCTTCGCTCAGCACCGCTCCCGCCCTGCCAGCCGCGCCAGCACGAGCGGAAAGGCGCCAGCGCCGGCCAGCGCCAGCGCCGAGACGAGAAAGGCGACCCCGGCCATCGGATCGGCTAGCGCCGGATGCAGCAGGCCACCAACGCCAACGAAACACAGCACCGCCGCGACCAGGCAGAGCGCCGCCGCAACGAGCAGTAGCACGGCGGCAAGGGGCGGCCGGCGACGCACGGCCTTCTTGCGGGCAAGCGCCATCGCTCAGCGCGCCGCCGGGAAGAACAGCTGCTCGCCGCCGAGCCTGTAGGAGGCGATCGCCGCACGCCCCGCGTCGGAGGTGATCCAGTCGATGAACTTCTCCGCCGCGGCCTTCTTCACGTGCGGATGGCGCCCGGGGTTCACCAGGATCACGCCGTAGGGGTTGAACAGCTTCGGATCGCCGGCGTACACGATCGCCAACCGCTGGCGGTTCTTGAAGTTGGCCCAGGTGCCGCGGTCGGACAGCGTGTAGGCGTCGACGCCGGCCGCCATGTTGAGCGTCGGCCCCATGCCCGCGCCGGCCTCCTTGTACCAGGCCTGGCCAACGGGTTCGACCGCGGCCGCCTGCCAGAAGCGCAGCTCGGCGGCATGGGTGCCGCTCTTGTCCGCGCGCGAGATGAAGGTGGCGGCCTGCGCCGCGATGCGACGGAAGGCATCCGGCGTGTCGCTCGCGCCCTGCACCGCGGCCGGGTCGGCGACCGGGCCGACGACGACGAAGTCGTTGTACATGACGTCGCGGCGATAGCTGCCGTAGCCCTCGGCGACGAACTGGTCCTCGGCCGCGCGATCGTGCACCAGCAGCGCGTCGGCATCACCGCGGCGGCCGGTGTCGAGCGCCTGGCCGGTGCCCAGCGCCACCACCTTCACCGTGATGCCGCTCGCCTGCTCGAAGAGCGGCAGGATGTGGCCGAACAGGCCGGACTGCTCGGTGGAGGTCGTCGACGCCAGCACGATCGACTCGGCCGCGTGCGCGGCCTGCGCCGCGGTGGCGACGAGCGCCGTCGCGGCGAGACTGCGAAGCTGGTTCAGAAATGCATGCGCCACGGCAGTTCCCCCTGGATGAAGAGCCGCGCCTCCTCCGAGTGCGGGCGTGAGAAGAAGCGTTGCACCGGCGTGTGCTCGCAGACGCGGCCGGCGGCCATGAACACGACATCGTCGCCGAGGCGGGTGGCCTGGCCGAGGTTGTGCGTGACCATCAGGATGCGGGTGCCGTCGGTGCGGATCTCGCGGATGATGCGTTCCACCTCCGCCGAGGCGGATGGGTCGAGGCTCGCGGTGGGCTCGTCGAGCAGCAGCAGGCGCGGCTTCGTCAGCCAGGCGCGCGCCAGCGCCAGGCGCTGCTGCTCGCCGCCGGAGAGCTGGCGGGCGCTGTCGGCGGCGCGGTGGCCGAGGCCGACGCGCACCAGCATTGCCTGCGCGCGACGGCGACGCTCGGCGGCCGGCACGCCGAGCGGCTTGAGGCCGAGAGCGACGTTCTCGAGCACCGGCGCGCGCAGCATCATCGGCTGCTGGAACACCATCATGACGCCCGCGCGCGGCCGGCCGCCGCCGCCATCGGTTCGGCGCCCCCCCCACTCGATGCGGCCGGCGGTCGGCTCGACCAGACCGCAGATCGCGCGCAGCAGCATCGACTTGCCCGCGCCGTTGGCGCCGAGCACCAGCGTGATCCCATCCACGCCCAGTTCGAGGTCAATGCCGGCGAGCACCTCGCGCCCGTTGGGCTGGTAGCGCAGGTTGTGGATGCGCAGCGGCAGGATCGGTTCGCTCATGCCCGATTCAGCCGAAGCGGCGCATCGCCCAGTGGCGCAGGCCGAAGGCAAAGGTGTTGAGGGCGAGGATCAGCAGGATCAGCACCAGGCCGAGCGCGATCGCCAACGGCAGATCGCCCTTGCTCGTCTCGAGCGCGATCGCGGTGGTCATGACGCGGGTGGCGCGATCGATGTTGCCGCCGACGATCATCACCGCGCCCACCTCGCTCATCGCCCGCCCGAGGCCGGCGAGCACTGCCACCAGCAGCGAGTGGCGGCAGTCGTAGAGCAGCGTCGTCACGCTCTGCCACCACGAGAAGCGCATCACCTGCAGTTCTTCCGCGTAGCGCTGCCAGGCGTCATCCACCACCTGGCGCGCGATCGCCGCCATCAGCGGAATCACGAGCAGGGTCTGCGCGGCCACCATCGCCGATGGCGTGTACAGCAGGCCGAAGTCGCCGAGCGGGCCGGAGCGCGACAGGAACAGATAGACGACCACGCCGACCACGACCGAGGGCAGGCCCATCAGGCCGTTGATGAGCACGGTCACCGCCGCCTTGCCGGGAAAGTGCGCCACCGCGATGCAGGCGCCAAGGGGCAGGCCGACCAGGGTACCGAGCAGCACCGCGCCGCCGCTCACCTGCAGCGACAGGCCGACGATCTCGGCCACGCGATGATCGAAGGTGACCAGCAGGGCGAGTGCGTCGGCGAAAGTGGTGGCGAACATGGAGGCGGAAGCGGGCATCGGCCCGAGGATATCGGAATACCGGCGAGCGGAATATCGGCGAGTCTGGCACAGGGGCCCGGCGGTGGCGATGAGATCGCCACGGACAGCACTGGACCAGCGCGGGTGGCACGCCGTTCAAGGGCGCATCGGCCGCATCGGGCGCGACGCGCGCGCGGCCAGGCGCCGCGAAGGCGGTGACACGCGGTCAGCCGCCGCCCTTCTGCATCGCGCGATCGAGCCGCGCCAGCAGCGCCCGCCGCGCCGCCGCGTCGCCGCCGCTGAAGCGGTAACGCGCGATCAACTGCGGCAGTTCGAAGAGGCCGAGGCGACGCACGCCGGCCGCCTCGAGCTCGATCGCGAGCTTCACGCCGCCGTCCTCGACGCACAAGCCGCCGTCGGCGGCCGAACCGGTCGCCCCCGGCCAGGCCAGGCGCAACTCGCGCTCGAACGCGCGCGCGGTGGAGCTCAGGCGACGCTCGAACTGCACCGGCACCTCGCCGGTGAGAAAGGCCATCCTCAGCCGCCCGCGATCGGCGGCCAGATCGCGAGCTCGTCGCCCTCGGCGAGGCGCCGCCGCGGGCGCTCGCCGAGGGGGACGAAGACGCCGTTGACCAGCACCAGATGCGCGCTGCGCTCGGGCACGCGGTAGCGGCGGATCATCTCCGCCACCGTCGTGCCTTCCTCGACCTCGAGCTCGAGCCGGTTGCCGCGGTGGCCATCGGGCAGGTACTCGGACAGGGAGGCGAACAGCTTGAATGCGACCTTCATCTTGCCTCTGACTTCATGAACCGGCATGCGCTCAGCGCGCCAGCGCCATCGGCTGCTGGCTGCAGGCGACGTAGGCGTCGACGAACTGCAGCGGCGCGGCAAGCAGACGCGCCTTCCAGGCGCCGAGCCTGACCTTGCCGTGGATCAGGCCGCGCAGCGCGCCGACATGCTCGGTGAGCCCGATCGAGGTCGCGCCGATCAGAACGTCGTCCTTGAACTGCAGGCTCAGGTAACGATAGCGCGCGTCATCGACGAGTTCGACGCCCTCGCCGCCCTGCTCCGCCTTCTCGCCCCACCACTGGCCGAAGGAGGACGAGATCAGGCCCAGCGTGTCGAGCACGTTGATCGCCAGCACGCCGTTCAGGCGCGTCTCGCTGACGCCGCCACGCGCCATGTTGAGCGCCGCGATGCG
>JANJTU010000209.1 GCA_024710965.1 Thauera sp. | reverse complement strand
GCGGTCGCGCTCTCGCGCCACAGCGCGCCGGTGTCGCCCCACTTCGAGACGATGCGCGGGATGTCGTGGTTTTCGAGGAAGAGCGCGTTCCAGCCGCGGCCGTGGAGCGTGTCCTGCCAGGCGGTGAACACCTTCTTCAGCGCGACGACGTCGAGCGGCTTGCGCGGATCGTTCGCCCACAGCGCCAGGTGCTCGAACTGGAAGATCATGTTCAGGCGCTTGTGCTCCTCGCCCACCCAGTCGACCGCCTGCTTCGGCGACACGCCGTTGGCCTCGCCCACGGTCATGATGTCGTAGTGGTTGAAGGTGTTGCGGCAGAGGTCGTCCATGTACTCGAGCACGCCATCGACATTCATGTGCATGTCGAGGCAGGAGACGTGCTCCAGGCCTTCCGGGTTGGGCATGTCGGGCAGGCCGGGCACCTTCTTCATGTGGCTGACCGCGTCGAGGCGGAAGCCGTCGATGCCCTTGTCCAGCCACCAGCGCACCATGTCGAACACCGCGCCGCGCACCGCGTGGTTCTCCCAGTTGAGGTCGGGCTGGCGGGTCGAGAACAGGTGCAGGAAGTACTGGCCGGTGGTTTCATCCAGCTTCCACGCCGAACCCTTGAAGATGCTCTCCCAGTTGTTCGGCGCCTTGCCGTCCTTGCCGTCGCGCCAGACGTACCAGTCGCGCTTGGGGTTGTCGCGCGAGGCACGCGACTCGACGAACCAGGCGTGCTCGTCGCTGGTGTGGTTCACCACCAGGTCGAGGATCAGCTTCATGCCGCGGCGGTGCGTTTCCGCGAGCAGGCGGTCGAAGTCGGCCAGGGTGCCGAACTCGTCCATGATGTCCTGGTAGTCGCTGATGTCGTAGCCGTTGTCGTCGTTGGGCGACTTGTACATCGGGCAGATCCAGATCACGTCGACGCCGAGCCACTTCAGGTAGTCGAGGCGTTCGGTGATGCCGTTCAGGTCGCCGATGCCGTCGCCGTTGGAGTCCTGGAAGCTGCGCGGGTAGATCTGGTAGGCGACGGCCTCCTTCCACCAGGCCTGGGTCGGTACTGCAGCGGGGTTGGGGTGCTGGGTCATGTCGTTCGTTCTTGCTCGTGTCAGTCGGCGTTGCGGGAATGGGCGATGGCGAAAGCCTCGTAGGGGGCGAGCTCGAGCCGCTCGCCGAGCGCGCTGCGCGCGGCGTAGTTGCTGCTCAGGCATGCGCCGGCGATGCCGGCCAGTTCGGCGGGAAGCTCCAGCGCGACACGCTCGGCGGAAAAGTTGGCGACCACGGCGATGCGCTCGGTGCCGAGGCGGCGCTCGTAGGCAAAGACCTGCGGATGCGCGTCGAGCAGGCCGCGGTAGGCGCCATAGACCATCGCCGGCCGCTCCTTGCGCAGCGCGACCAGGCGGCGGTAGTGGTGGAAGATCGAGTCGTCGTCGGTGACGGCCACCTCGACGTTGATCTCCGGGTAGTTGGGATTCACCTTCAGCCAGGGCTCGCCGGTGGTGAAGCCGGCCTGCGGCGAGGCGTCCCACTGCATCGGCGTGCGCGCGTTGTCGCGGCCGTTGGCCCAGATGCCTTCCATCATCGCCGCGTGCGGCACGCCGGCGGCGGTGCGCTCGCGGTACAGGTTCAGCGTCTCGATGTCGCGGTAGTCGTCGATCGAGGCGAAGCGCACGTTGGTCATGCCGATCTCCTCGCCCTGGTAGATGTAGGGCGTGCCCTTGAGGAAATGCAGCGCAGTGGCGAGCATCTTGGCCGAGACGACGCGGTGTGCGCCGTCGTCGCCATATTTCGACACCGCGCGCGGCAGGTCGTGGTTGCACCAGAACAGCGAGTTCCAGCCCTGGTCGGCGAGCTCGGTCTGCCACTTGCCGATGACGCGCTTGAACTCGACGAGATCGAAGGGGCGCGGCTTCCACTTGCCCTCGACCGGGTCGAAGGTGATGGTGACGTGCTCGAACTGGAACACCATCGACAGCTCCCGGCGCGCCGGGTCCGAGTACAGCTTCGCGCTCTCGGGCGTCGCGCTCCAGGCCTCGCCCACGGTCAGCACGTCGCGCCCGCCGAAGGTGGCGGCGTGCATCTGCTGCAGCAGCTCGTGCAGGCGCGGGCCGTTGGCCATCACGCCGCGGTCGACGTCCTTGCCGATGAGGTCGATCACGTCCATGCGGAAGCCGCCGATGCCGCGCTCCAGCCACCAGTTCATCATCCGGTGCACCTCGTCCTGCACCTTCGGGTTGTCCCAGTTGAGGTCGGGCTGGCGGCGCGAGAACTGGTGGAAGTAATACTCGCCGCTGGCGGCGTCGAACTCCCAGGCGGAGCCGCCGAAGTACGAGCGCTGGCCGTCGGGCGGGCCGCCGTCGGCGCCTGGCTTGCGCCAGATGTAGTAGTCGCGGTACGGGTTGGCGGCAGACTTGCGCGCCGCGACGAACCACGGATGCTCGTCGGAGCTGTGATTGACCACCAGGTCCATGACGATGCGGATGTCGCGCTGCGCCGCCTCGGCGATCAGGCGGTCCATGTCGGCCAGCGTGCCGAACTCGGGCGCGATGTCCTGGTAGTCGGAGATGTCGTAGCCGTTGTCGTCCATCGGCGAGCGGAACACCGGCGACAGCCAGATCACATTGACGCCGAGCAGCTTCAGGTAGTCGAGCTTGGTGATGATGCCGGCGATATCGCCGATGCCGTCGCCATTGCCGTCGCAGAAGCTGCGCGGGTAGATCTGATACACCACGGCGTCATGCCACCACTTGTATTCCACGTCGTTCGCCTTCGGTCGGGTTGGAGGGCCGGCTGCACTCTCGCGGACGCCCCCG
>JANJTU010000200.1 GCA_024710965.1 Thauera sp. | reverse complement strand
TCACTTCAGCTTACAGCTCAAAACTGGCGGAGTGGACGGGACTCGAACCCGCGACCCCCGGCGTGACAGGCCGGTATTCTAACCGACTGAACTACCACTCCGCACTGACCTGCACCGACATCGCTGCCGGCCTGCACCCTAGCATCAAACGGCTAAAGTGCCATATCTGGCGTCCCCACGGGGATTCGAACCCCGGTTATCGCCGTGAAAGGGCGGTGTCCTAGGCCTCTAGACGATGGGGACTTCGTCGTACTGCACAAACATCTTTCTTCGGTTGGTGGAGGTAAGCGGGATCGAACCGCTGACCTCTTGCATGCCATGCAAGCGCTCTCCCAGCTGAGCTATACCCCCGGCACCAAAGAGCGCGCATTATAGGGTTGCTTTTGCGTTCTGTAAACCACTTTTCGCGACACTCTAAGCCCGTGCCACCTTCCCGGCCTCCGCACTCAACACCTTGCCCGGATTCATCAGGCCGCGCGGATCGAATGCCTTCTTCACCGCCTGCATCAGCTCCAGTTCCAGCGCCGACTTGTAGAGGCGGATCTCCTCGCGCTTCAGTTGCCCGATACCATGCTCGGCCGAGATCGAGCCACCGAGCGCAGCAACCAGGTCATGCACGATGCGGTTCACCTCGCTCGTGCGTGCGATGAATTCGACATTATCCCCGGCGACCGACTTCGACAGGTTGTAATGCAGATTGCCGTCACCGATGTGACCGAAGGCCACGATCCGGACACCGGGCCAGACCGCACTCAGCGCCTGCCCTGCCCGCGCCAGAAACTCAGGGATCCGGCTCACGGGCACGGCGACATCATGCTTGATGCTGACACCCTCGATCCGCTGCGCCTCCGAGATGTTCTCGCGCAGGGCCCACAGAGCCTGCGCCTGCGTCAGGCTGGTCGCGACCACCGCATCGCTCGCCAGCCCCTTGTCGAATGCAGCCGTCAACGCCCCCTCCAGCTGACTGCTCGGATCCGCCTCCGCGGCGGCATCCGACAGCTCCACCAGGACAGCCCAATCGGCCGGCGCGCCGAGCGGATCGCGCGCGCCTGGAATGTGCGCAAGCACGAGTTCAAGCGCACTGCGGCCGATGAGTTCGAACGCGGTGACCCGTTCGCCGCAGGCCGCGCGCAACAAGCCCAGAAGCCCCACGGCGGCGGCCGGATCCGCCACCGCCACCCAGGCCGTCGCCCGCTGGCGAACCGCCGGGAAGAGCTTCAGCACCGCGGCGGTGATGATGCCGAGCGTCCCTTCTGCACCAATGAAAAGTTGCTTCAGATCGTAGCCGGTGTTGTCCTTGCGCAGGCCGCGCAGCCCGTCCCACACCCTTCCATCGGGCAGCACCACCTCCAGCCCAAGCGCCAGTTCGCGCGCATTGCCGTAGCGCAGCACCTGCACCCCGCCGGCATTGGTTGACAGGTTGCCGCCGATCAGACAGCTGCCTTCGGAGGCCAGGGAGAGCGGGAAGAGGCGATCGACCGCAGCAGCCGCCTCCTGCACCGCCGCGAGCGTGCAGCCCGCCTCGACGCAGATCGTGTTGTTGTCGACATCGGTCGCCCGCACGCGATTGAGGCGCGCCAGGCAGATCACGACGGACTTCCGCCCGGGAAGGGGCGTCGCGCCGCCACACAGGCCGGTGTTGCCGCCCTGCGGCACCATCGGCACACCGGCATCCGCGCAGGCGCGCACCACGCCCGCCACGCCCTCGACCGAACCCGGCCTGACGACCGCCAGCGCGTCGCCGTGGTAGCGCCCCCGCCAGTCGGTCAGATAGGGCGCCATCTCCTGCGGGTCGGTCAGCACATGCTGCCCGCCCACGACGTCGCCCAGTCGCTGCAGAAACTCACTCACGGCCGTCTCCTGATCGATGAAGTCGGCAAGACAATGGCCCCGCGGAATCAGTCCGTGTCGCGCCCGAGCACATAGCGCAGCTGCGGACGCATGCGCACCACCGCGGCCTCGCCTTCGACAATCGCCTCCGTCGCGCGATGGTAGTCCATCAGCCCGAGCTGGCCGACCCGCGGCGAGATCAGCACGTCCGCCGGCTCGCCGGCCAGACGGCTGCGCGCAATCCGCACCTGCATGATGTTGATGCTGGCGCTGATCACCGAAACGACCGACGGAAGCACGTCATTCTCCGGCATCGGCGGGCGCAGCAGGGCCGCCCACTCCCCCGGCCCGAAACCGAAGCGGGCAAGCAGACGGTCGGTCCAGCCCGCCTCGCCCTCGACGTCCGGCGCAAGCTCGGCGGGCGGCCGACGCGCGGCACGGCCGACCATGTCCGCACCGAGATCGACGGCAATGACAACGTCCGCCCCCATCGCACGGCACAGCGACACCGGCACCGGATTGACCAGCCCGCCATCGACGAGCAGGCGCCCCTGATGCATGACCGGCGTCATCAAGCCGGGAAGCGCAATGGACGCGCGCACTGCCGCCGAAACGCTGCCTTCCTGCAGCCACACTTCGCGCCCCGAGGCGAGTTCGGTGGCCACACAGCCAAAGCGCAGATCGAGTTCGGAAAAGTCGCGGTCGACGAAATTACGCTCGAAGAAATCGATCAGCTTGTCGCCCTTGATCAGCCCGCCCCGTAGTGACACGTCGAGCAGCGACACCACATCCTGCCACTTCAGCGCCTCCGCCCAGTGCATCAGCTTGGCGAGGTCACCCGAAGCGGCAGCCGCGCCGACAAAGGCACCGATCGAACAGCCGCAGATGACCTGCGGCACCACCCCCTCTCTTGCCAGTTCGCGCAGGACGCCCAAGTGCGCCCAGCCGCGCGCCGCACCGCTGCCGAGCGCAAGGCCAATGACGGGCTCACGCGCTTCCGCTGTCGGCGCACGAGGCGCCGTGGGGGCAGCGGGCAAGGTGCCGGCGCTCATGTCGGGCACCGGTGGTGACGGGCAGCGGGAACCTTACTCCAGCCGCTCGGCGTAGAGATCGTGCACATCGCAGTCGGTGATGCGGACACGGACAAAGTCACCGGGCTGGAGCCCCTCGCCGTCGGGAATGATGACCAGCCCATCGATCTCTGGCGCGTCGCCGGGCGAGCGGGCGAGCGCGCCTTCGTCGTCGACATCGTCCACGAGCACGGTCATTTCGCGGTCGATCTTCGCCTCGAGGCGCTGCGTGGAGATGTCTTCCTGGAAGTCCATCAGGCGTGCGCGACGCTCCTCGCGCACCTCGTCGGGCACGGCCCCCGGCAGTTCGTTGGCCGCCGCCCCTTCGACCGGCGAATAGGCGAACGCGCCAACGCGATCGAGCTGTGCTTGCTCGAGGAAGTTCAGCAGCATCTCGAAGTCTTCGTCGGTCTCGCCCGGAAAGCCGGTGATGAAGGTGGAGCGGATCGTCAGCTCGGGACAGATGCTGCGCCACTTGCGCACGCGCTCGAGCACGTTCTCGGCATTGGCCGGCCGCTTCATCGCCTTCAGGATCTTCGGGCTCGCGTGCTGGAAGGGCACATCGAGATAGGGCAGGATCTTGCCCTCCGCCATCAGCGGGATCAGTTCGTCCACGCTCGGATACGGGTAGACGTAGTGCATGCGGATCCAGATACCGAGCTCGCCCAGCGCGTTCGCCAGATCGAGCAGGCGCGTCTTCACCGGCCGGCCGCCCCAGAAACCGGTGCGGTACTTCACGTCCACGCCATAGGCCGACGTGTCCTGCGAGATCACCAGGATCTCCTTCACGCCCGCATCGGCGAGGGCCTCGGCCTCGCGCATCACCTCGTGAATCGGCCGGCTGACGAGGTCGCCGCGCATCGACGGGATGATGCAGAAGGTGCAGCGGTGATTGCAGCCTTCGGAAATCTTCAGGTAGGCATAGTGCTGCGGCGTCAGCCGGATGCCCTGCGGCGGCACCAGATCGGTGAAGGGGTCGTGCGGCTTGGGCAGATGCTTGTGCACCGCATGCATCACCTCGTCGGCAGCGTGCGGGCCGGTCACCGCCAGCACCTGCGGGTGGGCAGCGAGCACGACGTCGTCCTTGGCGCCGAGACAACCGGTGACGATGACCTTGCCGTTCTCGGCCAGGGCCTCGCCGATCGCATCGAGCGACTCTTCCACCGCGGCATCGATGAAGCCACAGGTGTTCACCACCACCAGGTCGGCATCATCGTAACTGCCGGAAATCGAATACCCCTCGGCGCGGAGCCGGGTCAGGATGTGTTCCGAATCCACGGTCGCCTTCGGGCATCCGAGGGAAACGAAGCCGACACGCGGCAGATCGGGGGTCTTGAAAGTCGTCATGGTGGGGCTGTCTGCTGGGGCTGCGCGCGCATCGGTTCGAGTGCGCGGGCGAATGAGCTTATTTCTGTGAACCGCTCTTGTCGGCGGCGGGTGACGGCGCGGCTTTTTCCTCGCCCGTCTTCGCGTAGTTGGGGAACTGGAAGCCGGAGAACATGTTCCGCGTCTGGCTTTCGAGCTGCTCCTGCATCTGCTCGAACATCTTCTTCGACTGATCCACGTAGGCGCCCATCATGCTTTGCAGCGCCGGCCCCTGAAAGTTGAGAAACTGTGCCCACAGATCCTGGCCGACCGGGCTGTTCTCGCCATAGATCGCGCGCGCCTGGTCCTGCAACTTGCCCTGCATCTCGGTGAAGGCCTTGATGTTGCTTTCGAGGTACTTGCCCATCATGCCTTGCATGGCATTGCCGTAGAAACGGATCATGTGCGCGAGCAGGTCGCTGGTGAACATCGGGGCACCACCCGCCTCTTCCTCGAGAATGATCTGAAGCAGAATGCTGCGCGTCAGGTCTTCGGCGGTCTTGGCATCCACCACCTTGAACTCTTCATGGTTCAGCACGAGCTCCTTCACATCGGCCAGCGTGATGTAGGAACTGGTGCGAGTGTCGTAGAGGCGGCGGTTCGGGTACTTCTTGATCAGACGCGGTTGTTCAGGCATTTCTGCATCTCCTCGGCGGCGGTCAGCCCCGCTCTTGAATTCAGGTTTGATTATATCGCGCTGCGAAAACGAAACCCCGCCATTCGACGGGGTTTCGTGATCTCACACATGGCACAGTGCAACAATCAGCCCATGTGCAGGCCGCCGTTGATGTTGATCGTGGCGCCGGTGATGTAGGCCGCCTTGTCCGAGGCGAGATAGGCGCACAGGTCGCCGATCTCGTCCGGCCGGCCCAGGCGCTTCATCGGCACGGTGTCGATGATGCC
>JANJTU010000182.1 GCA_024710965.1 Thauera sp. | reverse complement strand
TGCGCCAGCGGAATCCAGGTCTCGCCGTCGGCCTCCAGCGCCCCCAGGGCCGCCTGCAGCGCATCGCGCCGCGCAAGCAGCGCGTCCGGCGTCGCCGCGCCGGCCTGCTGCAGCAGCGTGTCGCGCCGCAGGCGGGCCTGCTCGCCGCGCTCGCGCAGGGCGGCGGCCTCGGCCTTCAGCGCGTCCTGCACGCGCTTGTAGGCGGCGGTGCCGAACAGGGTCTCGAGGATCTTCTCGCGCTCGCCCGAGCCGGCGGCAAGCAGCTTGCGGAACTGGCCCTGCGGCAGCAGCACGACCTGGCGGAACTGGTCCGCCTTGAAGCCGAGCAGTTCCTCCACGAGCGCCGTGACCTCGGTGCTCTTCTGCGCCAGCGGCGCCCAGGCTTCACCGTCCAGCCGCCACAGCTCGGCCTTCGCCGTGACCTTGACGAGGCCGCTGCCGCGCAGCGCGGCGCGCTCCTGCTCGGGGATGCGGCGCACGCGGTAGCGGCGTGCGCCGAGCGCGAACTCGAACACGACCTCGGTCTGCAGCGCCTCGTCGGCGTGGTGGCTGCGCATCTCGCGCGCGCTGCGCTCGCCGCCCGAGGTGTCGCCGTAGAGGGCGTAGGTGATGCCGTCGAGGATGGAGGTCTTGCCCGCGCCGGTGGGGCCGGCGATCAGGAACAGCGCGCCGGGCGGCAGGCGGGTGAAGTCCACCTCCTCGCACCCGGCGAAGGGGCCGAAGGCCTGCAGGCCGAGCTTGAGCGGCTTCATGCGTGGCGCTCCTCGCGTTCGAGGCGACCGACGATGCGCTCGAGCGCGGCGACCGCCGCCTCGTCCAGCGCCAGGCCGGTGGCCTCGGCGTGGAAGCTGGCGAAGAGGTCCGGCACGCGGATGCGGCGGTGATCGGCGGCGGCGCGCCCCGGACCGTCGCCGACGAGTTCGGGGCGCTCGATCGCGAGCGCGTTCGGCCACGCGGCGCGCAGCTTGCCCATGGCGTCGAGCAGGGCGCCGCTGTCGGTGAGGCGGGCGAGGATGTAGTCGTCGCGCCGCGGGTCGGCGGCCGCGGCGGCGACGAGCGCGGCGAGCTCGCCTGCGATGATGCGCAGGTCGCGCCGCGGCGGCAGCGGCATGCGCTCGAGCGTGCACCGGCCGTCGCCAGCGAGCTCGACCAGATTGACCGACTTCACGTGCGCGGCCTCGGCGAAGGAATACTTCAGCAGCGAGCCCGAATACTGGATGCGCACGTCGCCCACCTGCTGCGGGCGGTGCAGGTGGCCGAGGGCGACGTAGTCGACGCCGGCGAACAGCTCGGCACCGACCGCGCCGCTGCCGCCCACCGACAGCGGCCGCTCCGATTCGCATTCGCTGCCGCCGGCGACGAAGGCGTGGGCGACGACGACGTTGCGCCTGCCCTCGCCCGCCGCCGCGCGCACCTGGCGCAACTGGGCGGCAAGCGCGGCGTGATGGTCGGCCACCGCCTCGTCGCCGAGCAGGCCGCGCACCACCGCCGGCTCGGCATAGGGCAAGGGCCAGATCGCGACTTCGCCATGCGCGTCGCGCAACACCACCGGCGCCACCTCGGCCGCGACCGGGCCGCGCACGGTGAGGCCGGCGCCGCCGAGCAGGCCGGCGCCGAAGGCGAGGCGGTCGGGGCCGTCGTGGTTGCCGGCGATCATCACCACCGGGATGCGCAGCTCGCCGACCAGCTCGGTGAGCACGGCGTCGAGCAGGCGCACCGCCTCGGCCGGCGGCACCGAGCGGTCGTACACGTCACCTGCGATCAGGATCGCGTCGGGACGGGTGTCGGCGGCGAGGCGAACGAAGCCGCGCAGCACGTGGGCCTGGTCCTCGAGCAGCGAGACACCGTGGTAGACCCGGCCGAGGTGCCAGTCGGCGGTGTGCAGGAAACGCATCGGGCAGTGGAGACGGGAAGGAAGGGCGGCCCACAGTATGCCTGCAAAGCCGCGCCGCGCGCACATAGGAGGAAACTCCTATGTCACACACGTAGCTCACTATCTATTCTGAATTTTCCGGGCTTCATGCCCACCTGGCAGCAATGACGCTGGCGACAGCCGGAGGAAGCGATGCCTACAGCAAGCTCGACCCTGCCGACGGACACCGGCCGCGATCCTGCCGCGGCGGGGAACGCCGACCCGGCGCCCGGTTCCGCCACGATCGTCTGCGGCATGCTCGGCGCCGCGGCGCTCGTCCTGCTCGGCAGCGGGCCGCCCGCCTGGGGCGCGGCCCTGCTCCTCGCCGCCTGCGGCATCGTGCTGGGCCTGCGCGAGCGCCGCCGCGCGGCGGCCGAAAGCGCGGCGGCGGCGGCCACTGCCGCCAGCGCGCGCGCCGAACGCAGCGCCGCCGACGCCTATCTCGCCAGCCTGCACCGCCTCATCGAGCAGACCCTGACGCGCTGGTCGCACCACATCGAGCTCTCGCATGGCCAGACCGAGCAGGCCGTCGGCCGGCTCGCCGGCGAGTTCGACGCCGTCCTCGCCCGCCTCGGCGACGCGCTCGCGCAGTCGCGCGCGGTCACCGCCGCCGACCGCGCGGACGGCATGCTGAGCGTGATCGCCGGCGCACGCGGCGAGCTCGACACCCTGCTGCGTGCGCTGCACGACGCGCTCGGCGAGAAGCGCCTGCTGACGCAGGCGGTCGAGCGCCTCGCGCAGATCACCGACGAGCTCAGACGCATGGCCGACGAGGTCGGCGAGATCGCCAAGCAGACCAACCTGCTCGCCCTCAACGCGGCGATCGAGGCGGCACGCGCCGGCGAGGCCGGGCGCGGCTTCGCCGTCGTCGCCGACGAGGTACGCAAGCTCTCCGACCAGTCTGCCGGCACCGGGCAGCGCATGCGCGCACGCGTCGACACCGCGCACCAGGCGATGAGCGCCGCGCTCGCCGCCGCCGCACACATGGCGGCGCACGACCAGGCGCTCGTCGACACCAGCAGTGCGGCGATCGCGCGCGTGCTCGAGGGCTTCAACCGCGCCGCGGCGACGACGGTGGCGTCCTCGCGCCAGCTCGAGGCGGATGGCGCTTCGGTACAGCAGCGCATCGAGGCGATCATCGTCCAGCTCCAGTTCCAGGACCGCGTCAGCCAGATCCTCGGCGCCGTGCGCGCCGACATGGCACGCCTGGTCGCGCGCGTCGCCGACGACGGCCAGCGCCGCGGCCGCACGGCGCCGGCGCCGATCGATGTCGACAGCTGGGTGCGCGAGCTCGAACAGACCTACACCACCCTCGAGCAGCATGCCGACCGCGGCCCCGGCCAGGCCGGCAGCAGCGGCATCACCTTCTTCTGACGCCCCCCGATCCAAGGAGAGAACGCCATGGGCAAGACCGTCTTGATCGTCGACGACTCCGCCTCGCTGCGCCAGCTGGTGAGCATCACGCTGAAGGGCGCCGGCTACGAGGTGCTGGAGGCCTGCGACGGCAGCGATGCGCTGCGCCAGCTCAAGGGCCAGAAGGTCCATCTGATGATCTCGGACGTCAACATGCCGAACATGGACGGCATCAGCTTCGTGCGCGAGGTGAAGAAGAACCCGGCCTACAAGTTCACGCCGGTGATCATGCTCACCACCGAGGTCGCCGAAGAAAAGAAGCGCCTCGGCCAGGAGGCGGGCGCGCGGGCGTGGGTGGTGAAGCCCTTCCAGCCGCAGCAGATGCTCGCCGCGGTGTCGAAGCTGCTGATGTGAGCGCGGGGGCGGCCATGGAGATCACGATCGCCGCGCACCCAGGCGGCTGCCACGTGCGCTTCGCCGGCGAGCTGACGATCGGCACCGTTGCGGCGGTACGGGCGCGGCTCGCGCCCGCCGTGCTCGGCCACGCCGAGACCGAGATCGATCTGGGCGGCGTCGAGGACGTCGACAGCGCCGGCCTGCAGCTGCTGCTGATGGCCAAGCGCTGCGCAGGGCGGACGGTGCGCCTCGTCAATCACTCCGAGGCGGTGCTGCGCCTGCTCGAGCTGAGCAACCTCGGCCATGCGCTCGGCGACCCGCTGCTGATCGCCGCCCGCACGCGCAGCTGAAGGAGGCGGCCATGGACATGCACTCCGCGCTCACCACCTTCTTCGACGAAAGCGCCGAGCTGCTCGCGCAGATGGAGGACATCCTGCTGCGCGCCGAGGCCGGCGCGGTCGCGCCCGACGAGCTTCACGCCCTGTTTCGCTGCGCCCACACGATCAAGGGTTCGGCGGGCCTGTTCGGGCTCGACGCCGTGGTGCACTTCACACACGGGGTCGAGAACGCCCTCGACCGCCTGCGCGACGGCAGCCTCGCCTTCTCGCCCGCGCTCGTCGCCCTGCTGCTGGAGTGCCAGGATTACATCGGCGCGCTGATCGCCGCCGTCGCCGGCGGCACGGCGGTGGCGGCAGCCGACGGGCAGGCGCTGGGCCTGCGCCTGCAGCAGGCCCTCGGCGACGGCCTGCCCGCGCCGGTGCAGGCGGCGGCGTCCGGCGCGCGCGCCGCCGTCGCGCCGGACGACACGGTGGTCAGCGCCGAGGGCGGCGTCGCGATCGGCGCCGAGCACTGGCACCTGTCGCTGCGCTTCGGCGCCGAGGTGCTGAGAAACGGCATGGACCCGCTCGCCTTCATCAACTACCTGCGCAATTACGGCGACATCGTCCACATCGAGACCGTCGCCGATGGTCTGCCCGACCTCGCGCACGGCGACCCCGAGCGCTGCTACCTCGGCTTCGAGCTCGCGCTCAGGAGCGCGGCGAGCAAGGCCGAACTCGAGAGCGTGTTCGAGTTCGTGCACGACGACGCCCACATCACGATCCTGCCACCGCACAGCCGCATGCAGGCCTTCATCGCGCTGATCGAGTCGCTCGACGAGGACCCGCGCCGCCTCGGCGAGATCCTGATCGCCTGCGGCACGCTGACGCGCCGCGAGCTCGACGCCGCCCTCGCCGCGCAGCAGGCCGGCGTGGCGACGCCGCCGCCCAAACTCGGCGAGGTCCTCGTCGGCCAGGGCGTCGTCGCGCCGCCGGTCGTCAATGCGGCACTGGTGAAGCAGAAGGCGGCCGACGAGCGCCGCGCCGCCGAGGCGCGCAGCCTCAAGGTGCCCGCCGAGCGGCTCGACGCGCTGATCGACCGCGTCGGTGAGCTCGTCATCGCCGGCGCGGCGGTGCAGCTGCAGGCGCGCACCGCGCACGACGCCGGCCTGCAGGAGGCGGCGGCGCAGCTGCTGCGGCTCGTCGAGGACGTGCGCGACGGCGCGCTGCGCCTGCGCATGACGCGCGTCGGCGAAGTGTTCGGGCGCTTTCCGCGCGTCGTCCGCGAGCTCGCGCGCGAGCTCGGCAAGGACATCGAGCTCGCCGTGCACGGCGCCGACGCCGAGCTCGACAAGTCGATGGTGGACAAGATCAGCGATCCGCTGATGCACCTGGTGCGCAACGCCATCGACCACGGCATCGAGGCGCCCGCGCAGCGCATCGCGGCGGGCAAGCCCGCGCGCGGCACGGTGACGCTCAACGCCTACCACGAATCCGGCAGCATCGTCATCGAGGTGGGCGACGACGGTGGCGGCCTCGATGCGTCGCGCATCCTGCGCAAGGCCGTCGAGCGCGGCCTGGTGGCGGCCGACGCCGCGCCGAGCACGGCCGAGATCCATCGCCTGATCCTCGAGCCCGGCTTCTCCACCGCCGAGACGGTCACCAGCCTGTCGGGGCGCGGTGTCGGCATGGACGTCGTGCGCAGCAGCATCGAGGCGCTGCGCGGCACGCTCGACATCGCCAGCACGCCGGGCGCGGGCACGACGATGCGGCTGTGCCTGCCGCTGACGCTGGCGATCATCGACGGCTTCCAGGTCGGCGTCGGCGCCTCGACCTTCATCCTGCCGCTCGATGCGGTGCTCGAGTGCATCGAGCTGGCCGATGCGGCCGACGAGCGCGACTACCTCAACCGGCGCGGCGAGGTGCTGCCCTTCTTGCGCCTGCGCCGCCTGTTCGCCGCCGCCGCACCGGCACCGGCACCGGCGCGGCAGAACGTCGTCGTCGTGCGCTTCGCCGGACGCAAGGCCGGCCTCGTCGTCGATCGCCTCGACGGCGAATGCCAGACCGTGATCAAGCCGCTCGGCCGCCTGTTCGAGCGCGTCAGCGGCATTGCCGGCTCCACCATCCTCGGCAGCGGCGAGGTCGCGCTGATCCTCGACGTGGCGCAGCTGGTGCAGCAGGCGATCGACGGCGCCCCGGGACCGGCGTCGTTCTCCACCACAGCGGCGGCCGCACGCTCCTGAGCGGCGGCCGCATTTCGGTCATGCAGCGGCAATGGGCTCTAACCGGAGGTATCGATCCATGTTTTCAGGCATGAAGGTGGCAACCAAACTGGGGCTCGGCTTCGGCCTCGTCATCATGCTGCTGCTCGCGGTGTCGCTGATCGGCATCACGCGCATGGCGCAGCTCAGCGACGAGATTCGCATCGTCGGCACCGAGCGCTGGCCGCGCGCGCAGATGGCCAACGACATCGTCGTGCACAGCAGCGACATCGCCGTCGCGCTGCGCAACATGATGCTGACCGACAGCGCCGAGGACAGGGCGCGCAACAAGGAGGCGGTGCTCGAGCTGCGGCGCACCCTCGGCGCCATCATCGACCGGCTCGACAGTGCGCTGACGCAACCGCGCGGACGCGAACTGCTGCAACAGATCAACGACGCCCGCCAGCGCTACGTCGCCGGCCAGGAGCGCCTGCTCGCGCTGATCGCGGCCGGCGAGAGCGAGCAGGCGCGGGCCTTCCTGCAGAACGAGCTGCGGCCCGTGCTGCGCGCCTACCAGGACAGCGCCAACGCGCTCGCCCGCTTCCAGGGCGAGCTGCTCGACGGCAGCATCGCCCACGCCGGCGAGGCCTACGCCTCGGCGCGGAGCTGGGTGCTCGCCACCACCGCCGGCGCCGTGCTCGCGGCCCTGCTCGCCGCCTTCCTGATCACGCGCAACCTGACCCGCCAGCTCGGCGGTGAGCCGGGCTACGCGGCGCAGATCGTGGGCCAGGTGGCGGCGGGCGACCTCGCGGTGCAGGTCGAGCTGCGCAAGGGCGACGGCAGCAGCCTGCTGGCGGCGCTCAAGCACATGGTCGACACGCTGTCGCAGACCGTCGGCGAGGTCCGCAGCGCGGCCGACTCGCTGGCGGCGGCCTCCGAACAGGTCAGCGCCACCTCGCAATCGCTCGCGCAGGGCGCCTCCGAGCAGGCGGCGAGCCTCGAGCAGACCTCGGCGTCGATCGAGCAGATGTCGGCCTCGATCGCGCAGAACACCGAGAACGCGAGGATCACCGACGGCATCGCGAGCAAGTCGGCGAACGACGCCACCGACGGCGGCCAGGCCGTGCGCGCGACCGTGGAGGCGATGAAGTCGATCGCGGACAAGATCGGCATCGTCGACGACATCGCCTACCAGACCAACCTGCTCGCACTCAACGCCGCGATCGAGGCGGCGCGCGCGGGCGAGCACGGCAAGGGCTTCGCCGTGGTGGCGGCCGAGGTCAGGAAGCTGGCCGAGCGCAGCCAGGTCGCGGCGCAGGAGATCGGCGCACTCGCCGCCTCGAGCGTGAGGACCGCCGAACAGGCCGGCGCCCTGCTCGACGCCATGGTGCCGTCGATCCGCAAGACCGCCGAGCTGGTGCAGGAGATCACCGCCGCCTCGGAAGAGCAGTCGCGCGGCGCGGCGCAGGTCAACACCGCGATGGGCCAGATCAGCCAGACCACGCAGCAGAGCGCCTCCGCCTCCGAGGAGCTGTCGGCCACTGCGGAGGAGATGAGCAGCCAGGCCGAGCAGTTGCAGGCGCTGGTGGCACAGTTCCGCCTCGCCGCCGACGCCGCAGCGACGCGGGCGCATGCGACCCCGCGGCCGCAGCGCGCCGCCCCGCCCGCCAGGGGGGGGACGGCAGGGGCCGGGGCCGGCGGCGCGAAGCCGCGCCCGCGCGCCTTCCCCGAGCCGGCGCTCGCCCTCGCCGGCGAGGATGCCGACTACGTGCGGTTCTGACGCGCAGGAGGCAGCGATGAGCACTGCAAGCAATCTCGCGCTGCGCGCGCCGGCCGCGCCGATGCCCGCCACCGTCGGCGGGATCGGGCGGCAATACCTCGCCTTCACGCTCAACGGCGAGGTGCTGGCGATCGACATCCTGCAGATCCGGGAGATCATCGAGTTCGGCACGCTGACCGAGGTGCCGATGATGCCACCCACGGTGCGCGGCGTGATCAACCTGCGCGGCGCGGTGGTGCCGGTGATCGACCTCTCGGCGCGCTTCGGCCGCGCCGGCACGCAGGTGGCGCGGCGCACCTGCATCGTCATCGTCGAGATCGGCGCCGACGACGGCACGACGCAGACCATCGGCGTGATGGTCGATGCGGTCAATGAGGTGCTCGAGATCGCCGCCGCCGACGTCGAGCCGGCACCGGCCTTCGGCGCGCGCATCCGCACCGACTTCATCGCCGGCATGGGGCGGGTCGACGGACGCTTCGTCGTCCTCCTCGACGTCGCGCGGGTGTTCTCGGTCGAGGAGATCGCCACGCTCGGCGCGCTCGCCGACGAAGCCTGAATGCGGAGGGGGTAGTGCAGTGAGCGAACTTGCGATCACCGACGCCGAATTCGGCCGCTTTCGCGCGCTGATGCGCCGCGTCGCGGGCGTCGAGCTGGCGGCGACGAAGAAGCATCTGGTCAGCGGCCGGCTCGGCCGGCGCTTGCGCGCGCACGGCCTGCAGAGCTTCGGCGACTACTTCCGCCTCGTCGTCGGCGGCACCGCGCCGGACGAGTTCGAGCACATGGTGGACCTGCTGACCACGCACGAGACCTACTTCTTCCGCGAGCCGAAGCACTTCGACTACCTCGCTGATGCCATCCTGCCGCGCGCCCGCGCCGAGCGCGACTTCCGCGTCTGGAGCGCGGCGAGCTCGACCGGCGAGGAGGCCTACAGCCTGGCGATGGTGCTGATGGACCGCCTCGGCGAAGGCGCGCGCTGGGAGGTCTTCGGCAGCGACATCAGCCACGAGGTGCTGCGCACCGCGGCCACCGGGATCTATCCGACGCACCGCATCGACGCCATTCCGGCCGACTATCTGCGGCGCTTCTGCCTGCGCGGCGTCGGCGGCCGCGCCGGCACCTTGCGCATCGACGCCCGGCTGCGCCGGCGCGTGCGCTTCGCCCCCGCCAACCTGAACGATGGGCTCGGCGGCATCGGTCAGTTCGACGTCATCTTCCTGCGCAACGTGCTGATCTACTTCGACGCCGCGGCCAAGCGCCAGATCGTGCACCGCGTGCTCGGCCAGCTCAAGCCGCAGGGCTGGCTGGTCGTCGGCCACGCGGAAACCCTCAACGGCGTCAGCACCACGGTGCGCCAGGAACAGCCGACGATCTATCGCAAGGCATGAAGACAGTGACCCGCAACACCCTCGCCCCGCGCCCCTGTCGATGCTCCTGGCCGCATCGGCGGCGGCGCGGCGCGGCGCGTGCGCGAGGCCTGCCCGCGGCCAGGCCGGGCCGGCGGCGCGGGGTCCGCTAGGATGGCGGCGCCGATCCGCGTGCTGGTGATCGACGACTCCGCGGTCGTGCGTCAGGTCGTCAGCGAGGTGCTTGGCCGGGCGCCGGGCATCGAAATCATCGCGACCGCCTCCGACCCGCTGTTCGCGCTCGCGAAGATGAAGCAGCAGTGGCCCGACGTCATCACCCTCGACGTCGAGATGCCGCGCATGGACGGCATCACCTTCCTCAGGCGCATCATGGCCGAGCGCCCGACCCCGGTCGTGATCTGCTCGACGCTGACGGCGAAGGGGGCGGAGACCACGCTGCAGGCGCTGGCGGCCGGCGCGGTGGCGGTGATCACGAAGCCGAAGCTGGGGCTGAAGGACTTCCTGCACGACGCGGCCGACGACCTGGTCGCCGCGGTGCGCGCCGCCGCCCGCGCCAACCTGCGCGCACTGATCGCCACGCCGGCGCCGCGCGGCGACGCGGACGCGGGCGCGGCGCCGGCACGGCCGCCGACGGCGATGGCGGAAACGACCGACCGCCTGATCGCACTCGGCACCTCGACCGGCGGCACGCAGGCGCTCGAGGCGGTGCTCACGCGCCTGCCGCGCACGACGCCGGGCATCGTCGTCGTGCAGCACATGCCGGCGCGCTTCACCGCGATGTTCGCGCAGCGCCTCGACCAGATCTGCGCGGTGAACGTGCGCGAGGCGCGCGGCGGCGAACGCGTGCTCGCCGGCGAGGTGCTGATCGCGCCTGGCGGCCGCCATATGAGCGTGCGCCGCAGCGGCGCGCAGTACGTCGTCGAGGTCCGCGACGGCCCGCCGGTGAATCGCCACCGCCCCTCGGTGGACGTGCTGTTCCGCTCCGTGGCGCAGTGCGCCGGGGGCAACGCGCTCGGCGTGCTGATGACCGGCATGGGTGACGACGGCGCGCGCGGGCTGAAGGCAATGCGCGACGCGGGTGCGCGCACGATCGCGCAGGACGAGGCGAGCTGCGTCGTGTTCGGCATGCCGAAGGAGGCGATCCGGCTCGGTGCGGCCGAACGCATCGTGCCGCTGGCACGGATCGCGGACGAGCTCGGCCGCTGAGCGCGGCGGAGCGGGCGACGATTCGCAAGTGCACGGGAACTGTCCTACAGTGAAAACCGCGCCGCCGGATCATCTCCGTCCAGCGCGTCAGCATGCCCGTTCATCCGTACCGCATCGCCCGGGCGGCGCCGACGCCCCCGGTCCGACGGTCCCCACCGGAAGGAGCACCGCCATGACACATACCGCCGCCACGCTCGCCCTCGCCGGCCTGCTCGCCTTCACCGCCGCCGGCTGCGCCGTCACCCGCGAGCAGTCCACCGTGGGCGAATTCGTCGATGACGCCACCATCACGACGCGGGTGAAGGCGAAGTTCGCCGAGGACCCGACCGTCAGTGCGATGTCGATCGGCGTCGAGACGCTGAAGGGCACGGTGCAGCTGTCGGGCTTCGCCAAGAGCACGACAGAGAAGAACCGCGCCGCCGAGATCGCACGCGCGACGGCGGGCGTGAAGGGGGTCAAGAACGACATCGTCGTGCGCCCCTGAGCCGCGCGCCGTCGCGCGCGGGCGGTCCGGCGCCGCCGCCGGGGGCTGCGCCCACGCCCCCCGGCCGCCGGAGACATCCCCGATCGCTGCCGAGGCCGCACCGGAGGGCCGCCTTCGGTATAATGCAACGTTTTGTTTTATCTGAAGAACAGGATCCTCCGTGCTCGTCGCAGCCAACATCACCATGCAGTTTGGGGCCAAGCCCCTGTTCGAGAATGTCTCCGTCAAGTTCGGTGACGGCAACCGCTACGGCCTGATCGGCGCCAACGGCGCCGGCAAGTCGACCTTCATGAAGATCCTGTGCGGCATCCTCGAGTCGTCCGCCGGCAACGTCTCCAAGGATCCGCACGAGCGCATGGCCTACCTGCGCCAGGACCAGTTCGCCTACGAAGACATGCGCGTGCTCGACGTGGTGATGATGGGCCACGAGGAGATGTGGGCCTGCATGCAGGAAAAGGACGCGATCTACGCCAATCCCGAGGCCACCGAAGACGACTACATGCACGCCGCCGAGCTCGAGGGCCGCTTCGCCGAGTACGACGGCTACACCGCCGAGGCGCGCGCCGGCGAGCTGCTGCTGGGCGTGGGCATCCCGACCGAACTGCACAACGGGCCGATGAGCGAAGTCGCCCCGGGCTGGAAGCTGCGCGTGCTGCTGACCCAGGCCCTGTTCGCCAACCCCGACATCCTGCTGCTCGACGAGCCCACCAACAACCTCGACATCAACACCATCCGCTGGCTCGAGGACGTGCTCAACAACCGCGACTGCACGATGGTGATCATCTCGCACGACCGCCACTTCCTGAACCAGGTGTGTACCCACATGGCCGACCTGGATTACGGCACGATCACGATCTACCCCGGCAACTACGACGACTACATGGAAGCGTCGACGATGGCGCGCGAGCGCCAGTCCTCGGCCAACGCCCGCGCCAAGGACAAGATCCAGGAGCTGCAGGCGTTCGTGCGCCGCTTCTCGGCCAACAAGTCCAAGGCCAAGCAGGCCACCAGCCGCCTCAAGCTGATCGACAAGCTCAAGCCCGAAGATGTGAAGCCGTCTTCCCGCCAGTACCCGTGGATCCGCTTCGACTACGACGAGAAG
>JANJTU010000172.1 GCA_024710965.1 Thauera sp. | reverse complement strand
GCCGCCGAGCCGGCCCATGATCGTCGGCACGACGTCGACCTGGGTGCCGACGACGTCGCGCGTGGCGCCGAACTTCTCCTGGATGCCGGGCGCGATCAGCAGCAGCGGCACGTGGAAGCGCAATAGATCCATGTCGGTGAGCTGCTCGACGCCGCCGAAGCCGTGGTCGCCGACGATCACGAACAGCGTGTCCTTGAACGCGGGCAGTTGCCGCGCCTGCTCGAAGAAGCGGCCCAGCGCCCAGTCCGAATAGCGCATCGCGGTCAGGTGCTCATCGTAGGAGCCGTGTCCCGTCACCGGCTCGACCGGCAGCGGGTCGGGCAGCGCGTAGGGGCTGTGGTTCGACAGCGACTGCAGCAGGGCGTAGAAGGGCTTGTCGCCGCGCGCGCGCAGCTCGACGACGGCGCGGTCGAACATGTCCTGGTCGGAGACGCCCCAGGTGGGGTCCGAGAACACCGGGTTCACGAAGTCATTGCGGCCGATGAAGGTCGTCATGCCCTGGTTGCCGAAGAAGCCGGCCTGGTTGTCCCAGGCGAAGTCGCCGTTATAGACGTAGAGGTCGTCGAAGCCGCGGGCGCCGAGCAGCTGGGGCAGGCCGGAGAACTTCTGCGCGCCCTCGGGCGTCTGCATCAGGTACTCGAAGCCGGGCAGGTTGGGAAAGCAGGCCATGGTGGCGAACATGCCCTGGTGGGTGTGCGTGCCGTTCGAGAACATCCGGGTAAACAGCAGGCCTTCGCGCGCCAGCCGGTCGAACTGCGGCGTGATGCCGCTGTCGTCGCCGAGGGCGCCGACGTAACGCCCCGCGAAGCTCTCCAGCAGGATCACGACGACGTTGCGCACCGGCAACGCGGTGGCTGCGGGCGGCGCGAAGTTGCGGCGCACGGCGGCCTGGTCGGCGTCGACCAGCGTGTCGTTGGGCGTCAGCAGCATCTCGCGGACGAGGCGCGTCGCCTCGGTGTCGGCCATCGCGTCCAGCCAGGCGAGCTTGCGCTGGTCCGACAGCTCGTGCCTGGCGGCGTCGTATAGCGTCAGCGCCGCATTGAGGCCGAGATGGTTGGCGAACATCGAGTCGGTCGTGAACGCATCGCCCCAGCGCAGCGGCGGCCCCTGGCGCAGCGTGCCGCGCGCGGCCGCCACCGACACCACCACGCACAGCAGCAGCGCCAGCCAGCGCCAGCCCGGGTGCGTGGCGCCCTGCGTCGCCCCCGCCGGCCGGGGCAGCGTGGAACGGTCGAGGCGATGGAACAGCCAGGCCAGCAGGGCGGTGGCCGCCAGCCAGGCGAGCGCATAGCGCACCACCGGGAAGCCGTGCCAGACCATGCTCAGGACGGTACCGGGATCTTCCTTGAAATACTGGAAGAACAGCTTGTTCAGGCGCTGGTGGAACTCGCGGTAGAAATCGAGCTCGATCACGCCGAGCAGCAGCACCACGCTGGCGCAGGCGGTCAGCCACAGGCGGTGGGCACCGCGTGCGGCCATCGCGCGCGCGCTTGCGAACGACAGTACCAGGGGCAGGCAGATGAAGCTCACCACCCGCAGGTCGAAGCGCAGGCCGTTGACAAAGGCCTCGACCAGCGTGGTGGCCGGGGTGCCATGGATCAGTTCCTGGTTGTGCACCAGCAGGGCCAGGCGCAGCAGGAAGAACAGCAACAGCAGTACGGCGACGCTGCCGAGCAGGAAGCCGACGTGAGCGCGCAGGCCGATCGGCGCGGCCGCATGCGGGGCGGAGGCGGTGCGGGTCATGGAGAGCAGGATTCGAAGTCGCGTAAACGTGGCAGGGTGGCGACGGTGGCCTAAGAGAGCCTTCATTCCCGGGCGTCGGCGCACCGGGTCCGAATGCGCGACTGTAATCCGACTGCCATGAAAGCTTCACCGTCAGCGTGTCAGTGCTCGACCGGTCGCCCGCGACGCAGGGCGCGCCTGGCATGCTCGTAATGGAGGAGAAGATCCGCCCAGTCTGCGTCGGGCATCGGGCCGCGGTGCCGCTTGAGCTGATCCAGGTCGTGGCGCGATGCCATGTCCGGCAGGAGTCGGCGGCGGGCCTTCTCGAGGTCGAGCAGGGCAATATCGATCGTCGAGCCAGCCCCGGCGCTGCGCACGAAGACGTGCTTGGCATAGAGGCAGCCGTGCTGCCAGCGTCCGTGGTGCATGCGTGCGAGCGCGAGGGCGAGCTGGTGCAGCATCGCTGCCCGGCGCGCCGGAGCCTGCGGCTGACGGTACCAGGTGTCCAGGTCCAGGAAGCCGTCGAGCGCTTCGGTGACGAGGATCGCGTGCCACTGCCCGTCGTGTTTGCGAGCACCGTAGTAGGCCACCGTCGGGACGGGCACCTCGAGGGCGGCGACGGCGCGCAAGGCCTCCGCCTCGCGCAGCACGGTGGGCCGGCCGAGAGGGTGGCGCAGCGAGCGGTGCAGGTGGTCGGTCTGGCGCTTCACGTACAGCGTCCGCCCTGCTTCGTCGTGCAGGCGTTGCACGCCGCTGTTGCCTCCACGGCGTATGTTCGGTGCCTCGACCCACTCACCGTGCGCGTCCCACCAGCGGGAGAAGGGCAGGGACGGGGGGGCGCTCACCGGCATGACGGAGCCGCCTTGTGCAGGCCCACCTTGCGCAGGACATACACCCGCCACATCGCGTAGCCGGGCAGGAAGTCGTGCCGCCCGAGGACGTCGAAGCCGGCCTGGGCGAACTCGGCCTCGATGGCGCGGCGACCGACGACGAAGCGGTTTGCATTGCTGCCGGTCTTGCCCGCCGCCGCCCGCCGCTTCTCCAGGCGGGCGCGCTTCCAGGCCTTGTAGTTGCCATCCACCCAGAGCGACACGATCACCGTGTCGCGGGTGACCCGGTGGAATTCGCGCAGCATGGCCAGGCGATGCGCACTGTCGCTGATGTGATGCAGCAGGCGCATGCAGAAGATGCTGTCGACGGCGTCGTCCGGAAGATCGATGGCGAAGGCGGACGTCTGGAAGGCGCGAACCCGCCCGACGACCTCAGCCGGCTGGTTCGCCAGGGCGGTTTCCAGCATCGATGCCGAATTGTCGGCGGCGAGGATTTCGCGATCCGGCCGCTCCGCCAGCAGCGGCCAGAAGCGCCCCGCACCGCAGGGCAGGTCGAGCACGCGTTGTGGATCGCCGGCCTGAGCGAGCGCGCGCCGTGCCAGTTGCACGTCGCGCAGATGGGAGAGGCGCCGGGCAAGGCCGTCCTGGTGTTTGACGAAGTATTGCGCGGCATGCGCGCGGTCGTACTTGTGCGAGAACGCCAGCTCGATCGGCGTCTTTTGCGTCTGCATTCGGAGGTCTCCACAGCGGGGCGGCCGTCATCGGGCGCGGTGGAGACAGCATGGCGGGGCCGGCTTAAATCAAGCTTAAGGGTCGAAGCCGCCCGCTGTGCGCATTCGACAGGCGGCCGAAGCCGGTTTCACGGCTGCGCGTGCAGGTCGAGGTGGTGGAGCAGCGAGCCGGGCAGGGCGGTCGCCAGGCGGAGGGCTCAAGCGTGACGGCTCAAGCTGGCGGCAGGTTTGCGTCCAGCCATTGATACAGCGCGCTGTCTGCTGGCCAGTTGCGCAGCAGGCGGGCGCGGTCGCGCCGCCAGGCGCGGGCATGCCGCGCGGCGCTGCGGTGCTGCTGCAGGGCGTCGAGGTCGATCACGACGATGCGGCCTTCGTGCCAGAGCAGATTGGTGGCCTTGAGGTCGCCGTGCG
>JANJTU010000149.1 GCA_024710965.1 Thauera sp. | reverse complement strand
TGGACCACCGCGGCCCGCGCCAGCGTGGCGGCGGCGTGATCCCAGCTGAGGTAGCGGCCGTCGTCGTCGCCGTCGTTGGCATCCTCGGCCTCCTGATCGAAGTCGACGCCGGACACGAAGCGCTGCCAGTCGCCGATGCGCTGCGCGCTGAAGAAATCCGCCTCCATGTCGGCGAGGTGGCCGTGGGTATTGGCCCAGATGACGCCGTCGAGGGCGTGATCGAAGGTGTTGCGCAGCAGGTCCTGCTGCGAGATGTGGCCGTAGCTCGGAATGCGGCTGACACTGGTGAGTTTTTCCTGCCACTGGCGCAGCACGGTGCGGCGTGCATGCTTGCCGCCGCGCCACGCCGCACCGCTCACCGGCTCGATCAGTCCGGCCGAGTGTAGCGCCGCCCACAGTTCGAACCGGGCAACGTGCTGCGCCCCCGGATCGCCGAAGGGTACATACCACAGGCGCTCGTACAGCACGGCGGCCTCGATCAGCGCGAACAGCGACAGGACCGAGGGCAGCCCCGCCCTCCGCTCGAAGACCGCCGACGCCCGCCGCACCGCGGTGTAGCTGACCACCGCATCGCCCGCATAGCTGGATGCCACGACTCACCTCGCGCCCTGGGATCCGCCCGTCACCCGTGCCATCTTGCCGCCGGCTGCGGCGTTCCGTCCAGCGTGGCGGCGACCCCGCTACCGCCCCAGCTTCATCCGCCTGTGGCGCTCAAAGGAGATGCCCTCGGTGTTCACCGACGAGGTGCTGGACACCTTGGCCGTCGGCGGACGCCAAGGTGAACTGCCGGAGGTCGTGAATCGTCCCGCGATTGGCCAGTGTGGCATTCGGCGGAACCGGAACGCGGCTTCAGCTGCTCGGTCGTGCCCTGCGGTAACTGCCGGGCGGCGTGCCGGTCCACTGCTTGAAGGCACGGTTGAAGGCTGCGGGGTCATCGAAGCCAAGGTCGGCGCCGATGCTGGCGATCGGCTCGTCGGTGCGCGAGATGCGGGCGATCGCCACGTCGCGCCGTAAGGCGTCCTTCACGGCCTGGAAATGCGTCCCTTCGGCGTCGAGCCGGCGCGCCAGGGTACGCGGCGAGACGTGCAGGGTGCGCGCCACGTCCTCAACCGTTTGCGGCCGACCCAGGCCGGCTTCGAGCAGGTCGCGCACGCGGTGGGTGAACAGGCGCTCGCTGACTGACACGTGCATCCAGTCCCTTGGTGCCTTGCGCAGAAAGCCCGACAGCGAGGCCTTGTCCTGGCGGATGGGTGCGTCCATGAAGGCGGGCTCGATGTAGAGCGCGGTCAGCGGCCGGTCGAAACGGGCCGGACCGGCGTACATGTTGATGTACTCGCCGGCGTGCGGCGGTGGCGGAAACCCGAGGTCCACACGCGCGAACAGCAGCTTGCGTTCGATCATCCACGACGCGATGCCCTGGACGAGCATCAGCATCAACTCGAGGATCAACCTGCGATGGCGTCCGAGTTCGGCGCGCTCCTTCAGAGCGATGCGGGTCAGTCCCTCGTCCTCACCCATCTCGAAGTGCATGTCGTCCAACACCAGGCGGAAGAACCAGCAGAAGCGATGCAGCGCGACACGCAGGTTCGCCGCATCGAGCATGCCGAGGCAGAGGAACTTCAGCGTCCCGGCGCGCAGCGGCCGCGAAAACAGGCCCGGTGTTTCGTCATCGAGCTCGACGGCGAGCGTGCGATAGAACAGGGCGAACTGCTCGACCGTGACGCGGGCCGAGTCCTGCTCGAGCAGCGCGGGAGCGATGCCCGCGCGTTCGATGCAGGCGAGCGCCAGCGGCTGATGCTCTACAAGCCGGTCGAGGAGTTCGTTGACCATGCGAATGGAAATGGTGACGGCGGGGGCGGCCTGGCTTGCGCTCATGATCAAGTCGATGCGTGGCAGGAAATGTCAATCGATCGGCCGGTTCCGTCATCCACAACCGCATCCATACTGCCTAGTATGGATGGAAAACAGAGGCAGGAAAAAGACTCATGCCCGCGCCGGCGGCTCGCGACCCCTTCTTCGGTCGTGTGCGCTGGCAATTAAAGCACAGCACACACAGCTCGCTCAGAAGATGGCGACTGGCAGGAGGAGACAAGGTGCATCCAGGCAAGGCCAATCCGATCCTCGAGCTCGAGGGGCTCACGTTGTCGTTCGGCGGCATCAAGGCGCTGACCGACGTGGGCTTCGAAGTCGCCCCGGGGTCCATCACCACCGTCATCGGTCCGAACGGCGCGGGCAAGACCTCGCTGTTCAACACGATCTCGGGTTTCTACAAGCCCTCGACGGGGCGCATCCGCTTCCAGGGCGAGGACATCACTGCCACCCGGCCGCCCGAGCGCGCCAAGCTGGGTCTGGCGCGCAGCTTCCAGAACATCGCGCTGGTCCGCGGCATGACCGTGCTCGACAACATCAAGCTCGGCCGCCACGCCCACCTGCGCAGCAACGTGCTCGACGCGCTGCTCTATTTCGGTCGCGCCCGGCACGAGGAGATGAAGCTGCGACAGGAGGTCGAGGAACGCATCATCGACTTCCTCGAGATCGACCACATTCGCCACATGCCGGTGGCGGTGCTGTCCTACGGCCTGCAGAAGCGGGTGGAGATGGCGCGCGCGCTGGCGATGCGGCCCAAGGTGCTGATGCTGGACGAACCCGTCGCCGGCATGAACCGCGAGGAGACCGAGGACATGGCGCGCTTCATCCTCGACGCGCGCGAGGAGTGGGGAGTCACCGTGCTCATGGTCGAGCACGACATGGGCATGGTGATGGATCTGTCCGACCACGTCGTGGTGCTCAACTTCGGCCAGGTCATCGCCGACGGCACGCCGGCCGAGGTGCAGGCCAACCCCGAGGTGATCAAGGCCTACCTGGGCTCGGGCGACGTTTCTGAGCTGCGCCAGCGCCTCCATCAACCGCTTGCCGTGGGGGTCTGACATGGAAATCGAATTCGACGGGCTGTTCCTGGCCGAGATCGTGCTGGCCGGCCTGGGCGCTGGCGGCCTGTACGCGCTGACCGGTCTCGCCTTCGTGATGATCTACAAGGCCACGCGGGTGGTGAACCTCGCCATCGGCGAGATGCTGATGATCGGCGCCTACCTCTGCTTCGGCCTCGCCACGGCGATGAACCTGCCGATGTGGCTGGCGATCCTGGCCGCAGTGATCGGCAGCGGTGTGGCGGGCGCGACGCTCGAACGGGTGGCGATCCGGCCGATGCTGGGCGAGTCGCCGATCTCGGTGTTCATGGTCACGGTTGGGCTGGCCTCGATCCTGGTCGGGGTGGTCGAGCTGATCTGGACCTCCGAGCCGCGTCGCCTGCCCGAGTTCATGCCCGCCGACCCGGTGATGATCGGCGAGGCCTTCGTGCCGCCCAAGGTGTTCTACGGCTTCCTCGTCGCGGCGGCGCTGATCGCGGTGGCGCTGGCGGTGTTCCGTTTCTGGCGCGGCGGCGTGGCGCTGCGGGCGACGGCGTCGGACCAGCAGGCGGCCTACTCGATGGGCATCAACGTGCCCAAGGTGTTCTCGCTGTCCTGGACGGTGGCGGCGATGATCGCCGCGATTGCCGGCGTCATCGTCGCTGCGGTGGGCGGCATCTCCTCGACGATGGGCGTGTTCGGCCTGTCGGTGCTCGTGGTGGTGATCGTCGGCGGCCTGGATAGCGTGCTCGGCGCGCTGGTCGCGGGGCTCCTCATCGGCGTCGTCGAGTCGCTCGCCGGTGGTTTTCTCGGCGGCGAATACAAGCTGCTCGCCACCTTCATGATCCTGATCGTCGTGCTGCTGGCCCGTCCCTACGGCCTGTTCGGCACCCACGAAATCGAGAGGTTGTAATGCGCATCGGAACCGCACGCTCCAGCTACCGCGACGACGAAGCCCTGTTCGACAGCCGTACCCAGCACGTCTGGCTGGCGATCCTCGGCGCCGCGCTCATCGGTTTTCCCTTTGTCGCCGGCGAGTACGGGCTCTACCTCGCCTGCCTGGTGGCGATCAACATCGCCAGCACCACCGGGCTCAACATTCTCACCGGCTACACCGGGCTGGTCAGCCTGGGCCAGGCCGCCTTCATGGGCATCGGCGCCTACACGGTGGCCGCACTGGAGCACAAGCTGGGCACGCCGGTGATCCTCAACCTGCTCGCCGGCGGCTTCGTCGCTATGCTCGGCGGGCTGGTGGTCGGCCTGCCCTCGCTGCGGGTGAAGGGCCTGTACCTGGCGATCGCCACCATCGCCGCCTCGGTGGTGCTGCACTTCGTGTTCGCCAACTGGCATGCGGTCACCGGCGGCCATGCGGGCATCACGGTGGTGCCGGCGGAGATCCTCGGCATCACGTTCGACACCTCCTTCCGCCTGTACTGGCTGTTCGTGCCGATCACCATCCTGATGGTGGCCGGCGCGGCCAACCTCTTCCGCACCCGCATCGGCCGCGCCTTCATCGCCATCCGCGACCGCGACATCTCGGCCGAGGTGCTGGGCATTCCGCTGCTGCGCTACAAGCTGCTGTCCTTCGGCCTGTCGTCCTTCTACGCCGGGGTGGCGGGCGGCATGTGGGCCTACTTCTTCCGCGTCGTCACGCCGGAGAGCTTCCCGCTGATCATGTCGATCTTCTTCCTCGCCGCGGTCATCGTCGGCGGCATGGGCACCATCCTCGGCGCCATCCTGGGCGCGGTCTTCATGACTTTGGTGCCCGAGGCGCTCAAGCTGCTCGTCGGCTGGCTGCCGCTGTCGGCCGACGCCACGCTGATCCTGTCGCCGGTGCGCACCATCGTGTTCGGTGCGCTGATCGTCGGCTTCCTGGTGTTCGAGCCGCTCGGCTTGCAGGAAATCTGGCGCCGCATCCGCCGCTTCTTCCACCTCTGGCCGTTCCGGGCCTGAGTTCCCCGCATCACCGCTTCACCACCCACAAGGACAAGGAGACAAACATGAGAAGAACCGTGCTCAGGCGCCTGCTCGCCACCGCGGTGCTGGCGGCGACCGCCGGCATGGCCGGCCTGCCGGCCCAGGCCGCCGGCAAGGAAATCGTCATCGGCGGCTCGATCCCGATGAGCGGGGTGTTCGCCTTCGCCGGCATCGGCATCCACGCCGGCATCCAGGACTACGTGAAGATGGCCAACGACGCCGGCGACATCGTCGGCCACACGCTGCGCTACGTGCCCGAGGACAGCGCCTACAAGGTCGACCAGTCGGTGGCGGCGTTCAAGAAGATCACCAGCCAGAACAAGGTCAACTTCTACTACGGCGATTCCACCGCCTTCAGCAAGACGATCAACCCCGAGCTCGACCGCGCCGGCAGCATGATCATGTCGGGCGCCTCCTTCGCCACCGAGCTGAACGACCCGCAGAAATTCCCCTACCAGTTCGTCGCCGGTCCGGACTACACCCAGCAGTTCGGCATCCTGCTGCGCTACATCGCCAAGGAAAAACCCGGCGCCAAGGTGGCCTTCGTCTATTCCGACACTGAGTTCGGTCGCGACCCGATCGAGCGCAGCCGCGGCGTGGCCAAGGAACTGGGGCTGAGCGTCGCGATCGAGATCATGACGCCGCCGGGCGCGGTCGACGTATCGACCGAGATCGCCAAGCTGCGGCGCGCACGACCCGACTTCACCATCTTCCATGGCTACATCCTCGGCCCGATCCCGGAGTTCATCGGCCAGGCGCGCCAGCTCGGGCTGGACACCAAATTCATGGGCACTTTCTGGACCATGGACAACTCGACCGTGATGCAGATGGGCGCGGTCGCCGAGGGCTTCATGGGCGTGATGCCCTACAACTACTACTACGACGATTCGGCGCCGGCGCCGATGCTGGACAAGATCCGCGCGATGCGGCGGGAATACCAGAACGTGCCCTACATCCAGGGCTTCCTGTCGGCGATGCTCTATGCCGAGTCGGCGCGCCGCACCCTCGCCGCCGGCAAGGACATGACCGCGGCCAACCTCAAGGCGGCGCTGAACTCGATCGAGAACTTCGACACCGGCGGCCTGATCGGCGTGCCGATCACCATCCGCGGCAACACCATCCCGGTCGGCCGCATCTACCGCGCCGACACCAAGGCCAAGCGCATGGTGCCGGCTTCCGACTGGATCGAGCTGGAGTAAGCCATGAGTGCGGCCGCATCCGTCCTCGAGGTGAACAACATCGAGGTGATCTACAACAAGGCGGTGCAGGTGCTGCGCGGCCTGTCGCTGGCGGTGCCGCGCGGGCAGATCGTCGCCCTGCTCGGCTCCAACGGCGCGGGCAAGAGCACCACGCTGAAGACCGTGTCCGGCCTGCTCGGACTGGAGAACGGCGAGCTGACGCGCGGCGAGATCCGCTTCGAAGGCGAGCCGCTAGCGGGTTCGAAGCCGCACGAGCTGGTGCGCGCGGGGCTCTTCCACGTGATGGAGGGGCGCCGTGTGTTCGAGGACCTGACGGTGGAGGAGAACCTCGTCTCCGCCACCTACGCGCTCACCGGGCGCAGCGGCGGGAAGGCCAACTACGATCTGGTCTACGAATACTTCCCGCGCCTGCACGAGCGCCGCAACGGCCTGGCCGGCTACCTGTCGGGCGGCGAGCAGCAGATGCTGGCGATCGGCCGCGCGCTGATCGCGCGGCCGAAGCTAATCCTGCTCGACGAGCCCTCGCTGGGCTTGGCGCCGCTGCTGGTGGAGAACATCTTCCAGATCATCGCCCGCATCAATGCCGAGCAGAAGGTGTCAATGCTGCTGGTCGAACAGAACGCTTCGGTGGCGCTGGCGGTGGCGCACTACGGCTACATCATGGAGAACGGCAAGGTCGTCACCGACGGCCCGGCCGAACGCCTGGCCGCCGACCAGGACGTGCGCGAGTTCTACCTCGGCATGGGCGGGCACGGCGAGATGAAGAGCTTCCGCGACATCAAGCACTACAAGCGCCGCAAGCGCTGGCTTTCGTGACCGAGAGGATGGCCATGAGCAACAATCCCGCTTTGAATCCCGCTGTGCCCCCCTTTCCCAAGCTGACCCTGCCACAGATGCTGCGCGAGCAGGCCGAGCGGCAGCCCGGGCGGGTCGCCATCCGCCAGAAGGACTTCGGTATCTGGCAGGGCATCAGCTGGGACGACTACTACCGCCGCGCTGGCCACGTCGGCCTGGGGCTGCGGGCACTGGGCTTGTCGGCCCGCGGCCACGTCGGCGTGATTGCCGAGAACCGCATCGAATGGGTCCTGGCGCAGATGGGCTGCGGCCTGGTCGGCGGCATCGCGGTCGGCGTCTATCCGACTAGCCCGGCGCCCGAGGTGGCCTACGTGCTCAACCACGCCGACGTCGAGGTCGTGGTGTGCGAGGACCAGGAGCAGACCGACAAGGTGGTCGAGGCGCTCGACCAACTGCCGCACCTGCGCGCCATCGTGGTGATGGAGCCCAAGGGCCTGCGCAACGCCGACGAGCGCGTGCGCGACCGCATCCTGTCCTTCGCCGATCTGGAGAAGCTCGGCGTCGAGTACGAGGCCACCCATCGCCACCTGGTGGAAGAGACGCTGGCGGCGCAGCGGCTCGAGGACATCGCGCTGATGATCTACACCTCGGGCTCCACCGGCAAACCCAAGGGCGCGATGATCAGCTACGCCAACATCCGCGGCGTGGCGCCCGGCATCGCCGACCGCCTGGGGCTGTCGGCGGATACCAGCCACCTGTCCTACCTGCCGCTGTGCCACGTCGCCGAGCAGATGCTGACCACCTTCTGCCCGATCTACCTCGGCTCGACGGTGGCGTTCGGCGAGTCGATCCGCACGGTGCAGGAGGATTTGCGCGAGATCGCGCCGTCGATGTTCCTCGGCGTGCCGCGCATCTGGGAGAAGCTGCATTCGGCGATCAGCATCAAGATGCAGGAAAGCGGGCCCGCGCAGCGCTGGCTGTTCGGGCGCGCGTTTGCCGCCTGCGCACCCTTCGCCCACAAGTCGGCGGCACAGCGCACGGCGGGCGAGCGCCTGAGCTACACCTTCTGGTACTGGCTCATTCTGCGTGCACTGCAGAACTTCATCGGCCTGCGCCGTGCGAAGGTGGCGCTGACTGGCGCTGCGCCGATCCCGCCCGCGGTGGTGCAGTTTCTCCGCACGCTGGGCGTGCCGTTGGTGGAGGTGTATGGCCTCACCGAGTCGACCGGCATGATCACCGGCCAGCCGCTGGATGCCGTGGCCTTCGGTTCAGTGGGCAAGCCCATCCTCGGTGTCGAACATCGGATCGGCGAGCGCGGCGAACTGCTGATCCGTGGCGCGATGGTTTTCGCCGGCTACTACAAGAACCCGGAGGCGACCGCCGACAGCATCCGTGACGGCTGGCTGCACACCGGCGACGTGGTGGAGGCGCGCGACGGTCAGCTCTACATCGTCGATCGCCTGAAGGACATCATGATCACCGCCGGCGGCAAGAACCTGACGCCGTCCGAGATCGAAAAGACGATGAAGGCCAGCCCCTACATCAAGGAGTGCATCGTCGTCGCCGACGGCCGCAAGTTCGTCTCCGCGCTGATCCAGATCGACTACGAGACGGTGGCGAAGTGGGCCGAGGGCCGCCAGATCCCCTTCACCCATTTCCGCTCGCTGGTCGAGCATCCCGAGGTGCGCGCACTGATTGATACCGAGATCGCGCGCGGCAACGCCCAGCTCGCCCAGGTCTCGCACATCCGCCGCTTCCACCTGCTGGCCAAGGAGCTGGATCACGACGACGGCGAGGTGACGGCGACGATGAAGGTGCGCCGCTCCAGCATCTACAAGACCTATGCCGACGTGATCGAAGCCATGTACCGGGGAGATGCCGCCCATGCCTGAACACAATCAAGCCACCGCCGTCCGCCTCGCGCGAGAGGGGGGCATTGCCTTCATCACGCTGAACCGCCCGGCCTCCCGCAACAGCCTGGACCTGCCGATGGGGCTCGCGCTGCGCGATGCGGTACGGGCACTGGCGGCCGCGCCGCCGCGGGTGCTCGTGCTGCGCAGCAGCAGCGCGCACTTCATGGTCGGCGGCGACGTGCGCCGCTTCGACACCCTGCTCGGCCAGTCGCTGGCGGTCTGCACCGAGGAGATCGGCCAACTCATCGATGCGGTGCACGAGGCCGTCGCCGGCCTGACGCAACTGCCCTGCCCGGTGGTGGGCCTGGTGAGCGGTTCGGCGGCCGGTTTCGGCATGTCACTGGCGATGGCCTGCGACCTGCTGGTGGCGGCCGACGATGCGCGCTTCGTGCTTGCCTACAGCGCCATCGGCACCACGCCGGACGGCGGCGCAAGCTGGCACCTGCCGCGCCACGTCGGCCTGCAGCGCGCGCTGGCGATCGCATTGCTCAACCCGCAGCTTGATGCGGCGCAAGCGAAGGACATCGGCCTGGTGGCCGAGGTGGTGCCGGCAGCGCAGCTTGCCGAGGCCGGACTGGCGCTGGCGCGCCGGCTGGCCGAGGGGCCGGCTGCGGCCCAGGCCGGCATCAAGCGCCTGCTGCGCGAAGGGCTCGACACCGACCTGGCCACGGCGCTCGCCGCCGAGAAGGCGAGCTTCCTCGCCATGTCAGCGACGCCGGACTTCGCCGAGGGGGTGCGCGCCTTCTGCGCGCGGCGGCCGGCACGCTTCGGCCGCTCATCCGGTTAGGGATTCTCGGCTAAGGACACCCGCCGCGCCCGTCGCGGGCGCCTTTCACCCCCGGCATCGTTTCGGCGTGCGCAGTCATGCCGGGCATCGTTTCGCCCGTCGTCTGCGGACGGCGGCTTTGCAAGGAGACACCATGGACTTCCAGTTGAACGCAGAGCAGCGCGAGATCCGCGATCTCGCACGCCGCTTCACCGAGCGCGAGATCGCACCGCGCGCCGCCGAGGCCGACCTCGGCAAGACTTTCCCCTTCGAGGTGCACCAGCGCGCGCAGGAACTCGGTCTGCTCGGCATCAACCTGCCGGAGGCGGTGGGCGGAGGCGGCCTGGGCTGCCTCGAGCTGGTGCTGGTCACCGAGGCCTTCTGCCGCGGCTGCCTGGGCATCGGCACCGCGCTGTGCGTGAACGCGCTGGCTACCGAACCAATCGTGATTGCCGGCAGTGAGATGCAGCGCGAGCGCTACCTGCGCGCGGCGGCCAACGGCGCGCTGGCGAGCTTCGCGATGACCGAGCCGGGCGCCGGTTCCGACGTGGCTGGCATCCGCACCCGCGGCGAGCGCGTGGACGGCGGCTATCGCCTCACCGGCAGCAAGATCTGGATCTCGAACGCCAACCTGGCCGAGTTCCTCGTCGTCTTCGCCAAGACCGCGCCGGACGCCGGTCATCGCGGCATGACCGCCTTCATCGTGCCGCGCGGCAGCCAGGGGCTGGCGATCGGCGAGCCGCTGGGCAAGCTTGGCCAGCGCTGCGCGCCGACCTGCGAGGTCTTCCTCGACGAGGTGTTCGTGCCCGACGACCACCGCCTCGGCGACGAAGGCAGCGGCTTTGGCCTGGCGATGACGGTGTTCGACCACTCGCGGCCGATGGTGGCGGCCTTCGGCGTCGGCCTGATCGAACGCTGCCTCGACGAATCGCTCGCCTACGCCACCCAGCGCAGCAGCATGAGCAGGCGCCTGATCGAGCACCAAGCCATCGCGCACAAGCTGGCCGAGATGCGCATGAAGCTCGAGGCCGCGCGCCTGCTCACCTACCAGTCGGCCTGGCTGCTCGACCAGGGCCGGCCGAACACCATCGAAGCCTCGATCGCCAAGGCCTTCGCCGCCGATGCGGCGATGTGGGCGGCGACCGAGGCGGTGCAGATCTTCGGCGGCATGGGGTACTCCACCGAATACGCGGTGGAAAAGCTCTTCCGCGACGCCAAGGTGCTGCAGATCTACGAAGGCAGCAGCGAGATCCAGCGCAACATCATCGCCCGCGAACTGCAGCGGGCCTGACCCTGAGGACCAAGCAATGACCCGATCCAACCCGAATGACGCACTGATCCTGAGCGCCGTGCGCACCCCCTTCGGCCGCCGCGGCGGCGCGCTACGCGAGACCCGCCCGGACGAACTGCTCGCCACCGCGATCGGCGGCGTGCTCGCCCGCAGCGGCCTGCCGGCCGATGTTGGCGCCCTGCTCGCCAGCCTGGCTGACGCAGCCCGCGAGCACGTCGCCGACGCGATCGGCGGGCAGGCCGGTGCGCTGCAGCACGCCGCCGATCGCCGCCGCCAGCAGTTCGTCGGGGCGCGTTTCGCGCAGCGCGCCGCCACGGCGGCCGAAGGGGGTACGGACGGCGCCGAGGATCAGCGCTTCGTTGGGGTTGGGTTGGGTCATCGATTGCTCCTGTCGTTCAAGCCCGCTGCATTTCGCGGGCGATGATGTTGCGCTGGATCTCGCTCGTGCCTTCGTAGATCTGCAGCACCTTGGCGTCGCGGAAGAGCTTCTCGACCGGATACTCGGTCGAGTAACCCATGCCGCCGAAGATCTGCACCGCCTCGGTCGCGGCCCACATCGCCGCGTCGGCGGCAAAGGCCTTGGCGATCGAAGCCTCGATCGTGTTCGGCCTTCC
>JANJTU010000139.1 GCA_024710965.1 Thauera sp. | reverse complement strand
TCGACCGCCTGGATGCCTGCGCCGGCATTGGCGCTGCCGCCGGAGGTGGCGGGGTCGATCGTATCGATCGCCGCGCGCAGATCATTGAGGAACTTCGCCTCGTCTCCGTCGACACCAAACAGCCCTTGCGTGGTGGGGCTGCTGCCCCCCGGCACGCTGACGTCGACGAGGCGGCTGGCGCCGACCTGCATCTGCCGCTGGTTCGCATCGCCGTCGTATGAATACGCCGTGGCACCGAGGCTGATCGCCGGAGTGCCGGAGCTGAAGCCCGAGAACAGGTAATCGCCCTGGCCGTCCTGGCTGTTCGCGAGGCCGACGAGGCTGTCGAGCTGGCTGCGCAGGTCCTGCGCGATCGCGGCCCGATCGGATTCGGCCAGCCCCGCGTTGCCTGCCTGCACGAACTTGTCGCGCATGTACTGCAGCGTGTCGTGCATGCCGTCGAGCCGCGTCAGCACCAGGCTCATCGAATCCTGCGCGTAGCCGATGTTCTGCAGGAACTGGTTGTTCACACTCTGCGACTGCTGGAGCTCGAGGCTGCGCGCAGCGCGCACCGGGTCGTCCGAGGGGACGACCATCTTGCGCCCGGTGGCGATCTGGAGCTGAGTTTTCGCCAGGTCGCTCTGCTGGGTCTGCATCGCATAGACGCCGCGGTCGAACATCTGGGTGGTCGAGATGCGCATGATCCTGTCCTCCGTCAGCGGGCGATGCCGAGCACTTCGTCGAAAAGCTTCTGCGACATCTGCATGACCCTGCTTGCCGCCTGGTAGGTCTGCTGGAAGCGGATCAGGTTGGCCGCCTCCTCGTCCAGGTTGACGCCGGCGGCATTGTCGCGCGCCGCCTGCATCTGGGTCGCCAGCGCATCGGCGCTCTGCTCGCCGAGCTTTACCTCGCGAGCACGGCTGCCGAGGTCGGCGACCATGGTGGAATAGGCGGTCTGGAAGGTCGTTGTGCCGGACGAGAGCACCTTACGAGTCTGCAATTGGGCTAGCGCAAGTGCGTTGCGGTTGTCGGCCGGACCGGTGCTCGTGGCGCCTGCTGCGGCAATCTGGTTTGGATCGGAAATCTGCACGCGGAGCTGGTCCACCATGTCCCGGAACGGGCTCACCGAGGCACTCTCCCCCGCCCCCAAAGCCGCGAAGGCAGAAAAATCAATGCCGTCGACGGGGGTCAGCGGGGTGAAGACCTTGCCATCCGAATCGCGCGTCACCGAAACGGTGCCATCGATATTCTTGACCGTGTAGCTCGTTCCCTTCCAGTCGGCCAAGGCGTCGGCATCAACGGCAACGCTGAAGCTGTTGCCGGCGGAGCTGACAACAGTTTGTGCAAGCGTATTGGTCGCGGGGTCGAAGGAGGAGCTGAAGAAATCAACGTCAGTGCTGCCATCGAGACCCGCGCCCCCCCTGTGTATACGGTTGAACTCCGCGGTAAGTGAGGCGGCCAGCATCCCGAGCTGATCCTGCGCCCGACCCAGCCCGTCGCGACGAAAATCCAGCAGCGCGCCCAGTTCGCCCCCGGAGATGAATTTTTCCGGTAACAGCGCCGGCGCGCCATTGCCGAACTGGGTGGTCAGCTGCAGGCGCTGCGGGTCGGTCGGGTCAGGCTTCGTGCCGATCGTCGCCGACGCCGTGCCGAGCACGAGGGTCTGGCCGTTGCCGATGAAGACGTTCATCCGCCCCTGCTCGTCGAGCACCGTCTGCGTCTTGACGAGCCCGTTGAGCTCGGCGACCAACTGGTCGCGCTGGTCGAGCAGGTCGTTCGGCGGCGACTCGGCGCCGCGCACCGAGGCGCCAACGATCTGCTGGTTCAGCCCCGCGATCCCCTTGGCAAGATCAGTGATCGTCTTCGCGACGCCGTCGATGCGCTGCTCGACGTCGCGCCGAATTTCGTCCATGCGGCCGTCGAGCATCTGGAACCGGTTCACCAGCACCTGCCCCTGCGACAGCAGCGACTGGCGGGCGGCGAGATTGCTCGGGTTGTCCGCGACTTCCTGCGTGGCGTCGAAGAACTGCTGCAGCGCAGGCGACAGCCCGGCATCAGGGTCGGCGAGGATGTTGTCGAGCGGCGAGATCAGCTCGTTATAGGTGCTGTAGTAAGAGGCCTGGGTGTTGGCACCGAGCAACTGGCGCTGGAGGAACTCATCGTACTGCCGGCCGACACCGGTGAGCTTCGCGCCCTGGCCAAGGTAGCCGGCACCGCCGAACAGGGCCGGCTGGGTCGCCTGGCTGACAGATTGCCGCGTGTAGCCTGCAACCCCGGCGTTGACGATGTTGTGGCTGGTCGTATTGAGCTGGTACTGAGAGGCCATCAGGCCCGTCAGACCGATATTGAGCATTCCCGCCATGACGCTTTACTCCGGCAATCCTTTTGCGAGTCTCAAGCAACCCATGTGCCAGCTCAGCTGGCGACTGCGGCAAGAAAACCCTTGCTCTGCAGAATGCCGACCAGCTTCTTCGCGTAGCGCGGATCGGTGGCGTAGCCGCCGCGCTGCAGAGCCGAGGCGAACTGCTCCGGCTGCTGGCTGCCGACAACCGCCTCGTAGCGCTCGCGCCCGCCGATCAGCCGGGCGTAGTCCTCGAACGCCGCTGTCAGCGACGGGTAGGCGCGGAAGCGGGCCTTCTCGGTGACACGCTGGCCATCGACGTATTCCGTCACCGACCGCTCCACCGTGGCCCCCTTCCAGTTCGGGCCGGCCTTGATGTTGAACAGGTTATGACTGGAGCTGCCATCGGGCAGGCGCAGCACCGCGTCGCCCCAGCCAGTCTCGAGCGCAGCCTGCGCCACCAGGAAGTGCGGTGGCACACCCAGCTGCCCGGCGGCCGTGCGCGCCGCCGGCAGCAGACGCTCGACGAAACGGCGAATACGCTCGGGTACACTAACCTCGCTTGCCGCCGGAGTCGCACCCGCGGCCTTTGCCTGCGCCCCGGTGCCGCTTTCAGGCAGCGGCGATGCGGCTGCGGCAGCGCCGGCGTCGCCGCTCTTGCCACGGGCGGCGTCGACCTGCCCGGCAAGCCTTGCCGAGAGCGCCGCCAGCGCGGAAAGATTTGCCGCCCGGCGCGGCACGTCGGCAAGCGGGAAACCGCCGCCGGATGCTGCTCCTGCGGCGCCTCCAGCCGTTGGCGCGCGAACGCCCGCCGCATCCCCGTCACTCGCCGGCGCAGCGATCGCCTCCGGACTCGCAGCCCGATTGCCGCCGAGCTGACGGAACAGCACCTCGGCCAGTCCCACGCCCCGGCCCTGGGCGATGTTCTGCGCCAGTTGCTGGTCGTTGAGTTCCTGAAACATCTTCGTCTGCTCGCTATCGAACAGGCTGTTCTGCGGCACGGTGGCACGCATGCTCTTCAGCAGTTGTTGAAGGAACACGCCTTCGAACTGCTTTGCCGCACCGCGGATGGCCTCGGGCGAATCGCCAGCACGAGACAGGCGCTTCAACCCGGACAACGCATTCGGGTCGAGTGCATTGATCTGGGATCCGAGCATTTTCAGATCACCTCGAGCTCAGCCCGCAACGCGCCGGCCGACTTCATCGCCTGCAGGATGCTCACCAGGTCCATCGGGGTCGCGCCGAGCGCGTTGAGGGCCTTGACCACATCGGCCAGGTTCGCGCTCTCGGGCACGTTGAACAGCGCGCCGCCTTCCTGCTCGATGCTGACTCCGCCGCCGGGCGTGACCACGGTCTCCCCTCTGGAGAAGGGTGGCGGCTGACTGACCCGCGGCTCGCTGGTGACGGTCACGGTCAGGTTGCCATGCGCCACCGCGCAGTTCTGCACGGTGACGCGCTGATTCATCACCACCGAGCCGGTGCGCGAATTCACGACCACCCGCGCCGCCTGCTGCGCCGGGGTGACTTCGAGGTTCTCGATCCGGCCGAGGAATGCGACGCGGGCCGTGGTCTCGAGCGGCGCCCGCACCTGGATACTGCGCCCGTCCAGCGCCTGGGCCGCCCCCGCCTGCAGGAGGTTGATCGCATCGACCACACGGCGGGCGGTGCTGAAGTCGGCTTCGTTCAGTTCGACGGTGACGTACTCGCCTTCGCCGACCATGGCCGGCACCGCACGCTCGACCGTCGCGCCGCCCGGGATGCGGCCGGCGAGCAGGTGGTTGATCGTCTGCGACGCGCCGCCGCCCTGCGCACCCGCACCGCCAACGAGCATGTTCCCCTGTGCCACGCCATAGACCTGGCCGTCCGCACCACGCAGCGGCGTCATCACGAGGGTGCCGCCGCGCAGGCTCTTGGCATTGCCGATCGACGACACGGTGACGTCGATCTGCTGCCCCGGCCGCGCAAAGGGCGGCAGCGTCGCCGTCACCATCACCGCGGCCACGTTCTTCATCTGCAACTTGGTTCCGGGCGGTAACGACACGCCGAGGTTGCCGAGCATATTGATCATGCTCTGGACCGTGAACGGCGTCTGCGTCGTCTGGTCCCCGGTGCCATCCAGGCCGATCACGAGACCATAGCCGACGAGCTGGTTATCGCGCACCCCGGCGATGGAGGCGAGATCCTTGATCCGTTCGGCCGCCCCGACCAGGCCGCTCATCGACAGCAAGACGGTGCACAGCAGGGCGGCCACCAGGCGCCAGATTGTTGAGGTTCGGCCCATGATCCCCTTCTCCATCAGAACGGCAGAATGGCGATGAAGAACCGCTGCAGCCATGCCATCGTGTTCGATTCGTCGATGAAGCCGCTGCCGCGATACTCGATGCGCGCATCAGCCACCTGTGTCGACTGCACGGTATTGGAGGTCGTGACCGTGTTCGGATTGACCACACCTGAGAAGCGGATGAATTCCGAGCCCTGATTGATCGCGAGCATCTTCTCACCCGACACCAGCAGGTTGCCGTTGGGATAGACGTCGATCACCGTGACGGTGATCGTGCCATTGAACAGGTTGTTCGCCGCCGCCGCCCCCTTGCCGGAGAAGTCGGACTCGACGCCGGCCTCGATATCGAGCCCGTTCAAGCTTTTGAGCGGCAGCCGCGCGCTGGAGGTGATGCCACCGGTCAGGCTGGATTCCCTGGCTGCGCTTGCGTTCGCGCTCTTCTGCGCGGTCGTGCGCTCGACCAGGTTGATGGTCAGCGTATCGCCCACGCGGCGTGCCCTGCGGTCTTCGAACAGCGGCCGTGCGGTGGCAGCCTGGTAGATCGAGCCGTTCGACGGCAACGCCTGCGGATGCTGTTCGGGGCGGGCCGTCATCGGCTGATGCACGGCGGTCGGCGGGGTGGACTGGATCGCGGCACAGCCCGACAGCAGTGCCAGCGCCGCGCAGCAACCAAGGCGATGCAGTTTCATGATGCGCGCCCGCCCGCTCAGAGCTGGGTCAGCCGGCCGAGCATCTGGTCGGACGTCGACACGACCCGCGAATTGAGCTCGTATGCGCGCTGGGTGACGATCATGCTCACCAGTTCCTCGGCGACGTTCACATTGGACGTCTCGACATAGCCCTGGTTGATGACACCCGCCCCGTTCGTCCCCGGCACGGTCGGCGTGGGCGCGCCGCTGGAGGCCGTTTCCGTGAACAGGTTCTCGCCGATGCTCTGCAGGCCACCCGCGTTGATGAAGGTCGCAAGCTGGATCTGCCCGACGGGCGCCGGTGCGGGCTCGCCCTGCTGCAGCACGCTCACGGTGCCATCCTTGCCGATCGTCACCGAAAGGGCATCGGCGGGAATGTTGATCGCATCGGCCAGGGGGTAGCCGCTGGCGGTCACCAGGTTGCCCTGGCTGTCGAGCTGCAGGGCACCGTCGCGGGTGTAGGCGGTCGTGCCATCCGGCATCTGGATCTGGAGAAAGCCGTTGCCCTGGATGGCGACATCGAGCGAGCCGCCCGTCTGTTGCAGGCTACCCTGGGTGAAGATGCGCTCGGTCGCCACCGCACGCACGCCCGTGCCGATCTGCAGACCGCTGCCGATCTGGTTCTGTTGCGTCTGCTGGGCACCGGGCTGGCGGATCGTCTGGTAGAGAAGATCCTCGAACACCGCGCGCGAGCGCTTGAAACCGTTGGTGGAGACGTTGGCGAGGTTGTTGGAGATCACGTCCAGCTGGGTTTGCTGGGCATCGAGCCCGGTGCGGGCCGACCACAGTGAGCGGATCATGATGACTTTCCTCTGAAGAATTGGCGGAATCGGCCGATGCACGGTTTTCCGATGCAGACAGCTTACGTGGGCGGCGAACACCACCATCGCCCGAGAAGAGAGGCAAAAACCGTGCTAATCGAAAAGCGTGCCGCCGGCGCCTGCAAGCGGAGTGCGAGCTGCGCAACCGACACGCCAAAATGCCGACGGGCGGCAGGGATTGCCGCCCGTCGGGCAAATTGCGCCGGCAAACCATGGCGCGTTCGGCGCGGTGAACGTCAGCGATTCGACAGCACCTGGGCGGCCGCCCGGTCGTTCTGGTCTGCGGTCTGCAGCATGCGAGTCTGCATCTCGAACTGACGCGACAGCGAAATCATCTGCACCATCTGGTCGACGACACTGACATTGCTGCCTTCGAGGTAACCGCCAGCCACCTTGACGTTCGGGTCGGGCGGCGCGACGCCGCCATCCTTCTGCCGGAACAGGCCATCGTCACCACGCACCAGGTTCTGCTCCGGCGGATTGACCAGCTTGAGCTGGGCCACCACATTGACCGCCCCACCCTGCCCGGCCTGAATCGCCGAGATCGTGCCGTCCGCGCCGATCGAGATTTCGCTGTCGGGCGGGATCGCCACCGGCCCGCCATCGCCGAGCACAGGTCGGCCATCACGCGTCTGCAGCACACCGTTGGCGCTGACTTCGAGGTTGCCGTTGCGGGTGTAGGCCTCGCTGCCGTCGGGCATCTGTACCGTCAGCCAGCCCTTGCCTTCGACCGCGACGTCGAAAGTCCGCCCGGTGTGCTCGAGCGGCCCCGTGCTGAAGTCGGTCGCCGCGTTCGCATCCACCGCGAAGGCGCGGGTGCGAAAGGCCTCGGTCTGCACCTCCACCGCTCGCAGGCGGTGCATCTCGGCGCGAAACCCGGTGGAGGTGGCGTTGGCCAGGTTGTGCGCCACCGCTGCATGCTGATCCAGCGCGCCCTTGGCGCCGGTCATCACCGTATAGATGACGCGATCCATGGCCTACTCCTTACCTGAGGTTGATCACCGTCTGCAGGATCTGGTCCTGCGTGCGGATGGACTGCGCATTGGCCTGGTAGGCGCGCTGCTGGATGATCATCTGCACGAGTTCAGCGGTGAGATCGACGTTGGAATCTTCGATAGCCCCCCCCTGGATCAAACCGCGCGTCCCCGATCCCGGATTGCCGGCCACCCCCTCGCCGGACTCCAGCGTCGCGCTCCACAGGCTGTCGCCCATCGAGATCAAGCCATTCGGATTGCGAAAGCTGGCGACGGCGATCGTCCCCACGTCCTTTACGTCACCATTCGTGTAGCGCGCCTGGAGGCGACCTTCCCGCGTTACCGAGACCGCTGCGAGTTCGCCCGGCGGGTAGCCGCCCTGGCTTACGGTCGAAACGGAGGACGGCAGCGAGAACTGGGTCGGCGACAAGGTCAGGCTGATCTGATTGTCGTAGGTTGCCGGCGCGGTTTCGGTGCCCATGAAGGCACTGTTGTCCAGAGCGCCGCCGAGGTCGATATTCAGCAACGCGCGTGACGAGCCCACAACGGGCGTCTCAAGGGTACCGGACGTCCCTTCCAGAAGGCCTGATGCGTTGAAGTCGAGCGCATCAGTAATCTGAAGCGGAGGATTCGATGCCGCATGCCCTTCCATGGACCAGAATACATCCCAGGTCGCATCAGCCTCGCTTGTCTTCACGTAATACAGCGAAAGCGTATGGGGAATGCCAAGGCTGTCATACGACTGGACGGTTGTCGAGAAATTGTATGTTTCCGGATCCTCGGCATCGAATTGAGCAGGATCCTTCACGTCCTCGTTCGCATCGAGGTTTACCTGAACTGCAACGTCCGGGGTCGCCTTAGGCTTCCCCGCATCGAACGGGACAGTTAATCCAACCGGATCACCCGCGCCCGAACTACCCGGATAGCCAAGGACCTGATATCCCGACGCGGTAGTGACATTGCCATCCTTGTCGAGCTGGAATTCGCCGGCGCGCGTGTAGAACTTCTGTTCATCTCCGTTCACCGGGCGCTTGACCATGAAGAAGCCGTCGCCATTGATGGCCATGTCCAGCGCGTTGCCCGTATTGGTGACGCCCCCCTGATTGAAGTTCTGGCGTACCGCCGGCAGGCTACCGCCGCTGCCCACCTGCATGTAGGGATTTGCACCCAAGGTGGACGAGAAGACGTCCGCAAACACCGACTGACTTGCCTTGAAACCCGACGTATTGGCGTTGGCGACGTTGTGACTGATCACATCGAGCGATTTTGCCGAAATGTTCAGGCCACTCAGACCCTGCTGGAATCCCATGATCGCGTTCCTTTATCTCAGACGATCTGCTTGATATCTTCAAAGCGGAAAATGCCCAGGTCGCCCACCTGCAGGTCGGCCCCCTGTGCGCCCTTGATCACCCCGGTCACCTGACCGAGTTGCAGGGTCTGCGCCTTCACCTTCTCCCCATCCGCGAATGCCTCGACCTTGATTGAATACAGGCCATTGGCTGCGCGCTCGCCGTTCAGTGCCTTGCCGTCCCAGACGAAGCTCTGGCTGCCCGCCTCCATCTCGCCCAGATCGAGACTCGCGACCTCGATTCCGGATGCATCGACGATGGAGACCTTCACCGCATCCGCATACTGATCGAGCGACACACCGCCGATTGCGCCGGCATCAGTGAGCGTCATCTTGCCGCCTTCAACCAGCACGCCGCGGCCGACCAGTGCGGCCGCATTCATCGTTTCGGCCGACTGCTGCGAGTCGAGCAATTGCTGGAACATGGTATTCAAGCGCTCGATACCGTCCACCGTGCTCATCTGCGCCAACTGGGAGGTGACCTCGGCATTCTCCATCGGGCTCATCGGATCCTGGTTCTTGAGCTGCGTAGTCAGCAGCGTCAGGAAGCGGTTCTGCGCTTCGCCCATCTTCTCCGTCGCCTGCGTGCTGCGCGTCTGCAACTCGGCCAGCACTTGGTTCACGCTGGCCGACGTCGCACCATTGACCGAGCTCATACGCCTTCTCCGAGAAAACGCCCGTTAATGACACTCACGCCTTAGCCCTGGAGCAGACG
>JANJTU010000066.1 GCA_024710965.1 Thauera sp. | reverse complement strand
GCGCATCGGCCAGTATCCGGCCGCCAACGTGGCGCAGCTCACCCCAAGGCTGTGGAAGCAACACTTCGCGGCCAATCCGCTGCGATCCGATCTCTTCGAAATCTCGAAGTAGGCAAGGACGCCGGGCAGTTACCGCTTACGGACTGTCCGCGAGGGGCAGAGCGGCTCGGTTATAATGAAAAGACTTTCAACGGCATGCTTTTGTGGCCGCCAGTCTACCGACTCTATCCCCCGACACCATGACTTCGATCCTCAAGCTGCGTGGCGCTGCGGCGCTGTCTTCCTCCCGTCTGGAGCGCCTTTCCCGCGTTGCCAGTGAGGTCCTGCCCAGGCTCAATGGGATCGTTGCCGAATACTGGTATTTCGTCGAGGTGTCGGCTGCCTTGACGGTGGAGGAACAGGCACGGTTGGTTGACCTGCTCGATGCCCACCCGCGGACCGAACGCCCGCCTGCAGGTAGTCTGCGCCTGGTGGTGCCGCGCCTGGGGACGATTTCGCCGTGGTCATCCAAAGCCACCGACATCACCCATCAGTGCGGATTCGACAAGATTGTCCGGATCGAGCGCGGAATTGCCTACACGCTGGATGCACGCGGAGTCGACGGCAACACAGCGCTGACGGCGTTGCTGCACGATCGCATGACCGAGTCCGTGCTCAGTACGGTGGAAGAGGCCGAAGCCCTGTTCCACCATTACGAGCCGCAGCCGCTGACCGTCGTCGACATCCTCGCCGGCGGCCGCGCCGCGCTGGAGGCGGCCAACGCCGAACTCGGCCTGGCGCTGTCCGAGGACGAGATCGACTATCTCGTAGATAACTTCGGCCGCGTCGGGCGCAACCCGACCGACGTCGAGCTGATGATGTTCGCCCAGGCCAATTCCGAGCACTGCCGGCACAAGATCTTCAATGCCGACTGGGTGATCGATGCGCGGCCGATGGAGAAGTCGCTGTTCGGCATGATCAAGGACACCCACAAGGCCCATCCGGAAGGCACGGTGGTGGCGTACTCGGATAACGCCTCGATCATCGAGGGCGCGCGCATCGCCCGCCTGTACCCGGACGCCGATGGCGTCTTCCGCTACCACGATGAGGAAACCCACATCCTTGCCAAGGTCGAAACCCATAACCACCCGACCGCGATCTCGCCCTTCCCCGGTGCGGCCACCGGCGCCGGTGGCGAGATCCGCGACGAGGGCGCGACCGGGCGCGGCTCGCGGCCGAAGGCCGGCCTTGCCGGGTTCACGGTCTCGAACCTCAATATTCCCGATTTCGTCCAGCCCTGGGAAAAACCTTATGGCAAACCCGAGCGCATCGCCTCCGCGCTCGACATCATGATCGAGGGCCCGATCGGCGCCGCCGCGTTCAACAACGAGTTCGGCCGCCCCAATCTCGCCGGCTATTTCCGCAGCTTCGAGCAGGAAGTCCAGGGCGAGGTGCGCGGCTACCACAAGCCGATCATGATCGCCGGTGGGCTGGGCAGCATTCAGGCGCAGCAGTCCGAAAAGCCGATCTTCCCGCCGGGCACGCTGCTGATCCAGCTCGGCGGCCCGGGCATGCTGATCGGCCTCGGCGGTGGTGCGGCCTCGTCGATGGCGACCGGCACCAACGCCGCCGACCTCGACTTCGCCTCGGTGCAGCGCGGCAACCCCGAGATCCAGCGCCGCTGCCAGGAAGTCATCGACGCCTGCTGGCAGCAGGGCGACAGGAACCCGATCATCGCCATCCACGACGTCGGTGCTGGCGGCCTGTCGAATGCGATGCCCGAACTCGCCGACCACGCCGGCCTGGGCGCGCACTTCGAGTTGCGCGAGGTGCATATCGAGGAGCCGGGCATGAGCCCGCGTGAGATCTGGTCGAACGAGTCGCAGGAACGCTACGTGCTTGCGATCGCGCCCGAGAGCCTGCCGCTGTTCCAGGCCTTCTGCGAGCGCGAGCGCTGTCCGTTCGCGGTGCTCGGCAGCGCCACCGCCGACGGCCACCTCACCGTGTCCGATCGCCACTTCGGCAACAAGCCGGTGGACATGGAGATGCAGGTGCTGCTCGGCAAGCCGCCGAAGATGACGCGCGACGTGTCGCGGCGCGCGGTGCATCTGCCGCCCTTCGACACCACCGGCCTCGATCTGCAGGAGGCCGGGATGCGCGTGCTGCGCGTGCCGGCGGTGGCGAGCAAGAGCTTCCTGATCACGATCGGCGACCGCTCGGTCGGCGGGCTCACCGCACGCGACCAGATGGTCGGGCCATGGCAGGTGCCGGTGGCCGACGTGGCGGTGACCGCGATGAGCTTCCAGGGCTGGCGCGGCGAGGCCTTCGCGATGGGCGAGCGCACGCCGCTGGCCTGCGTTGATGCGCCGGCCTCGGGGCGCATGGCAATCGGCGAAGCCGTGACCAACATCGCCGCGGCCGACATCGAAAAACTCGGCGACGTGAAGCTGTCAGCCAACTGGATGGCCGCCGCCGGTCATCGTGGCGAGGACGCCCGGCTCTACGACACGGTCAAGGCGGTCTCCGACTTCTGCGTCAGCGCGGGTCTGTCGATCCCGGTCGGCAAGGATTCGCTGTCGATGCGCACAGCATGGCAGGATGGTGGTGAGGACAAGCAGGTCGTCGCCCCGCTGTCGCTGATCGCTACTGCCTTCGCCCCGGTACCGGACATCCGCAACACACTCACCCCGCAGCTGCAGTTGCCCGAAGGGGTGGAGACCGAACTGCTGCTGGTCGACCTCGGCAACGGCAAGAACCGCCTTGGCGGCTCGGCCTTTGCCCAGGCTTACGACTCGGTCGGCGAGCACGCGCCCGATGTCGATCCGGATCAGCTCAAGGCCTTCTTCCAGACCATCCAGCAACTGCGCCGCGAGGGTCTGCTGCTGGCCTACCACGACCGTTCTGACGGCGGCCTGTTCGCCACCGTGTGCGAGATGGCCTTTGCCGCGAAGTGCGGCCTGTCTCTGGTGCTCGACACCGTCTGCTACGACCCTTACATGAACGATGTCGATGGCCTCGAGAAGAAGCCCGACACGCTCAAGGGGCGCTTTGACGACAAGCTCTTTGCCGGCCTGTTCGCCGAGGAGCTCGGCGCGGTGATCCAGATCCGCCGCGAGGAGCGCTCGCGCGTTACCGAGGCGCTGCGCGCAGCCAAACTCACCTACCACTTCATCGGCGAGCCCAACGACAAGGACGAGATCCGCATTCGGCGCAGCGCCAAGCTGGTGTTCGGCGCCAGCCGCGTCGAACTCCTGCAGGCCTGGTCCGAAACCGGCAACCGCATCGCCCGCCTGCGTGACGATCCCGCATCCGTCCAGGAAGAGTTCGACGCCCTCGCCGATGCTGCCGATCCGGGCCTGTCGGTGTCCCTGTCCTTCGACGTGCGTGAGGATCTGGCGGCGCCCTTCATCGTCAGCGGCGTCCGCCCCAAGGTGGTGGTGCTGCGCGAACAGGGGGTCAACTCCCAGTTCGAGATGGCGGCCGCCTTCGAGCGCGCCGGCTTCACCCCGGTCGATGTGCACATGTCCGACCTCCAGGCCGGCCGCGTCGACCTCGCTGCCTTCCACGGGCTGGCCGCCTGCGGTGGCTTCTCCTACGGTGATGTGCTCGGTGCCGGCCAGGGCTGGGCGAAGTCGATCCTGTTCAACCCCAGGCTGCGCGCCGAGTTCGAGGCCTTCTTCGGTCGCGGCGACACTTTCGCTCTGGGCGTGTGCAACGGCTGCCAGATGATGGCCCACCTCGCCCCGATCATTCCCGGTGCCGAAGCCTGGCCCACCTTCCAGCGCAACCGCAGCGAGCAGTTCGAGGCCCGCTTCGTGATGGTCGAAGTCACCGACAGCCCTTCCATCCTGCTCGCCGGCATGGCCGGCAGCAGGATGCCGATCGTGGTCAGCCACGGTGAAGGCAGGGCGGTATTCCGCCACGAAGCGGACCGGGACAAGGCGCTGCTCGCGCTGCGCTACGTCGACAACCATGGCCATCCGGCGCAGCGCTATCCCGCCAACCCGAACGGCTCCGCCGACGGCGTCACCGGCTTCACCACCGCCGATGGCCGCTTCACCATCATGATGCCGCATCCCGAGCGCACCGCGCGCACCCTGCAGATGTCGTGGGCGCCGCAGTGGCTGGTGAAGGACAGCCCCGATGCCTCGCCGTGGCTGCGCATGTTCCGTAACGCCAGGGCGTGGCTGGGCTGAAGCCGTGAACGGTCCGTGAGCGGCGGCCTGCGGCCCCCGCGAGCTGACCAGGATCAATGACGGACGATGGCGCTCGGGTACAATCCGGGTCGTCGTCCAGTTCTTCCGGGTCCATCGCTTTCCGATGCTGCGCTTTCGCCGACGCCTCTATGCCTGGTTCGCGATCTTCGCGATGATGACCAGTGCCCTGGCGCCGGCGCTCAGTCGGGCAATGGGGCCGGACGAGGGCGGCCGCTACCTGATCGAAGTCTGTTCGGCGACCGGTTCGCGCTTCATCGAGCTCTCGGCGGCCGAAGCCGTGTTCTACCACGGCCATGGCGTCGTTGCCGACAGTGAAGGCGGGCCGCAGGATGCTTCGTTCGAACAGTGCCCGTATTGCTGCGCGCACGCGGGCGGGGCGGCCCTGCCTCCGGCCGCCCCGCCCGCCTTGCGCATCCCCGAAGGCAGTGCCCTGCTGCGTCGGCTGTTCCTCGTTTCTCCACGCCCGCTGTTCGTATGGGCGCCTTCCCATCCCCGCGCGCCTCCTGTCCGCGGGTGAATTCTCTGCAGCCTGATCGCGAGCGGCGATCCGGGCTCGATTCCTGCCTTTCCCTGCATTTCGACTGAAACCAGCTTCTCTGCCGCGGTTCGGGCGGCGTGCGCTGGCGTTCTTGTCCATTCCGATCCGGCGCCGGCGCGCTTGCCTTGCACGGACGGAAATTCAACGTGTTCGACTGTTCTGGATGGTTCTCAAAATGAAGAAGCTCGTTCTTGCCGCCCTGTTCGCCCTTGGCGCCGTGCCGGCCCTCGCCGATGTTTCCGTGGCCGACTCCTGGGTGCGTGCCACCGTTCCGCAGCAAAAGGCGACCGGTGCCTTCATGCAGCTGAAGTCCGATGTTCCCGCCCGTCTCGTCGGCGCCAGTTCGCCGCTTGCGGAGGCGATCGAGATTCATGAAATGCGAATGGAAAAGGACGTCATGAAGATGAGCCCGATCCCGGCGCTGGAGCTGCCTGCCGGTGACGCGGTCAAACTCGAGCCCGGCGGCTATCACATCATGCTGATGGGTCTGCAAAAACAGGTGAAGGAAGGCCAGCAGGTACCGCTGACCCTGATGATCGAGAACCGCGATGGCAGCCGCCATTCCGTCGAGCTCAGCGTACCGGTGCGCCCGCTCAATGCGCCGCTGAGGATGCCGCACAGCCAGCACTGAGCCTGCGCCTGAGGGCTGGGGACAGCGCCGGCTGAACGCCGCGCCTGCCTTCGCCCCTCTCTCATCTCATCCCTTGGATTGCCTTGCTCCTGGCGCGGAAACGCGGCCGGGCGGACCCGCTCGCGCCTGCGTCCGGGCTCCGTTGGCACAAGGCTGTTCTCCCATCGAATCGAAAGAAGGATCGCAAGTCATGAAAGAGAACTTTGCGCGTCTCCCACTCTCCCTTGCCGTTTCGCTGCTCCTGCCGGCGCTGGCCCATGCGCAGGATGCCATCCTCGACCGTGTCATCGTGACCGCCCCTACCGCGCCCGGGTTCGCGAGTGCCGCCACGGTGGACGGTGAAGCCCTGCCCGCGCTGCGTGCGGCCACCAGCGATACGGCCAGCCTGCTTCGCGCCATTCCCGGCGTCAGCGTCTACGGTGCCGGCGGCGTCTCCAGCCAACCCGTCGTCCGCGGCCTCGGCGACGACCGCCTGCGGGTCAAGGTCGACGGCATGGACCTGATCTCCGCCTGTGGCAATCACATGAACCCGCCGCTGTCCTACATTGACCCGAGCAATGTCGCCGATGTCCAGGTATTCGCGGGGATTTCCCCGGTCAGCCTTGGCGGCGACAGCCTCGGCGGCGCGGTGGTGGTTGATTCGCCCGACCCCGGGTTCGCCGCTGCCGGGGAGGCTCCACTGCGCAAGGGCGAACTCGGTGCCTTCTACCGCAGCAACGGCGATGCGCGTGGCGTCAACGCCGCCGCCACCGTGGCCGGCGAAAACCTGAGCGTGCGCTACCGCGGCTCGGTGGCCGAGGCCAACAACTACCGCGCCGGCGACGGTTTCAAGCCCGCCGGAGCGGCCGCTGCCGGGCGCGGCTGGCTCGCTGGCGACGAGGTCGGCGGCAGCGGCTACGAGTCGACCAACCAGTCGCTGGCCGTCGCCCTGCGCCACGCAAACCACCTTCTCGAGCTCAAAGCCGGCGTCCAGGACATTCCCTACCAGGGCTGGCCCAATCAGCGCATGGACATGACCGGCAACGACAGCGAGCAGCTTAACCTGCGCTACAAGGGCGCCTTCGACTGGGGCGCGCTGGACGCGCGCGCCTACCAGGAGCGGACGCGCCACAAGATGCAGTTCGGCGAAGACAAGCTGTACTGGTACGGCCCGACGCCCGCCGCCGACGGCGTGCCCTGCGCGCCTGCCGGTGGCATGAGCGGCTGCGCGGCCGGCATGCCGATGGACACCCGCGGGGAAAACGAGGGCCTGAGCCTGAAGGCCGATCTCGCCCTCTCCGCGCACGACCTGCTGCGGATTGGCAGCGAGTTCCAGAACTACCGCCTCGACGACTGGTGGGATCCGTCCGGCAAGGGGATGTGGCCCGAGACTTTCCGCAACATCAACAACGGCGAGCGCGACCGCTATGCCGTGTTCGGCGAGTGGGAGGCGGCCTGGAATCCGCACTGGACGACGCTGTTCGGCCTGCGCCACGAGACGGTGAAGATGAACGCCGGCCGGGTGCAATGGTACAACCCGGCGGCCGCGGCCTTTCAGGCGGATGCCGAGGCGTTCAACGCCGCCGAGCGCAGCCGGACCGACCACAACGTCGACATCGTCGCGCTGGCGCGCTTCACCCCGGACGCGAGCCGCAGCATCGAGTTCGGCTACGCGCAGAAGACGCGTTCGCCCAATCTGTACGAGCGTTATGCGTGGTCCACGAACGGCATGGCGATGCGCATGGTGAACATGGCGGGGGACGGCAACGGCTATGTCGGCAGTCTCGAACTCGAGCCCGAGACCGCGCACACGCTGAGTGCCAGCTTCGACTGGCACGATGCGGCAGGCAAGGGCTGGAGCATCAGGCTGGCGCCGCACTTCACCTACGTCGATGGCTACATCGATGCCGAGCGCATCGCCGAGGCCGGCGCGGAGGAGTTCGTCTATCTCCGCTTCGTCAACCAGTCCGCCCGCCTCCATGGTGTGGACCTCTCCGGCCATGCCTTGCTCGCCAGGCAGGAAGGCATCGGCAGCTTCACCGCCCGGGGCAGTCTGAGCTACGTGCGCGGCAAGAACCGCACGACCGGCGACAACCTGTACAACATCATGCCGCTCAACGCGAAACTGGCGCTTGAACACCGCTTCGGCGGGTGGACGAACACCGTCGAAGGCGAGTTCGTCAGCGCCAAGAACAAGGTATCTGCGGAGCGCAATGAACTCGCGACCGCCGGCTACGGACTGCTCCACCTGCGCAGCAGCTACGTGTGGAAGCAGGTCCGTGTCGACGTCGGGGTGGAGAACGTGTTCGACCGTTACTACGCAGATCCGCTCGGCGGCGCCTACACCGGCAGCGGCAAGACGATGTCGGCCACCGGCGTACCCTGGGGCGTTGCCGTGCCGGGCATGGGGCGCTCGATCTATGCGGGAGTGAACATCGGCTTCTGAACGGGCGGGGACAGGCCGCTGTCCGCACCCCTCCGGCGCCTGCGGGTCTTGCCAGGTCGCCTGATGGCCTGGAAGCTCGCACCCGGTGCAGGGGCCGCGCAGGAGCCGTAAACGCAAAACCTCCGTAACCGGTAACTGAGCGGCGTCCTTCTCGCGGCGTAGCGATCGTTGAATAATTCTCGCCATGTTCAACGACGACGGGATTGGCAGTGATGGCATCGACGGTGAGGAGCAAATGGCGGCGACGCGGCCACGAGGAATGGCGGGCGGTGTTCGATCGCTTTGCGGCAAGCGGTCTGAGCATCCGGCAGTTCTGCGACAGCGAGGGCTTGAGCAAGTCGAGTTTCGAGCGCTGGCGCGGCCTGCTGGCCGGTGAGGCGTCGAGCGTCGCCGATCGCGGCGATGCGTGCGCTCGTGCGGGCTTTGTCGATGCGGGCCTGGTCGACGTTGGCGGCGGCGCAGGCCGGCTCGAGCTCAAGCTCGATCTGGGTGGCGGTGTCGTGCTGCATCTGGTGCGCGGCTGATGTTCTTCCCCGAAGGGGCGGTGCGGGTGCATGTCTATGGCCGCCCGGTTGACATGCGCAAGTCCTTCGATGGGCTGTACGCGCTCACCCGCCACGCACTTGGGTGCGATCCGCTGTCGGGCGAGCTGTTCGTGTTCATCAACCGGCGCGGCACGCAGATGAAGGTGCTGTACTGGGATCGCAGCGGCTTTTGCGTGTGGGCCAAGCGCCTCGAGCAGGGACGGTTCGTGTCCGACTGGTCGCGGGGGGTCACTCGCCAGATGGACTGGACCGGGCTGAAGCTGTTGCTCGAAGGCATCGAGCCGGCGCGCTTCAAGCGCCGTTTCAAGCTCCCGGAAGTGGCCGCCAAGCCCGCATGAATGCTGGGTTTTACGGTAAAATTCCGGCCATGACGACGCCCGTTTCGCTGACCATTCCGACGCCCGCCGAGGCCGCCCGCTGGGCGCCCGAGCAAATCGTCGCACTGGCCCTGGCGAACGCGGCCGCCGCCCGCCAACTCGATGCCCTGCAGCTCGAGTTCCAGGCGATGAAGCATCAGATCGAGTGGTTCCGGCGCCAGCTCTTCGGGGCGAAGAGCGAGAAGCGCATCGTCGATGCGAGCCCGCATCAGATGAACCTGGGCGAGTTGCCGGTGCCCGAATCCTCGCCGCCGCCCCCTGCCAAGGACATCGCCGCCCACACCCGCCGGGCCCGCACCACCGATTACGCGGCGGGCGACGCATCGGCGCTGTTCTTCGACGAAGCCCGCGTGCCGGTCGAGACCATCGCCGTGGCGAACCCGGAAATCGACGGGCTCACCGCCGACCAGTTCGAGGTGATCGGCGAGAAGGTCAGTCACCGCCTGGCACAGCGCCCGGGCAGCTACGTGATCCTCAAGTATGTGCGTCCGGTGATCAAGCGCCTCGACACCCAGGCGATTTCCTGCCCGGCGGCACCCGAGGGGGTGATTCGCGGCAGCCGCGCCGATGTGAGCTTCGTCGCCGGGCTCATCACCGACAAGTTCTGCTACCACCAGCCGCTGTACCGCCAGCACCAGCGGCTCGGGGACAACGGCATCAAGGTTTCGCGCCCGTGGCTCACGCAGCTCACTCACGGGGCGCTGTCGCTGCTCGAACCCATCTTTACGGCCCAACTCGACTCGATCCGCGCGAGCCGCATCAAGGCGATGGACGAGACCCCGATCAAGGCCGGCCGGGCCGGCCCGGGCAAGATGAAGGGCGGCTACTTCTGGCCGGTCTATGGCGAGCGTGACGAAATCTGCTTCGCCTATCACGAGGGGCGCAGTGGCAAGCACATTGCGCAGACCCTGGGCGCCGACCCGCCGCCCGAGGGGGCGGTGCTGCTTACCGATGGCTATGCGGCCTACGAACGCTACGCGGAAAAATGCGGGCTCACGCACGCGCAATGCTGGGCGCACTCGAGGAGGAAGTTCTTCGATGCGCAGGCGCTCGAGCCCGAGCGTGCGGGCCAGGCGCTGGAGATGATCGGAAAACTGTACGCGGTGGAGAAGCACATCCGCGAGGCCAGGCTCGTCGGTGAGGCACGCCGCGCGCATCGGCTCGCGCAGGCCAAGCCCGTGCTCCAGCAGTTCTTCGCCTGGGTCGACGCCCAGTTCGAATCCCAGGGCCTGTTGCCCAGCTCACCGCTCACCACCGCCATGGCGTACGTGCGCGAGCGCCGGGCCGCCCTCGAGGTGTACCTCTCCGATCCCGAGGTGCCGATCGACACCAACCATCTGGAGCGGGCGCTACGCGTGGTGCCGATGGGCCGTCGCAACTGGCTCTTCTGCTGGACCGAGGTCGGGGCAAAGTACGTGGGCATCGCGCAGAGTCTGATCGCCACCTGCCGCCTGCACGACATCGACCCCTATACGTACCTGGTCGATGTGCTCCAGCGCATCGGCCAGTATCCGGCCGCCAACGTGGCGCAGCTCACCCCAAGGCTGTGGAAGCAACACTTCGCGGCCAATCCGCTGCGATCCGATCTCTTCGAAATCTCGAAGTAGGCAAGGACGCCGGGCAGTTACCGCTTACAAACCTCCGGCGCCTCCCACGGGGAGGCGAACGGAGGTTTTTTCCTCGGCGCGCGGGGGGCTTCGGCTATTTCTTGCGCATCGGCGGCAGGTCGGTGCAGCTGCCGTGGGCCAGTTCGGCCGCCATCCCCACCGTCTCGCCGAGCGTCGGGTGGGGGTGGATGGTCTTGCCGATATCGACCGCGTCGGCCCCCATCTCGATCGCCAGGCAGACTTCGCCGATCATGTCGCCGGCCGAAGGGCCGACGATGGTGCCGCCGATCACGCGATGCGTTTCGGCGTCGAAGACCAGCTTGGTGAAGCCGTACTCGGCGCCGTTGGCGATCGCGCGGCCGCTCGCCGCCCACGGGAACTTGGCCGTTTCGACCCTCTTGCCTTCGGCCTTGGCCTGGGCTTCGGTGTAGCCGACCCATGCGACCTCGGGGTGGGTGTAAGCGACCCCCGGGATCACGGTGGCGTCGAAGGCGGTGCGGGCCAGCTCCGCCTTGCCCTGGGCCTCGCCGGCGGCGACCTCGGCGGCGACGTGGCCTTCGTGCACCGCTTTGTGGGCGAGCATGGGCTGGCCGACGACGTCGCCGATGGCGAAGATGTGCGCCACGTTGGTGCGCATCTGCGCATCCACCGGGATGAAGCCGCGCTCGCCGACGACGACACCGGCCTTGTCGGCGGCGATCTTGCCGCCGTTGGGCGCGCGCCCCGCCGACTGCAGGATCATGTCGTAGCGTACCGGCCCGGGCGGAGCGTTTTCGCCTTCGAAGCTGACGTAAAGCCCGTCCTCCCTGGCTTCGACCGCCACCGTCCGCGTCTTCAGCATGATCTTGTCGAAGCGCTGGGCGTTCTGCTTTTCCCACACCTTCACCGCGTCCGCGTCCGGCCCCTGCATCAGGCGATCGAGCATCTCGACGACGTCGATGCGCGCGCCCAGCGCCGAATACACCGTGGCCATTTCCAGGCCGATGATGCCGCCGCCGATGACCAGCATCTTGCCCGGTACCTGGCGCAATTCGAGGGCGCCGGTGGAGTCGACGATGCGCGGATCCTTGGGGAGGAAGGGCAGGTGCACCGCGGCCGAACCGGCGGCGATGATGCACTGCCTGAACTTCACCACCTTCTTCGTGCCGGTCTTGTCCTGGGCGCTGCCGGCGGTTTCCTCGATCTCGATGTGATGCGGATCGAGGAAGCTGCCGTAGCCGCGGATGACATCGACCTTGCGCGCCTTGGCCATCCCGGCGAGGCCGCCGGTGAGCTTGCCGATCACGCCGTCCTTGTGCTTCCTGAGCGCGTCGACGTCCACTGCAGGCTTGGCGAACTGGATACCGGCGGATTGCACGTGCTCGGCTTCCTCGACCACCGCGGCGACATGGAGCAGCGCCTTGGACGGAATGCAGCCGACGTTCAGGCACACGCCGCCGAGCGTCGTGTAGCGCTCGATGATCGCGGTCCTGAGGCCAAGATCGGCGGCGCGGAAGGCGGCCGAATAGCCGCCGGGGCCGGCGCCGAGCACGACCAGGTCGTACTCGGCGTCGGCGCTGCCGCTGTGGGTAGCGGCAGCGGGGGGGGCGGTTGCGGGCGCAGCAGCCGGAGCAGGGGCGGCCGCCTCTGCTCCGGCTGAGGCCGTCGTTGACTCGACGTGCAGCAGCACCGCGCCTTCGGCGACCTTGTCGCCGACTGCGACCCGTACTTCCCTGACGATGCCGGCGGCCGGGGACGGCACGTCCATCGTCGCCTTGTCGGATTCGAGCGTGCAGATCGCGTCATCGACCGCGATCGTGTCGCCGACCTTGACGAACAGCTCGATCACCGGCACGGCGTCGAAATCGCCGATGTCCGGCACCTTCACTTCAACAATCTGGCTCATGGTGCGGCCTCCTTACAGCATGACCCGACGGAAGTCGGCCAGCAGCTGGGCAAGATAGACGTTGAAGCGGGTGGCGAGCGCGCCGTCGATGACACGGTGGTCGGCGGTGAGCGACATCGGCAGGGTGAGGCGCGGCACGAACGCCTTGCCGTCCCACACCGGCTTCATCGCCGACTTGTTGACGCCGAGGATGGCGACTTCGGGCGCATTGACGATGGGCGCGAAGTAGGTGCCACCGATGCCGCCGAGCGAGCTGATGGTGAAGCAGGCGCCGGACATGTCGGCCGGGCCGAGCTTGCCGTCGCGCGCCTTCTTGGCCAGCGCGCCGGTTTCGGCGGCGATCTCGAACACGCTCTTCTTGTCGGCGTCCTTCACCACCGGCACGACGAGGCCGTTGGGGGTGTCGGCGGCGAAGCCGATGTTGAAGTACTTCTTGTAGACGAGATTGTCGCCGTCGAGCGAGGTGTTGAACTCGGGGAATTCCTGCAGCGCGCGCACCGAGGCCTTGATGATGAAGGCGAGCATGGTGAGCTTCTTGCCGGACTTCTCGTGCTCCTTGTTCATCGCCACCCGGAAGGCTTCCAGGTCGGTGATGTCGGCGTCCTCGTGGTAGGTCACCGCCGGGATCATCACCCAGTTGCGGGAGAGGTTCTGGCCGGAGATCTTCTTGATGCGGGAGAGCGGCTTGACTTCGATCTCGCCGAACTTGGCGAAGTCGACCTTGGGCCACGGGAGCAGGTCCAGACCGCCGCCCAGGCTGGCGCCGGCGGCAGCAGCCGGGGTCTTGCCCGGGACGACGCCGGTGCTCATCGCGCCCTTGATGAAGGCGGCGACGTCTTCCTTGAGGATGCGGCCCTTCGGTCCGGTGGCCCTGACCTGGGCGAGATCGACACCGAGCTCGCGGGCGAAGGCGCGCACCGAGGGGCTGGCGTGCACCTTGCCGCCGAGCGTGACCGCCGACGGGGCGGCGGGGGCGGCCGTGGCGGCAGCCGGCGCGGCGGCGACCGGCGCCGTGGGCGCAGGAGCGCCGTTGGCGAGCATCGGCGACGGCGCGGCCGTGGCAGGAGCGGCAGCGGCAGCCGGCGCCGTGGCGGCACCCGCGGCCGACTCGACCTTCAGCAGCACGCTGCCTTCGCCGACCTTGTCGCCGACCGCGACCAGGACTTCCTTGACCACGCCGGCGGCGGACGACGGCACGTCCATCGTCGCCTTGTCGGATTCGAGCGTGCACACCGCGTCGTCGACCTTGATGGTGTCGCCGACCTTGACGAAGAGCTCGATCACCGGCACCGAGTCGAAGTCGCCGATGTCCGGCACCTTGACTTCGACCACGCCGCCAGCGGCGGCGGGGGCAGCGGCCGGAGCCGCGGGGGCGGGAGCCGGCGCGGCAGCGACCGGGGCGGGCGCGGCAGCAGCCGGAGCGGGGGCCGCAGCGGCGGCGCCGGCGGCCTCGACCTTGATCAGCAGGCTGCCTTCGGAAACCTTGTCGCCGACGGCGACCAGCACTTCCCTGACCACACCGGCGGCCGAGGAGGGGACGTCCATCGTCGCCTTGTCGGACTCCAGCGTGGCGATGGCGTCATCGACGGCGATGGTGTCGCCGACCTTGACGAACAGCTCGATCACCGGCACCGAGTCGAAATCGCCGATGTCCGGGACTTTCACTTCAATGAGTTGGCTCATGTTCTTGTCTCCTTGCGCGCTCAGACGGACATCGGGTTCGGCTTGTTCGGGTCGAGGTTGTACTTGACCAGGGCGGCCGCGACCTTGTCGCGTTCGATGGCGCCGTCATCGGCGAGGGCCTTCAGCGCGGCCAGCGTGACCCAGTGGCGATCCACCTCGAAGAAGTGGCGCAGGTTCTCGCGCGTGTCGGAGCGGCCGAAACCGTCGGTGCCCAGCGTCACGTAGCTGCGCTTGACGAGCGGGCGGATCTGCTCGGCGAACATGCGGATGTAGTCGGTGGCGGCGATGACCGGGCCTTCGCTGCCGGCGAGCTTGGTCTCGACGTGCGAGCGCTTGGGCTCTTCCATCGGGTGCAGCAGGTTCCAGCGCTCGACGTTCTGACCGTCGCGGGCCAGTTCGTTGAAGCTCGGGCAGCCCCAGATGTCGGCTTCGACGCCCCAGTCGTTCTTGAGCAGATCGGCGGCGGCGATGACTTCGCGGAAGATCGTGCCCGAGCCCAGCAGCTGCACGCGCGGGCCGGCCCCCTCGGCCTTCTGGGCGCCCTTGCGGAAGGCGTACATGCCCTTGATGATGTCTGCTTCCGCGCCCACCGGCATCTCGGGATGTTCGTAGTTCTCGTTCATCACCGTGATGTAGTAGTAGACGTCCTCCTGCTCGGCGAACATGCGGCGCATGCCGTCCTGCACGACGACGGCGACTTCGTACTGGAAGGTCGGGTCGTAGCTGATGCAGTTCGGGATCATGTTGGCGAGCAGCAGGCTGTGGCCGTCCTCGTGCTGCAGGCCTTCGCCGTTGAGCGTGGTGCGCCCGGCGGTGCCGCCGATGAGGAAGCCGCGCGTGCGCTGGTCGGCTGCCGCCCAGCACAGGTCCATGGTGCGCTGCAGGCCGAACATCGAATAGAAGATGTAGAACGGCACCATCTGCACGTTGTGCACGCTGTAGGCGGTGCCGGCGGCGATCCAGTCGGCCATCGCGCCCGCCTCGTTGATGCCTTCCTGCAGCACCTGGCCGGTCTGGCTTTCCTTGTAGAACATGAGCTGGTCATGGTCTTCGGGGAGGTAGTTCTGGCCTTCCTGGTTCCAGATGCCGTACTGGCGGAACATGCCTTCCATGCCGAAGGTGCGCGATTCGTCGGGCACGATCGGGACGATGTGGCGGCCGATCTGCTTGTCCTTGAGCAGGGTGTTCATGATGCGCACCACGGCCATCGTCGTCGACAGCTCGCGGCCTTCGCCCGAGGCCTTCAGCAGCGCGGCGAAGGCGTCCAGCGCGGGCACGGCCAGCGGCGCGGCGCTGCGGCGGCGCTGCGGCAGGAAGCCGCCCATCGAGACGCGGCGCTCCATCATGTACTTGTACTCGGGCGAGTCCTCGGCGAACTTCAGGTAGGGCAGCTCCTCGAGCTTGTCGTCCGGCACCGGCAGGCCGAAGCGGTCGCGGAAGCGGCGGATGGCCTCGACGTCCATCTTCTTCTGCTGGTGCGAGATGTTCATCGCCTCGCCGGCCTGGCCCATGCCGAAGCCCTTGATGGTCTTGGCCAGGATCAGCGTCGGCTGGCCCTTGTGCTCGGCGGCGGCCTTGTAGGCGGCGAAGATCTTGAACAGGTCGTGGCCGCCGCGGTTCAGGTTCCACACCTGCTCGTCGGTCCAGTCGGCCACCAGGGCCTTCAGTTCGGGCGTGTTGAAGAAGTGCTCGCGCACATAGGCGCCGTCCTTGGCCTTGAAGGTCTGGTACTCGCCGTCGCAGGCTTCCATCATCCGCTTCTTCAGCAGGCCCTTGGTGTCGCGCGCCAGCAGGCTGTCCCAGGCGGTGCCCCAGATGACCTTGATGACGTTCCAGCCCGCGCCGCGGAACTCGGATTCGAGCTCCTGGATGATCTTGCCGTTGCCGCGCACCGGGCCGTCCAGGCGCTGCAGGTTGCAGTTGATGACGAAGACGAGGTTGTCGAGCTTCTCGCGCGCGGCCATGCCGATCGCGCCGAGGGACTCGACCTCGTCGGTCTCGCCGTCACCGAGGAAGGCCCAGACCTTGCGCTGCTGGGCGCGTGCGGCGTCGATCATGCCGCGGCTGGCGAGGTACTTCATGAAGCGGGCGGAGTAGATCGCGCACAGCGGGCCGAGGCCCATCGACACGGTCGGGAACTGCCAGAAGTCCGGCATCAGCCAGGGGTGCGGATAGGACGAGATGCCCTTGCCGCCGACTTCCTGGCGGAAGTTGTCCATCTGCTCTTCGCTCAGGCGGCCGAGCATGAAGGCGCGGGCATAGACGCCGGGCACCGAGTGGCCCGGGACGTAGATCATGTCGCCGTCGTGGTCGGCGGAGGGCGCGTGCCAGAAGTGGGAGAAGCCGACGTCATAGAGCGCGGCAGCCGAGGCGAACGAGGCGATGTGGCCGCCGACGTTGGTGTTCTTGTTCGCGCGCACCACCATCGCCATCGCGTTCCAGCGGATGTAGGAGTGCAGCTTGATTTCCATGTCCGGATTGCCGGGGTAGGGCGGCTGCTGATCGACCGGGATCGTGTTGATGTATTCGGTGGTGGCCGAGTACGGGATGTTGATCCCTTCCTCGCGCGCGGTGGCGATCAGGGTCTCGATCAGGTAGTGGGCGCGTGCCGGGCCTTCGTGTTCGACGACGGCGGCGAGCGCTTCCACCCATTCCTTCGTTTCCTGCACATCCGTGTCGGTTTGCGGGAGAAGGCTGTTGTTTCCGGTCATGGTTTGTCTCCTCATGACGTTCGGTTGGCAATGCCTGCCGGGTGGGCAGGACGGTCTGGGGTACGAACGTAGCCATCCACGCTTCCGGTTGGCTAACTTTTCAAACTATAAAACGTGTTTTCGCGATGTGCAATATCCGCGAGCGGAAGTTGGGGCCGAATGTGTGCGCACTCCGCACGCCGGCGTCGGCGTGGCGACGCGCGGGAGAACAAAAAAAGGCGCGCTCACCGGGGTGAGGGCGCCGCTGGAGCGAGGCAGGCAAGGAAAAAAATCGGCCGGGGGTGAGGGAGGGAGGGAGAGTCCCCCGGCCGATCGGGAAAGGGTCGGGGCCGGCCCCGGTCATTGCCGGGTGGCCCGCTGGCGGTCGTCGTCGTAGGCGAACACCACGCGTCCGCCCCTGACTTCGCCGAGATGGATCTGGGCGGGCGAGGTCAGCGTTTCGTGGTTGTCGCGCGAGTACGGGCGGTCGTAGGTCATGATGACGCCTTGCACCGGCGTGCGCAGATCCTCGAGCGCCGCGCGGATGCGGTCTCCTTCGAGACTGTTCGCCTGGCGGATCGCGGCCGCCAGGATGAGCAGCGAATCATACCCCTGCGCGGCGGCCGGCGGTACGGGGATGCGCTCGGTGCCGGTCATGTTGTGCCAGGCCTCGAGAAAGGCGCGCTGGGCGGGGATTTCCGGGTCCTGGATGAAGGTCTGCGCCATGCGCGCGCCTTCGGCATTGGGGCCGGCGTTGTCGATGAAGTTCGACATCGCCAGCGTCCAGCTGCCGATGATCGGCACCTGCCAGTTGAGCCGCGCCAGGCCGTTGGCGATCTGTGCCAGTTCCGGGCCGATGCCGTAGGTCAGCACGGCCTGCGCCCCGGCCTCGCGGGCGCGCTGCAGCTGGCGCGTCATGTCGGCCTGGCGCAGCTGGAAGCGCTCGACCGCGACCGGCGCCAGATTGCGCCGCTGCAGCGCGCGGATCAGGTCTTCGCTGCCGAGCATGCCGTAGTTGGTGGCGTCGTGGAAGATCGCCAGCCGGCGCAGGCCGCGGCGCGCGACCGCCTCCTCGACGATCACCTCGGCCTGCAGGGTGTCGCTGGCCGAGACGCGGAACACGTAGTTGTAGGGAAACTCGGGCGGCAGGAACTGGCGCGTGAGCAGCGAGCCGGTCGCCACCGAGGTGATGATGGGGATGCGGGCGAGCTGGTAGTGGCGCTGGCTGGCGAGCGCGACGCCGGTGTTCACGATGCCGAGCCCGGCGACGATGCCTTCCTTGTTGATCAGTTCCTGCACGATCTGCGCGCCGCGTTCGTTGCGCGCCTCGTCATCGCGCTCGACGAGCTCGATCGGGCGCCCGAGCACGCCGCCGCCGGCGTTGATCTCGGCCGCGGCAATGCGGATCCCCTCGCGCATCGAGATGCCCATCGGGCTCGAGCCGCCGGTGAAGGGGCCGGAGACACCGATCCGCACCGGCACCACCGCCTGCGCATGCGCTGCCGGGCCCGTGGGCAGCCCGGGCACGATCGGCAGCAGGGCGAGCAGCAGGACGAGAAACTGCAGCAGCCGCTGGAAGACCGGCGGACGCGAAGGCGGAGGGGGGCTCATGCGGCGACACTGTAGGGGGGCGGCCGGGGCCGAAATATTGGCGGAAACCCCGACTGCGGCGCGGCTTGCAGTGGCGCCTCGTGCGATGCGTACAGCATCGGCGCGTTAGGGTTAAACCGAATGCCGACGCAAGCGCCACGCCGACAGAATCGGCGGGTCGATCGCGGCAGGTGTCGTGCGCCCGGCACATGCCATCCACGCCGGTACCGGCCGGGGCGCCGGCCGGCACCGCCGGGCTCGCCGCCCGCGGTGCGGTGTCGTCCGGCGCCGGAGCATGATCCCGCGCTGCCCTCCCGGCGCTGCGTTCCCGCACCACCTGGCACCACCTAGCACCACCCGCACCACCCTACCGGCTTCCCGACTCATGCCACAGCCCGCCACCGCCGCACGCCTCAACCCCCAGCGCTGGTACTGGACGGCCCCCTACGTGGCGGTGGTGTTCTTCGCCCTGTCGATGCTGGCGCTGGTGTGGTTGCTGCAGCAGCGCGAGCGCGACGCCGAGCGCGGGGCGCTGGCGCGCGACGTGCAGTGGGCCGAGCAGACGATGCGGCGCCACATGCTGGGTACGGAGGAGTTCCTCGGCCAGCTTGCGCGCGACCTTTCCGCCGACGCGCTCGACCACGACGGTTTCCAGGTGCGGGCCAACCAGCACATCGCCAACAACGGCGAGCTTGCCAACATCGCCTGGGTGGGCGGCGACAAGATCGTGCGCTGGACGGCACCGTTCGACACCACCGACTGGCTCGCCGGCGAGGCCTTGACGGGCGCACAGGTGCAGCTGCTGCAGCAGGTGCGCGCCTCTGGCCGCAGCGCATACGGCGATGCCTACCGCAACGCGCGCGGCGACACCGTGCTCGAGGTCTATGCGCCGATCCTGCGCGGCGGCGAGTTCCTCGGCGCGATCGTCGGCGTCTATTCGATCGAGCGCATGGTGCGCCATCTGGTGCCCGACTGGTTCGCCGAGAAATACCAGCTCGCGCTGAAGAACGCCGACGGCGAGGCGCTGGCGGTCAGTTCGTCGCTGGCGGCGGCCGACGAGGGGCTGTCCTTCGAGGTGGCGCTCGAGCCCCCGGGCAACGGCCTGGCGCTGCGGGCGACCGCCTTTCGCGCCGGCGGGCGGCTGCACAAGGCGCTGCCGATGGTGCTGATCCTCGGCCTGTCGGTGCTTGTGCTGTGGAGCCTGTGGACGCTGCGCAGCCACGTGCAGCGCCGCGTGCAGGTCGAGCGCGAGCGCGACCGCCTGTTCAACCTGTCGCTCGACATGCTGTGCGTGGTCGGGCTGGACGGCCGCTTCCGCCGCTGCAACCCGGCCTTCGAGCGCATCCTCGGCCACGCCCCCGAGAGCCTGCCCGGGCAGTTGCTGGTCGATTTCGTCCATGTCGATGATGTCGGCGCCACGCTCGAGCAGTTGCGCCGGCTCGCCGACGGCCAGCCGGTGAAGTTCGAGAACCGCTGCCGCTGCGTCGATGGCAGCTTCAAGTGGCTGGTGTGGAGCATCAATCCGGTGCGCGAGGAGCGGCTCGTGTATGCGGTGGCGCACGACATCACCGGGCGCAAGGCGACCGAGGAGGCGCTGCGCGCCGAGTCCACCTTCCGCAAGGCGATGGAGGATTCGGTCGTCACCGGCCTGCGCGCAATCGACCTCAGCGGCCGCATCATCTACGTCAACTCCGCCTTCTGCCGCATGGTCGGCTTCGACGAGCACGAGCTCGTCGGCCGTGCGCCGCCGTTCCCGTACTGGCCGGACGAGACGCTCGACGTCTGCCGGCAGAACCTGGCGATGACGCTGTCGGGGCAGGCGCCGGCGAGCGGCTTCGAGATGCGCATCCAGCGCAAGAACGGCGAACGCTTCGATGCGCGCTTCTACCTGTCGCCGCTGATCGACCTCACCGGGCGCCAGACCGGCTGGATGGCCTCGATCACCGACATCACCGAGCCCAAGCGCGTGCGCGCGGCGCTGGAGGCGGCGCACGAGCGCTTCGAGGCGGTGCTCGACGGCCTGGACGCGGCGGTGTTCGTCGCCGATGCGCGCACCGACGAGATCCTCTTCGCCAACCGCGCCTTCAAGCGCATCCACGGTTTCGATGCGGTCGGACGCACGGTGCGCGGCGTCGCCGTGCCGCAGCCCGAGCGTGGCGACTACCGCGTCGACCCGCGCGGCCTGGCGCCCGCCGACCTGCCGCGTGAGCTGTTCGACGGCGAACTGCAGCATCCGCTCTCCGGGCGCTGGTACCACGTGCGCGAGCAGGCCACGCGCTGGGTGGACGGGCGCGTGGTGCGCATGGGGATCGCCACCGACATCACCGACCGCAAGCAGACCGCCGAAGTGGCGCGCCAGCAGGAAGACCGCCTGCAGCGCACCGCGCGCCTGATCACGATGGGCGAGATGGCCTCGACGCTGGCGCACGAGCTCAACCAGCCGCTGTCGGCCATCGCCAACTACTGCGCCGGCTGCGTCACCCGCATGCAGGGCGGGCAGTGGAAGCAGGAGGACATCCTCGCCGCGATGCAGAAGGCGAGCTTCCAGGCCGAACGCGCGGGCAAGATCATCCGCCGCGTGCGCGAGTTCGTGAAGAAGAGCGAGCCGCGGCGCAGCGCGGTGCAGCTCGATGAGGTGCTCGAGGACGCGCTCGGCTTTGCCGACATCGACGCGCGCCGCACCGGCATCCGCATCGTCGCCGACATCGAACCCGGCCTGCCGGCGGTGTTCGCCGACCGCATCATGATCGAGCAGGTGCTGTTGAACCTGATCCGCAACGGGCTCGACGCCATGACCGACACTCTGCCCGAGCAGCGCACCCTCGTCGTGCGCGTGCGCGGCTTCGGCCCGCACACGGTGGAGGTGTCGGTGATCGACCGCGGCCACGGCATCAGCGAGGAGGGGCGGCTGCGGCTGTTCACCCCGTTCTTCACGACCAAGGCCGAAGGCATGGGCATGGGGCTGAACATCTGTCGCTCGATCGTCGAGTTCCATGACGGACGTCTGATCGTCGACGCCAACCCCGAAGGCGGTACCATATTCTCCTTTACCTTGCCGACGGAGACTGCCAGTGAGCGGATTGCCCGCAGCGCCTGACCAAACGATCCATGTCGTCGATGACGACGAAGCCCTGCGCGACTCCCTGGTGTGGATGCTCGAGGCCAACGGCTACAGCGTCGCGGCCTACGATTCCGGCGAGGCCTTCCTGCAGGTGTGCCGGCCCGACATGGCGGGCTGCATCGTGCTCGACGTGCGCATGCCCGGCATGAGCGGGCTGGAGCTGTTCGAGGAGCTCGGCCGACGGCGCTGCGGCCTGCCGGTGGTCTTCATCACCGGCCACGGCGACGTGCCGATGGCGGTGTCGGCGCTGAAGAAGGGCGCGGTCGACTTCATCGAGAAGCCCTTCGGCGAGCGCGACATGCTGCGCCTGATCGAGCACTGCCTGCAGCTCGAGCGCGACAACCGCGACAAGCGCCTGCTCGAGGCCGAAACCGCGCGCCGGCTCGAGCACCTGACGCAGCGCGAGCGCGAGGTGCTCGACCTGATCATCGTCGGCAAGCTCAACAAGCAGATCGCCGACGTGCTCGGCATCAGCATCAAGACGGTGGAGGTGCACCGCGCCCGCGTCATGGAGAAGATGGGCGCGCATTCGCTGGCCGAGCTGGTGCAGCACGTCGTCACCGTGGAGCCCGGTGGCGTCGGGCGCTGAGGGCGGCCTGCACGAGGTGCGCGTCACATCTTTCCTCGCGGCCGCGGCGGGCCGAGGCCGTCCGGCCCGGCGCCGATTATGCCCATACTGGGTAATGACGGCTGCCTGTGATAGATTCAGGCGATGACCGGAATCAACGCACTCTTCCTCCTTGCCGGGCTGCTGCTCTTCATCAGCGTGCTCGCCAGCACGGTGTCGGCCCGCCTCGGCCTGCCGCTGCTGCTGTTGTTCCTCGTCGTCGGCATGCTCGCCGGCGAGGATGGCCCGGGCGGCATCGTCTTCGACGATTTCTTCATCGCCTCGATGATCGGCCAGCTCGCGCTCGCGGTGATCCTGCTCGATGGCGGCCTGCGCACGCGGGTCAGCAGCTTTCGCGTCGCCTTGAAGCCGGCGGCGGTGCTGGCGAGCTGGGGCGTGATCGGCACGGCGGCGCTGCTCGGCGTGTTCGCCACCTGGCTGCTGGACGTCGACTGGCGGCTCGGCCTGCTGCTCGCCGCCATCGTCGGCTCGACCGATGCCGCGGCGGTGTTCGCGCTGCTGCGCAACAGCGGCGTGCGTCTCAACGAACGGGTGCAGGCTACGCTGGAGATCGAGTCGGGGGCGAACGACCCGATGGCGATCCTGCTCGTCACCGCGCTGGTGGAGATGCTGCTGCAGCCGGAGCGGGCGAGCGCGGCCGGCTTTGCCTGGCTGCTCGTCAGCCAGCTGGGGCTCGGCGCCGTGATCGGGCTTGCCGGCGGCTGGGTGCTGTCGCGCCTGATGGCGCGCCTGACGCTCGCCGAAGGCCTCTATGCGCTGCTGATCCTGTCCGGCGGCCTGCTGATCTTTGCCGCCACCAACCTCATGAACGGCAGCGGCTTTCTCGCCGTCTACTTGGCCGGCGTGGTGGTCGGCAACCGCCGCAGCCATGCTACCGAGCACGTGCTGCGAGTGATGGACGGCCTTGCCTGGCTGGCGCAGGCGGGCATGTTCGTGGTGCTGGGGCTGCTGGTGACGCCGTCGCAGATGCTCGACCACGCCTGGGAGGCGCTGGCGATGGCGCTGTTCCTGACCCTGGTGGCGCGCCCGCTGGCGGTGGCGATCGGCCTGTGGCCCTTCCGCTACGAGCGCAACGAGCTTGCCTACGTGAGCTGGGTGGGGCTGCGCGGCGCGGTGCCGGTGGTGCTGGCGATCTTTCCGGTGGTCATGGGCGTGCCCGATTCACGCCTGCTGTTCGATGTCGCCTTCGCCGTCGTGCTGCTGTCGCTGCTGGTGCAGGGCGCCACCGTGCCGATGGCGGCGCGCCTGCTGAAGGTGGAGGTGCCGCCGCGCGACGAGCCCTTCGACAAGCGCGAGGTGTGGGTCGATGACGAGGCCGCGCTTGACCTGCTGGAGTACCGCGTCGCGCCCGGCGCGCGCGCCGAGGGCCTGCATCCGGATGAGATCGCCACCGAGTTCGACGCCGCCGGTGTGCGCTGCGTGGCGCTGGTGCGCGCGGGGCGGCTGCAGCCGCTGGGCGCGGCGGCGAAGCTGCGCGCGGGCGATGCGTTGTGGCTGGTGGCACCGGACGAGGTCGCCGAGGCGATCGCGCGCGTGTTCGGCGGCACGGGCGGCGAGCTCAGCGCCAATGCCAGTTTCTTCGGCGAGTTCATCGTCGATCCGGCCTGCCTGGCGGGCGACCTCGCCGCCGCCTACGGCTTCGAACTGCAGCCCGGTGAAGCGGAGCGGACGCTGGGTGAGATGCTGCGTGCGCGCCTGGGGCGCCCGGCGGTCGTGGGCGACCGCGTGCACATCGGCGCCTTCAGCCTGACCGTGCGCGAAATGGGGGCGGGCGGCACGATTGCCCAGCTCGGCCTGAAGTGCCCGCCGCCCGCGCCGGTGTCGGTCAGGCGCGCCTGACGTCCGGCCTCGGTCGCGGCGGTCCCGGGCGCGGCGGAGGGCGGACGCCTGCTCGATCGCGGTGCGGCGGCGGGGGGAAGGCCGGCGCCGGGTGCGGCAGGGCGGCTGTGCGCGCGCTGCCGCGGCGCACCTGATGGCGAGCGCGGTGTCGAGGAGGCGGGCAGGGCGGCGTGGAGATCCGGTCCTCGCGTGAACGCGGTTGCTGGTAAAATCGCGAGCTTTTTCGAGGTCTTCCCGATGACCGCTCGCATTATCGATGGCAACGCGCTCTCTGCCCGCGTGCGCGGCGAAATCGCCGCCCGTGCCGCGGCCTTGAGTGCGCGTGGTGTCCAACCCTGTCTGGCGGTCATCCTGGTCGGCGCCGATCCGGCTTCCGCGGTGTATGTGCGCAACAAGGTCGCCGCCTGCGACAAGGCCGGCATCCGCTCGCTGCGCTTCGACTACGCGCAGGACGCCACCCCCGCCGAGGTGATGGCAAAGCTCGCCGAACTCAATGCCGATGCGTCCGTGCACGGCATCCTGGTGCAGCTGCCGCTGCCGCCGCAGTTCGACGAGACCGCGGTGCTCGAGGCGATCGACATCGGCAAGGACGTCGACGGCTTCCACGCCGAGAACGTCGGCCGCCTGTCGCAGAACCGCGAGGCCTTCATCCCCTGTACGCCGCACGGCGTCATGAAGATGCTGGAAGCCGCGGACGTGGCGGTGGCCGGCGCCGAGGCGGTGGTGATCGGGCGCTCGAACATCGTCGGCAAGCCGATGGCGATGCTGCTGACCAATGCCGGCGCGACCGTCACCGTGTGCCACTCGAAGACGCGCGACCTCGCCTTCCACACCCGCCGCGCCGACATCCTGGTGGCGGCGATCGGCAAGCCGCGCTTCGTCACCGGCGACATGATCAAGCCCGGCGCCACCGTGATCGACGTCGGCATCAACCGCCTGCAGGACGGCCCGGATGCCGGCAAGCTGTGCGGCGACGTCGACTTCGAGTCGGCCAGGGAAGTGGCCGGCGCCATCACTCCGGTGCCGGGCGGCGTCGGGCCGATGACCATCACCATGCTGCTGGAAAACACCGTGATCTCCGCCGAGCACGCCGCACGTTCGCGACAGCTCGCCTCCGGCACGTGAGCAAAGGACGCACAATGAGCGCACTCCCCCCTGCCGTCGGCATCATCATGGGGTCGAACTCCGACTGGCCGACGATGAAGGCCGCAGCCAAGGTGCTGGAGGAGTTCGGCGTGCCCTTCGAGGCCAGGGTGGTGTCCGCCCACCGCACCCCCGACCTGATGTTCGAATACGCTGCAACCGCACGCGACCGCGGGCTGCGGGTGATCATCGCCGGCGCCGGCGGCGCCGCCCACCTGCCCGGCATGGTCGCGGCCAAGACCACGCTGCCGGTGCTGGGCGTGCCGGTGCAGTCGAAGGCGCTGTCGGGGCAGGATTCGCTGCTCTCCATCGTCCAGATGCCGAAGGGCATTCCGGTCGCCACCTTCGCCATCGGCGAGGCCGGCGCAGCCAATGCCGGGCTGTTCGCGGTGGCCCTGCTCGCCGACGGCGACCCGGCGCTCGCTGACCGCCTCGCCGACTTCCGCGCCCGCCAGACGCAGGCGGTGCTCGACATGACCCTGGATTGAGAGCCGCATCATGATCCTCCCCCCAGCCACCCTGGGCATGCTCGGCGGCGGCCAGCTCGGCCGCTTTTTCGTTTCCGCCGCGCACGAGATGGGCTACAAGGTGTGGGTGCTCGATCCCGATCCGCACAGCCCCGCCGGTCTCATCGCCGACCGCCATCTGGCCGTCGCCTACGACGACTACGGCGCGCTCGACGCCCTCGCGGCCGGCTGTGCTGCGGTGACCACCGAATTCGAAAACGTTCCCGCCGACACGCTTGACTACCTCGGCAAGTTCATTCCCGTCCATCCGGCCGCGAGCGCGGTGGCGGTGTGCCAGAACCGCATCGCCGAGAAGACCTTCCTCGCCGACAATGGCCTGCCGCATGGGCCGTTCGCCGTGATTCACGCCGAGCACGACATCCGCAGCGCGCCCGCCGCGCTGTTTCCGGCCGTGCTCAAGGTGGCGCGCTTCGGTTACGACGGCAAGGGTCAGGCCCGGGTCGCCGATGCCGACGAGGCGCTCGCGGCCTTCCAGCATTTCAAGGGCGAACCTTGCGTGCTGGAGAAGATGCTGGCGCTCGATTTTGAAGTGTCGGTGGTGCTGGCGCGCGACGAGGCGGGCAATGTGCGCGCCTTCCCGACCGGCGAGAACCGGCACCGCAACGGCATCCTGGATGTGACCATCGCACCCGCGCGCGCGGCGGCCTGCCCCAGCGAGGGTGCGCAACTGAGTGCGCAGCAGATCGCCGAACGTATCGCCGACAAGCTCGGCTACGTCGGCACGCTGGGGGTGGAGTTCTTCGTCTGCCGCGGCGAGCTGGTGGTCAACGAGATGGCGCCGCGCCCGCACAACAGCGGCCACCACACCATCGACGCCTGCGACGCCAGCCAGTACGAGCAGCAGGTGAGGGCCCTGTGCGGCCTGCCGCTGGCCACGCCGCGCCAGCACTCGGCGGCGGTCATGGTGAACCTGCTCGGCGAGCTGTGGTACGAGGATGGCAAGGGGCACGGCACCTACCGCGAACCCGACTGGTCGCTGCTGCACGCGGTGCCCGGCCTGCGGCTGCACCTGTACGGCAAGCACCACGCCCGCCCGGGGCGCAAGATGGGCCACTTCGTGGTGACCGGTGATGATGCCGAGGCCGTGCTCGAGCGCGCGCTCGCCGCGCGTGCCGCGATCGGCATCCGCGACGAGTGAGCACGGGCCGATGAGCGACTCCGGGGCCAGGGCGCGCGGCCGCATCGAATCTCCCACGCCGGCCGAGATCGCCGCAGCCGCGGCCCTGCTGCGCGCGGGCGAGCTCGTCGGCATGCCCACCGAGACGGTCTACGGCCTCGCCGCCGACGCGCTCGACCCCGAGGCCGTGAACAAGATCTTCGCCGCGAAGGGCCGCCCCGCCGACCACCCGCTGATCGTGCACCTGCCCTCGGCCGAGCACCTGCCGCAGTGGGCAGCCGCCATCCCCAAGGACGCGCTCGCCCTCGCGCGTGCCTTCTGGCCCGGCCCGCTGACGCTGATCCTCAAGCGCACTGCGGATGTCCCCGATGAGGTCACCGGCGGGCAGGACACGGTCGGCGTGCGCGTGCCCGCGCATCCGGTCGCGCTCGCGTTGCTGCGCGCCTTCGACGGCGGCCTGGCCGCGCCCAGCGCCAACCGCTTCGGCCGCATCAGCCCCACCACCGCCGCACACGTGCAGGAAGAACTCGGCGAGCGCGTGGCGCTGATCCTCGACGGCGGCGCCTGCGAGGTCGGCATCGAATCCACCATCCTCGACTTCTCGCGCGACGTGCCCGAGATCCTGCGCCCGGGCGCGATCGGCCCGGAGGATATCGCCCGCGTGATCGGGCGCCGGCCGCGCGTGCGGGGGGAGGCGCTGCCGGAGGTCGATGAGACGGCGGCCGGGCAGGGGCGTGCCGGTGATGCAAGCGCCGCGGCGACCCGTGTGGTCGCGCTTGCCGAAGCCACGTCCGGTTCCGTCCAGCCCGCCCCGCGCGTCTCCGGCGCGCTGGCCGCCCACTACGCTCCGCGTACCCCGCTGCGCCTGGTCGAGCCCGCGCTGCTCGTCGACGAGGCCGTCGCGCTTGCGGGCGAGGGCAGCCGCGTCACCGTCCTCGCCCACTCCACGCCCGATCCGCGCGACGCCCGCCTGAGCTGGCGCACCCTGCCTGCCGACCCCGCCGCCTACGCGCAGGGCCTGTACGCCAGCCTGCGCGCCCTCGACGCCCTCGGCGCCGACTTCATCCTGATCGAAGCGCTCCCCGGCGGCCCCGGCTGGCGCGCCGTCGCCGACCGCCTCGGCCGCGCCGCC
>JANJTU010000350.1 GCA_024710965.1 Thauera sp. | reverse complement strand
TCGGCCCCGCCGACGGCGCGCGGCACGCCGGCGTTGATGTGTGTCAAGAGCGTTCGAGCGGATTCCGCTATCGTTGCGCGGGACATCGAGGCCTTGTGGCCTTCCCCGGCACCGTCCGCGACCTCGCCCCCGCGGCGTTGTCCCTGACTCGTCATCCACACTGCACGAGCCGTGCACGCCATGAAGCAACCGCTCGCGATCGCCGTCATCCTGCCTTTCGCCGCCCTCGCACTGCAGTGGGTGCTGTGGCCGTGGATCGAGCCTTTCGTCTGGTTCCTGTTCCTGCCCACGGTCCTGGTCGCGGCGCGCCTGACCGGCTACCGCGGCGGACTGATCGCCACCGCGCTGTCGGCACCGATCGCGTGGTACTTCTTCATCCCGCCGCGGCTCGCCTGGCAGATGGAGAAGCCGGCACACCTGGGCTCGGTGGTGTTGTTCGTGGTGGTGGCCTACCTGATCTGCGAACTGCAACGGCGGCTGGAACGGGAGCATGCGGAGACGGCGGACGCGCTCGCCGAGGCCCGCGCCGCCAACGACAAGCTCGCGCGGCTCTACGAGGAGCACCGGCGCACCGACGAACAGCTGCGCGAAACCCGGGCCCGCTTCCAGGCCACCTTCGAGCAGGCGGCAGTGGGCATTGCCCATACGGCACCCGACGGCCGCTGGCTGCGCGTCAATCACAAGCTGTGCGAGATCCTCGGCTACAGCGAGGACGACTTGCGCGCCCGCCGCTTCCAGGACATCACTCACCCCGACGACGCCGCGGCCGACCTCGATCTGCTTCAGGACATGCTGGCACGGCGGATCAATACCGGCCGACTCGAGAAGCGCTACATACGCAAGGATGGCGGCATCGTCTGGGTCAATCTGACGGTCGCCCTGAGCTGGTCCGCGGACGACAAGCCGGACTACTTCATCGCCGTGGTCGAGGACATCGATGCGCGCAAACGGGCGGAGGATGCGCTGCGCAAGTTCTCCCGCGTCATCGAGCAGACCGCCAGCACGGTGATCATCACCGACCCCGAGGGCGTCATCGAATACGTCAACCCGCGCTTTTCCGCAAGCAGCGGCTTCTCGGCGCAGGAGGCGATCGGTCGGCAACCGAACCTGATCAAATCGGGACTCACGTCCGCCCACATCTACCAGGAGCTGTGGGCAACGATCCGGCGCGGCGCGGTCTGGCAAGGCGAGCTGCTCAATCGCCGCAAGGACGGCAGCCTGTACTGGGAGTCGGTGATCATCTCGCCGATCCGCGACGACAAGGGCCGCATTACCCACTTCGCCGGCATCAAGGACGACATCACCGAGCGCAAGCGCAACGAAGATGCGCTGCGCGAACGCGAGGCGGCGCTGCGGGAAGCACAGCGTCTGGCCGGAATCGGCAACTGGAGGTGGGACGTCCATCGCGACACATCGACCTGGTCGGACGAGCTGTACCGCATCTTCGGCCACGATCCGGCGCTGCCGCCGGCCGACTTCACGTCAGTCGCGCACTACTTCGCGCCGGAGAGCTGGCAACGGCTGTCCGCAGCCGTGCATGCGGCCACGGCGGAAGGCGTTCCCTACAAGCTCGACGTCGAACTCGTGCGGTCCGACGGCAGCCGACGCTGGGCGCTCGCGCGCGGCGAACCCGTGCGCGACGCAAGCGGCCGGATCGTGGCGCTGCGCGGCACGATGCAGGACATCACCGAGCGCCATCAGAGCGAAGTCGAACTGCGCGCGCTGCGCGCCGAGATGGAGCAACTGCTCACCCTGCACGTCGCCAGCCAGACCGCGGCCGCGATCGCCCATGAACTCAATCAGCCGCTCAACGCCATCACCACCTATACGGAGGCGGCCAAACGTCTGCTTCGGGCCGGCAATCCCCAGCCGGACCGCCTTCTCCACGCGCTCGAAGGCAGCGCCCGCCAAGCCCAACGCGCCGGCGCGGTGATGCGCGAACTGCTCGGTTTCCTGCACAAGGGCGAAACGGTCTCCGAGGCCGTGGACCTGAACAAGGCCGTGCGCCGGGCGCTCGCCATCGTCGAATCGAACGGCCGCGGCGGCTTCCAGTCCGTGGTCGAACTCGCCCCGCAACTGCGACCGGTGTGGGCGAATCGCCTGCAACTGGAAAAGGTCCTCGTCAACCTGATCTCCAACGCGGTCGACGCGATGCGCCAAGCCGGAGTCGCCAGGCAGCGCATCACCGTCGGACTCGGCACCGCGGCGGACGAAGACATGGCCCACGTGACCGTCAGCGACGTCGGCCCCGGGCTCGACGAGCACACCGCGCGGCGGGTCTTCGAGCCTTTCTTCTCCACCAAGCCCAAGGGACTCGGCCTCGGCCTCGCGATCAGCCGCTCCCTCGTCGAGGCGCACGGCGGCAGGCTGTGGGTCGAAACTACGCCCGGGGCCGGAGCCAGCTTCCACTTCACCCTTCCCTTCGCCCCATGAGCCCACCTATCGTATTCGTGGTCGATGACGACGACGCCGTGCGCGACAGCCTCGCCCTGCTGATCGAGACCGCCGGCATCGAGGTCAGGACCTACGCCAGCGCCGAGGCCTTTCTGCAGACACCGCTGCCGGACGGACCGCGCTGTCTCGTGCTGGACATCAGGATGGCGGGAATGAGCGGGACCGAGCTGCAGGCCGAACTCGGCCACCTCGGCATTCGCCTGCCGATCATCTTCCTCACCGCACACGGCGACATCCCGACCACCGTCCGCGTGATGAAGGCCGGCGCGACAGATTTCCTGACCAAGCCCGTGGATGGCGCACGGCTGCTCGAACGCGTCGAGGCCGAACTGGCGCGCGACGGCAAGGCGCGCGAACACGAGGAGGCCCGCGAAGCGGCCCGCGCCCGGCTCAATGCACTGACCGAGCGCGAGCGCGAAGTCCTCGCCCTGGCGGTGGCCGGCTTCACGAGCAAGAAGATTGCGCAGGAGCTCGGCATCAGCTTTCGCACCGTCGAGGTGCACCGCTCGCACATCCTGCTCAAGACCGGCGCCACGACCTGGTTCGAACTCGCGCAGCTCATGGGGACGGGCAAGTCGGCATCATCCGATGCCCATCTCTCCCCGTAGCCTGTCCGGGGCGTCCGCGGACGAGCCGTGATCCAGCGCTGCAGCGGCGGAGATCCACTCCCGCCGCCAGCCTTTTCCTCGCCGGCATCTACGCGTTGTCACGTACGTGTGACCACGTAAGTGGTGACGGGTATTTACCGCGGCCATTGATTTCACTGTAATTCTGCCGATGCACCGCGGGCGGGCAATTCGGGGCACAACGCTCTGTGCCGAAGGATGGCAAGACCCGGCCCTTCGCTGACGACAAGAAACGGGAGGAGGAGACATGGCAAGATATGCCGCGCCCACAATGCGGAGCCGCGCCGCTTGCCTGGCGGGCGTCATGCCGACGACAGCACCGGCGGAGTTCATGACGCGGCCTCATGGCCGCGCCTGTCGTGAGAGCGGCATCAGCCGCAGTTCGCGTCGGATCACCCCATTGACCGACCTGCGGGCACCCATCGAAGCGTCGATGGCCAGCTTCACGCTGGTCCTCGACCTTCGCGGCTGTATCCGTTCGTGCAGCCCGGCAGCCGCACAACTGTTCGGCATCCGTGCCGCCGCGGCGATCGGCAGGCCCGTCCGGGCATTGATTCCCGAGCTTCCTCTGCGCGACGACACGCCGGGCTACAACCTTGCCTTCGTCGCTTTCCGCTTTTCCGCAGACGAGTGGGCCACCTTCGACGGCGTGGACGGCACGGGACGGCGCTTCGGCATCGAAATCTCGATCGCACAGATGACCCTGGACGGCCGATTCGGCCTCGTGCTCGAACTGCGCCAGTCATCGGCCGAAGGCGCGGCGCAGTCAGAGCTGCGTCGCCTCATCGCGGCGGCCGAATTCAGCACCGAAGCCGTCCTGATTACCGACACCGACGGGCTCATCGAGTACGTGAACCCGGCCTTCGAGCTCATGACCGGTTTCGCCCCCGACGAAGTGGTGGGACAGACGCCCCGGATTCTCAAATCCGGCGCGCTGGGCGCCGATTTCTATGCGCAGATGTGGTCGACGCTGCGTTCCGGCCAGGAATTCAACGACCACTTTCTCAATCGTCGGAAGGGCGGCGAAACCTTCTACGCGCAGGAGAGCATCCGCCCCTTCGTCGATCGCTTCGGCACGATCGTGCACTACGTGGCCACCCTGAGGGACGTCACGGCACAGATGCGGGCCTACGAACGCCTCGACTACCTGGCCAACTACGACCCGCTCACCGACCTGCCCAACCGCAACCTCTTCCTGGACCGGCTGCACCAGGAAGTCGCCCGCGCCACGCGCGCCTGCCAGTGCTTCGCCGTCCTGTTCATCGACGTGGACGGGTTCAAGGCAATCAACGATCACTTCGGCCATGCAACCGGCGACGCGTTGCTGCGCACTGTCGGCGAGCACCTCAAGCGCTGCATCCGTGCCGAGGACACCGTGGCCCGGCTCGGCGGCGACGAGTTCGTGATGATCCTCGTTGACGTCACCAACCCCGACGGCCTGGCGAGCGTGATCGACAAGGTTCGCCTCGTCGGCAAGCACATCGCCCTCGATGACGGCGGGGCCGCGGTGTCGCTCAGCATCGGCGTGGCCACCTTTCCGGACGACGGCGACGAGGAGCATCAGCTGCTGAAGGCGGCCGACAGGGCCATGTACTTGGCCAAGGCAAGCCGGCACCGCGGCGACACATGGGCGGCGCATCCGGTGAAGGACACCCACGAGCGCTACGTGGAGGCGACCACGCCCGGCGCCACGGCGAGCTTCCGATAGGCATCATCGGCGCGGCGGCGTCGGCCGCGCCCCCAATCGCGGCGACGCCCTTTGGCGCCTCCCCTTCACACCACTCTCCTCCCGGGCAGCCGTCGTGGCCGCCCGCTGCCGCCGGCAGCGCTCAGGCGCGCAGCAGCACCTCCGCCGGCACCCCGACGCGGGCGTTGCCCCAGTGCCGGCCGCCGATCATGATCGGCATGGCGATGTCGCACAGGATCTCGCCGGTGTCGCGCAGATAGGTCTGCAGCAGCATCGGCTCGGTGTTGCGCGCGGCGCGCAGTTCGGCCGGGCTCTCGAACTTGCGACAGGTCCGGTTGCCGACGAGGTCGGTTTCGTAGTTGCCGGTGAGCGGCCGGGAGAATTTCGCGTTGTGCGCCGACAGGTAGCCGTCGGTATTCACCGCCACGGCGAAAGCCGCCCCCTGCGTGGCCGCGACGCAGCCGTCGAGCATGCTCTGGCAGCGGCGGGTGAACTCGTCGCCCCAGGTCACCTTGAACTTGGGCGGATTGGTGTGCGGCAGCGGCTGATAGCGGCGGTCGAAGACGTCGACCCGATTGGCCGCCATGTCCTCGAGCTGGCCCTGGACCTGGTCGCGGAACGCACGCGCCTGGCCCACCACCTGGTCGAAGGTGCCCTGCCCGATCTTGAAGCGCGACACCAGCTCCTGCACCGCCTCAGTGATCTTGGTCAGCTCGACCGTGCGCTGCTCGCTGTCGTCCATGTGCTGCGCCACCGTGCTCGACAGCTCGTGGATGACGTTGACGTTCTCGTGGACGCGGCTGTTGGTGCCGGACAGCGCTTCCATCGCCGAGGCGATCTGGCCGAGCTGGGTGCCGGTGGTCTCGAACTCGCCCACCATGTGCTCGAACTGGCGCGCCGAGCGGTCCACCACCTCGCGCGTCTGCAGCACGTCGGCGTTGATCACCTCGTTCTCGCTGCGCGTGTTGGCGACCAGGTCGAGCATGCCGTTGATGTTGCCGACGATCTCTGCGGTGGCCTGGTTGACGCGCTCGGCGAGCTTGCGCACCTCGTCGGCGACGACCGCAAAGCCGCGCCCGGCCTCGCCCGCACGCGCCGCCTCGATCGCCGCGTTGAGCGCGAGCAGGTTGGTCTGGTCGGCGATCTCGCGGATCAACGAGGCGATCTGCTTGACGCTTTCCGAGCGGTCGGACAGGCCATCCACCGTATGGTTGAACTGCAGCACCTTCTCGCTCACGGCGTTGATCTTGCCGGCGATGTCCTGCATCTCGCGCAGGGACTGGCGCGCGATCGTGAGGTTGGCATTGGTCGATTCGGTGATCTTGTGCGCGCTGTGCGACACATCCTCGATCGCCGCGGTGGATTCCGTGCTCGCGTCGAACACCAGCGCGGTCATGCGCCCCTGCTCACGCGCGTCCTTGGCCGAGTTCTCCACCCGCACCTTCACCTGCACCGCCTCGCGCGCGATGCTGACGCTCATCGTGCGCACCTCGCTGATGATCTGGCGCATCTTGTCGGCGAAGCGGTTGTAGCTCGCGGCGAGCTCACGCAGTTCGTCGTGGGTGGTGAGCGGCAGGTTGTGCGAGAAGTCGCCCTCGCCGCGCGCGATCTCGTTGAAGATGCGGGTGATCACGCGCACCGGGCGCACGATCAGGTGACGCATGTAGAGGATCTGACCGACGTTGACCACGAGCGACAGCGCCGTCAGCACGATCATGACCGTCAACCCGCCGTCGAGCACGGCGACGATCCCCGCCGCCGGCTCCGGCGCCACCTGCCCCGTCGCCAGCAAATGCTCGATCTCGCCCTTCTGCCGCCAATACACGACGAGGTAGACCAGGTTGATGAGAAAGAGCAACGCAAAGCTGCTCAGCTTCTTCGTCAACGAGTTCCAGAAGGTCTTCTCGATGGTCTCGTAGAGCTCACTGAAGGTGCCCATTATCCTCATCCATAGCGAATATGTGGTTTTTGTAAGAGTTTTAACGGTTCTCGCGTCGCGCACTTTAGACCGAACACCGACTATTTTCAGCCAATCGATTTCAGCCACCCCATACTGCAGCACCCGCCGCGCGCACCGGCACGGGTCCACGCCGCTGCCTGCGATGCCGCGCGCAATTGCCCCGCCCCCTGCGGCCTGCCACAATTACGCCTTTGTCGCTCGCGGCCGGGCCCCTGCCCCCGCCAGCGCCCACGATCCCCAATCCGAACCGACACGCAAATCATGTCCGAGCAGAACGCCCCCGCCACACCCCAGGACGAAAACCACCTCATCGCCGAGCGCCGCGAGAAACTCGCCGCCTGGCGCAGTGGCGGTCGCGCCTTCCCCAACGACTTCTCGCGCGAGAACACGGCGGGCAAGCTCGACGAACTCTATGGCGACAAGGAGCCGGAAGCGCTCGAAGCCACGCCGGTGGCAGTCAAGGTCGCCGGCCGCATCATGCTCAAGCGCGTCATGGGCAAGGCGAGCTTCATCACGATCCAGGACCTCTCCGGCCGCATCCAGCTGTACGTGCAGCGTGACGGCGTCGGCGAGGAGGTCTATGCCGACTTCAAGCACTGGGACATCGGCGACATCGTCGGCTGCGTCGGCACGCTGTTCAAGACCAAGACCGGCGAACTCACGGTCAAGGCGGGCGAGATCCGCCTCCTGACCAAGAGCCTGCGCCCGCTGCCGGACAAGTTCCACGGCCTCACCGACGTCGAGCAGAAGTACCGCCAGCGCTAC
>JANJTU010000294.1 GCA_024710965.1 Thauera sp. | reverse complement strand
CCGGCGCGCTGCTGCCGGCGTCGGCCCCCACCGGCGGCAGCGAGCGCGTGCTGGCGCAGCCGCCGCTCGCCGACGCCGGGCCGATCCGCGTCGTCCTCGGGCCGCAGGCCGAGCACTTCGGCGCCGCCACGCGGGCGGCCTTCCTCGGCGGCGAATACCGCGTCAGCGCCGAGGCCGACCGCATGGGCGTGCGCCTCGAGGGGCCGCTGCTGGAGCACGCCGGCGCGCGCGAGATCGTCTCCGACGCCACCGTGCCGGGCTCGATCCAGGTGCCCGGCAGCGGCCAGCCGATCGTGCTGCTGGCCGACGCCCAGACCGCCGGCGGCTACCCGAAGATCGCCACCGTGATCGGCGCCGACCTCGGGCGGCTGGCCGCGCTGCGCCCGGGCCAGAGCCTGCGCTTCGCCGCGGTGGACGGCGCCGAGGGCGAGCGCCTCGCCCGCGCCGCCGAAGCCGACACGCGCGCCCTGCTCGGCGCGATCCGGCCGCTGTTGCCCGGCGGCATCGACCTCGACGCGCTCTATGCGGCCAACCTGGTGGGCGGCGTCGTCCATGCGCTGGCGCCCGAGTACCGCCCGCTCACCGGTGGGGGCGACTGAATCAGCGCCGGGCCGCCCCCGGGCGGATCCCTGCGCACAAGCGCCGCGCACCGACCCGAGACGCTGCCCGCTTGCGCGCGGCGTGCGTCACCGGTGACGGTTCATGCCAACGAACGGAGACCCCGACATGAAGATCAACCTCAACGCCGACCTCGGCGAATCCTTCGGCGCCTGGAAGATGGGCGAGGACGAGGCCCTGCTGCAGGTGGTGCGCTCGGCCAACATCGCCTGCGGCTTCCATGCCGGCGACCCGCTCGTGATGCGCCACACCGTGCGCAGCGCGCGCGCCGCCGGGGTGAGCCTCGGTGCCCATCCCGCCTACCCCGACCTACAGGGCTTCGGCCGGCGGCCGATGAAGCTCGCGCCGGCCGAAGTGGAGGCGATCGTGATCTACCAGGTCGGGGCGCTGGCCGGCGTCGCCGCCGCCGAGGGCGGGCGCGTGACCCACGTCAAGCCGCACGGCGCGCTCAACAACCAGGCCTGCGAGGATGCCGCGCTCGCCGACGCGATTGCGCGCGCGGTGCGCGCGATCGACCGCGAGCTGATCCTGCTCGCGCCGGCGCTGTCCGAGTTGTACCGCGCCGGCGAGCGCGCCGGCCTGCGCGTGGCGGCGGAGGTCTTCGCCGACCGCGCCTACACCGACGACGGCCTGCTCGTGCCGCGCGGCCGCCCCGGCGCGGTGATCCACGACCACGCCGAACTCGTCGCCCACGTGCTGCGCATGCTCGAGGCCGGTGGCATCGTCGCGCAGTCGGGCAAGCTGCTGCCGGCGACGATGGACAGCATCTGCGTCCATGGCGACACCCTCGGCGCGGTGGCGAGCGCGCGCCAGTTGCGCGCCGCGCTCGAGGCCGCGGGCTGGCAGCTGGCGACGCTGCCGGAGATCGTCGGCGGCTGAGTGGGCGCCCGCCCTACTGCGCCGCGCGCGGGCTGCGCCCGGCCTCGATGACCCGCGCCAGCGCCGCCGGCAGCCCGCTGGCGGCCTTCGGCGCGGACTGGCGGTAGGAACCGGCCACTGCCTTGCGCGGCTGCAGCGCGACCAGGCTCTCGGTGAGGTGGATGCTGGCGGCGACGCTCTCGACCAGCGGCACCGGCACGCGCTCGCGCACGCGCGAGGCGAGCCCGGCGAGCGGCGCGCCGGCGAGGATCACGACCTCGGCGCCGTCCTGCTCCACCGCGCGGCAGGCCAGCTCCACCAGCAGATCCTCGTTCTCGGCCTGCACGCGGCCGATGTCGGCGACCTTGGCGTCGAGCATGCGGATGCTCGCCAGGCGGGCGCCGAGGCCGTTCCACTCGACGCATTCGCGGTACCAGGGCTCGAGCCGGCTGGAGAAGGAGACGATGGAGAAGCGGCGCCCCAGCGGGCAGGCCATCAGCATCGAGGCCTCGGCCAGGCCGACGACCGGGATCGACATCAGCTCGCGCGCGGCGCCCAGGCCGGGGTCGCCGAAGGCGGCGACCACCGCGCCGTCGAACTCGGCCTCGCGTTCGGCGAGGATCTCGAGCACGACGCGGCCGCCGATGATGGCCTCGGCGCGGGTGGCGATGTAGGGCACGCCGTAGGGCGCGGTGACGAACTCGAGCTCGGTGCCGGGCGCGGCGGCGGCGCGGGCGACGGCCTCGATCCTGGCGGTGACGCTGGTCGAGGTGTTGGGGTTGATGACGAGCAGGCGCATCGGTTGTCTCCGTTCGGGGTTGTGGTCGAAGCTGTGTTCGAAGCTGTGTTCGGGGCGGGTGCGCGTTACTGCACCATCGCCGGCAGGGTCAGGGCGATCGCCGGGATGTAGGTCACCAGCAGCACGACGAGGATTTCCAGCAGCACGAAGGGGATCGCCCACAGCGCGGCCTTGCCGATCGACACGCCGCCGAGCTGGGCGGCGAGGAAGAGGCCGACGCCGACCGGCGGGGTCAGGTGGGCCATCGACAGGTTCACCGTCAGCGCCGCGCCGAACTGCACCAGGTCCATGCCGATCTCGAGCAGGGTGGGCTTGAACAGCGGCACCAGCAGGTACATCGCCGCGATCGGCTCGAGGAACATGCCCGACACCACCAGCACCGCCTGCATCAGGCCGAGGATCAGCACCGGGTTGCCGCCGCTCGCCTCCAGCAGCGCGCCGTTGACCTGGCTCGCCAGGCCCTGCGTCTGCAGGATCCAGCCGAACACCGAGGACATCGCGATCATCATGCCGATGACGCCGATCGTGCGCCCGGACTGGAAGAACACCTCGGGCAGGTCGGCGAGGCGGATCTGCTTGTAGATGAACTTGTCGATCAGGAAGATGTAGACGACCGCCACCGCCGCCGCCTCGGTGGCGGTGAACACCCCGGCGTAGATGCCGCCGAGGATGATCACCGGCGCCAGCAGGCCCCACGAGGCCTTGCGCAGCGCGGCGAAGAACAGCGGCCAGGAGCGCTCGATGGCGGCCGGGCGGTAGTTGTTGATGACCGACACGATGAGCACGAAGCCGCCGAGAAAGAGCAGCATCAGCAGGCCGGGGAAGACGCCGGAGGCGAACAGCTTCGGGATCGAGGTCTCGGTGAGCACGCCGTAGATGATGAAGCCGATGCTGGGCGGGATGACGACGCCGAAGGTGCAGCCGGCGGCGACGACGGCGACGGCGAAGGGGCGCGGATAGCCCGACTGCGCCATCGCCCCGATGAGGAAGCTGAGCGCGGCGACGGTGGCGATGTTGGAGCCGCTCATCGAGCCCAGGAT
>JANJTU010000230.1 GCA_024710965.1 Thauera sp. | reverse complement strand
GGCGGGCGTCCGGCGCCGCCGCGCGGCTGGCGTGGCCGGCGCAGGCGCAGGGCCGCCGGCGCGGCTTGGGACCCAGGCGCAGTCTCATGCGCGTGTGCCTCAGACCGGCACGCGCTCGCCGAGCGGCAGCGTGCGCAGGTGCTTGCCGGTGGCGGCGAAGAGCGCATTGACCAGCGCCGGCGCGATCGGCGGCACGCCCGGCTCGCCGACGCCGGTCGGCTGTTCCGCCGAGGGCACGATGTGCACCTCCACCGCCGGCATCTGGTCGATGCGCAGCAGCGGATAGTCGTGGAAGTTCGACTGCACGACGGCGCCGTCCTCGAGCGTGATCGCCCCGCTCAGCGCCGCCGACAGGCCGAAGCCGATGCCGCCTTCCATCTGCGCGCGGATCACGTCCGGATTGACCGCGATGCCGCAATCGACCGCGCAGACGACGCGATCGAGCTTGAAGCGGCCGTCGTCGGCGACGGTGACTTCCACGACCTGGGCGACATAGGTGTTGAAGGACTCGTGCACCGCCACGCCGCGGCCGCGCTTGCCGCTTGCCGCCGGCGCCAGCGGCCGGTCCCAGCCCGCCTGGGCGGCGGCGAGCCGGAGCACGCCGGCGTGGCGCGGGTGAGCCGCGAGCAGGGCGAGGCGGTAGGCGACCGGGTCGGCGCCGGCGGCCGCCGCCAGTTCGTCGAGGAAGACTTCGGTGGAGAAGGCCGTGTGGCTGGAGCCGACCGAGCGCCACCACTGCACCGGCACCTTCACCGTGGCGTTGGTCGTGTGCACATCGACGTCGAGGTGGGGAATCGCATACGGCAGGCTGGCCGCGCCCTCGACCGAGGTGGCGTCGACGCCGTCCTTGACCAGCATCGGCTCGAACGCGGTGCCGGCAATGATCGACTGGCCGACGATGCGGTGCGCCCAGGCCAGCGGCCGGCCGTCGGCGTCGAGCGCGGCGCGCAGGCGGTGCAGGTAGAGCGGCCGGTAGTAGCCGGCGCGCATGTCGTCCTCGCGCGACCAGACGAGCTTGACCGGCGCGCGGCCGTCGATCGCCTTGACGATCTGCGCGGTCTCGAGCACGTAGTCGGAGTGCGGGTTGGCGCGGCGGCCGAAGCTGCCGCCGGCGAACAGCATGTTGAGCCTGACCTGCTCCGGGCGCAGGCCGAAGAAGGCCGCCAGCGCGTGCTGGTCGCCGGTGTGCAGCTGCTCGCCGTTCCACACCTCGCAACCCTCGGCGTCGAGCCGCATCACGCAGTTCAGCGGCTCGAGCGCGGCGTGGGCGAGGAAGGGCAGCACGAACTCGGCCTCGAACACCTTGCCGGCGGCGGCGAGCTGCGCTTCGGCCTCGCCCTCGCGGCGCGCGACCAGGCCCGGGGTGGCGGCCAGGGTGCGGTAGTCGGCCACCAGCGCCGCCGAGCTGCCGCGCCAGGCGGCCGACTCGTCCCAGTCCACCCGCAGCGCGTCGCGCCCCTTCTTCGCCGTCCAGTAGTCGGCGGCGAGCACGGCGACGCCGGCGGGGATGCGCACCACGTCGACGACGCCCTTGACCGCGCGCGCGCCGGCCTCGTCGACGCCGCGCACGGTGGCGCCGAAGCGCGGCGGATGGGCGACGACGGCCACCAGCATGCCGGGCAGGCGGACGTCCTGGGTGAACAGCGCCGCTCCGGTGGTCTTGGCCACGCTGTCCTTGCGCGGCAGCGGGCGGCCGATGAGCTTGAACTCGCGCGCCTCCTTCAGCTTCACCTCGGCCGGCAGCGGCAGCGCCGCGGCGGCCTCGGCCAGCTCGCCGAAGCGCGCCGCGCGGCCGCTCGGCGCGTGGCGCACGACGCCGGTGGCGACCTCGATCTCGGCCGCCGGCACCTGCCAGCGCGCCGCCGCGGCCTCGACCAGCATCGCGCGCGCGGCGGCGCCGGCCTGGCGCAGCTGGGCGAAGGAGTTGGCGATCGCGGTGCTGCCGCCGGTGCCCTGCGCCGGGCCCCACAGCAGGTTGTTGTAGCGGCTGGCGTCGGCCGGCGCGCCCTCGACCTCGACCTGCGCCCAGTCGGCGTCGAGCTCCTCGGCGACCAGGGTGGCGAGGCCGGTGTAGGTGCCCTGCCCCATCTCGAGGTGCTTGGCGATCACGGTGACGCGGCCGTCGGTGCCGATGCGGACGAAGGCGTTGGGGGCGAAGCCCGCGCCGGGCGCGAGCGTGGCGGCGGAGCCGGCGATGCCGGGGCCGGCGCGCGTCGCATCGGCGGCGCCGGCGGCGGGCAGGACCAGGGCCAGCGTGAGGCCGGCGCCGGCCTTGAGGAAGTCGCGCCGGGAGACGTTGGCGAGGGCGGCGGGGCGGAGGGCGTCGGTCACGGAGGCGCCGGCCAGGCCGGCGCGGGTACAGGCGGTGGCGGCGCGGCGGATGTCCATGTCGCCCTCCTTCACGCCAGGCTGCGCGCGGCTTCGTGGATCGCGGCGCGGATGCGGACGTAGGTGGCGCAGCGGCACAGGTTGCCCGCCAGCGCGGCGTCGATGTCGGCGTCGCTCGGGCGCGGCGTGGCCGCCAGCAGCGCGGTCGCGGCCATGATCTGGCCCGACTGGCAGTAGCCGCACTGGACGACGTCGAGCTTCTGCCACGCCGCCTGCACCGCGGCGCCGACGCGCTCGCCGCCGATCGCCTCGATCGTGGTCACGCGCTTGCCCGCCACCGCTGCCAGCGGCGTCGAACAGCCGCGTGTCGGCGCGCCGTCCACATGCACGGTACAGGCACCGCACAGCGCCATGCCGCAGCCGAACTTGGTGCCGGTCAGGCCGAGGCCGTCGCGCAGGACCCACAGCAAGGGCGTGTCCTCGGCCAAGTCGGTGCTCACCGCCTGCCCGTTGAGGGTGAAGCTGGTCATCGGTTCTCTCCTGGGGGTGCGCGTGCCGGCCTCGCTGCGGGCGGCGGAGTTTTTCTCCAGCATAGACGCCGCGCGGCGCCGCGGCGAGGCCAATCAGTCGCGCGCGCCCGGCACCCGGCGGAAGTGCGCGCGCAGGGCCTCGATCGCGTGGCGCACCTTGGCCGGCTGCGCATCGCGCTGCGGCGTCACCGCCCACACCGGCAGGTCGGGCAGGCGCCAGCCCGGCAGCAGGGCGACGAGGCGGCCGGCGCGCAGCTCGTCGTCGACGTCGGCGCGCACCATCAGCGCGAGGCCGAGGCCGGCGAGGCACAGCTGCAGCAGGGCGAGGTGGTTGTTGCTGGTGATGCGCGGCGCGAGCTGCAGCGGCTGGCTGCTGCCGTCGGGGCCGGTCAGGCGCAGGTCGATCTCGTCCTCGTGCTGCGTCACCGCGAGCCAGTCGTGGGTGGCGAGCGCGGCCGGGCTCAGCGGCGCGCCGGCGCGGGCGAGGTAGGCGGGGGCGGCGCACAGCACCCACTCGAGCGCACACAGGCGCTGCGCCACCCAGTTCGAGTCGGCGAGCCGCCCGGCGCGCACGGCGAGGTCGATGCGGGCGTCGATGAGGTCGATCATCTCGTCAGCCACGCTCAGGTGCAGCTTCAGCCCCGGGTGGGCGGCGAGCAGCGGCGCCAGCGCGGGGGCGACGTGGCGGGCAAAGCCGACCGGCGCGGCCAGGCGCAGCTGGCCGCCGGGGGCGTCGTGGGCGAGGGCGAGCTGCTCGTGCGCGGCGCCGGCGGCGGCGAGCATGGCCTGGCAGTGGCGGGCGAAGCGGCTGCCGGCGTCGGTGAGCGCGAGCTTGCGCGTCGAGCGGTGGAGCAGGGTCACGCCATAGGCCTGCTCGAGCGCACGCAGGTGCTGGCTGACCGCCGAAGTGCTCATGCCCAGGCGGCGGCCGGCGGCGCTGAGCGAACCCTGTTCGACCACGGTGGCGAACACGGCCATGCGGCGGAAGTCGATCATTGCGCGATCATCGTGAAGTGATGCTAAACAGTGTAGGCGTGATTCAGCGACTTACGCCGAGTTTGTGAAGTTCATACCATGGGCGCCACTGACATCACCCCGTGGAGATCGACATGAACATCGCCCTCATCGGTGGCACCGGCTTCGTCGGCAGCGCCCTGCTCGAAGAGCTGCTGGCGCGCGGCCACCGCGTCACCGCGCTCGCCCGCCACCCGGAGAAGTACGCCGCCCGCGACGGCCTCAGCGTGGTGCGCGCCGATGCGCTGGACGCCACCGAGGTCGCCCGTGCCGTGCGCGGCCACGACGCCGTGATCAGCGCCTACAACCCGGGCTGGGGCGAGGCCGACATCCACGACCTCTTCCTGCGCGGCACCCGCGCCATCATCGACGGCGTCAAGCAAGCCGGCGTCAAGCGGCTGCTGGTGGTCGGCGGCGCCGGCAGCCTGTACGTCGCGCCCGGCGTGCAACTGGTCGATACGCCGGACTTCCCGGCCGAATACAAGCAGGGCGCGCTCGCCGCGCGCGCGGCGCTGAACCTGATCCGTGCCGAAGCCGAGCTGGAATGGACCTTCGTCTCGCCGCCGGCGCGGCTGGTGCCGGGGCCGCGCAGCGGGCGCTTCACCGTCGGCGGCGACGAGCTGCCGATGGACGGCGCGCAGCCGGCGCGCATCACGGTGGCCGACCTCGCGGTGGCGATCGTCGACGAGGCCGAACAGGGCCGCAAGCTGCGCCAGCGCTTCACGGTTTCGTCCTGACAACAACAACGACACTTCCCTTTCCCCCATCACGCATCCCGACGGAGAACGACCATGAACAACACCCTGATCAAGAAACTCGCCGCCACCGACGCCGGCTTTGCCGCCCTCGCCCTGCGCATTCCGGTGGGCATCATCTTCATCGCCCACGGCGCGCAGAAGCTGTTCGGCTGGTTCGGCGGCTACGGCCTCGAGGGCACCGGCCAGTGGATGGCCTCGATCGGCCTCGCCCCGGGCTACCTGATGGCGCTGCTCGCCGGCAGCGCCGAGTTCTTCGGCGGCCTCGCCCTGCTCCTCGGCCTGCTCGTGCGTCCGGCCGGCGCGGTGCTCGCAGTGGCGATGCTGGTGGCGATCTTCAGCGTGCATATCGGCAACGGCCTGTTCATGAGCAACAACGGCTACGAGTTCGGCCTCGCCCTGCTCGCGGTGTCGGTGTCGCTGGCGATCGGCGGCGGCGGCCGGCTGTCGCTCGACCGCGTGCTGGCGGGCCAGGGCGCGGCGCGCTGAGGCGGGCGGGCCGCCACGGCCCGCGGCGTCCCTCCCCGGGGGGCGGTCGCGTCTGCGGCCGCCCCCTTGCGTCTGGGACGGCCCGACGATGCTCGCTCAGGCGCCGGCCGGCGCGGGTGGGCCGGCCAGGTCGGCGCCGGGGCCGGCGATGCTGCGGATGTGCACGTCCATCTGCGGGAAGGCGATCTCGATGCCGTGTTCCCTGAACAGCGTGTCGATGCGGCAGTTGATCTCGTCGATCGCGGCGTTGCGGTCGGCCAGCTCGCGCACATGGATGCGCAGCTCGTGGTCCAGCGTGCTGGCGCCGAAGGCAAGGAAGAACACCAGCGGCGCCGGCTCCTTCAGCACGCGCGGGTTCTCGTCGGCGATGCGTTCGAGCAGCGCGCGCACCTGCGCGAGATCGGAGCCGTAGGCGACGCCGACCTTGACCGTGACCCGGGTGACGGTGTCGGTCAGCGACCAGTTGATGAGCTGGCCGGTGACGAAGGTCTTGTTCGGGACGATGATCTCCTTGCGGTCGAAGTCGGTGATCGTCGTCGCCCGGATCTGGATGCGGCTCACCGTGCCCGACAGGTTGCCGATCGTGACCGTGTCGCCGATCCGCACCGGGCGCTCGAACAGGATGATCAGGCCGGAGATGAAGTTGGCGAAGATCTCCTGCAGGCCGAAGCCCAGGCCCACCGACAGCGCCGCCACCAGCCACTGCAGCTTGTCCCAGCTCACCCCCAGCGTCGACAGCGTGGCGACGATGCCCACGCCCATGATGACGTAGGACAGCAGGGTCGTCGTCGCGTAGGCGCTGCCCTGGGCGAGCTTCATGCGCGACAGCACGAGCACTTCGAGCAGGCCGGGCAGGTTGGCGGCCAGCACCAGCGCCACCGCGGCGATGACGAGCGCGCCGAGCACGTCCTGCAGGCTGATCGGCACCAGCGCCGCGGTGTCGCCGCTGCCGCTGCTGAATTCGTACAGCACGATGTTGTCGAGGTAGGCGAACACGGTGATCAGGTCCGCCCACACCCAGTACAGGGCGACGAGGAAGCCGCCCAGCAGGCCCAGGCGCAGCAGGCGCAGCGACTGCTGGTTCACCTTGTCGAGGCCGAGCACCGGGCCTTCGGGCAGCTCGCCGCCGTCGGCGTCGCGCTCGGCGGCCTCGCGCCGGCTCACCGCGCGCTGGTGGTCGAGGCGGCGCGCCGCCACCGCCAGGCTGCGCGTCGCGGTGGCGAGCAGCAGCTGCCACAGGATGAGCAGGAACAGGCTGTCGATCAGCCGCCCGGTGAGCTTCAGCGCGGTGTAGTAGTAGCCCAGCAGCAGCGCGCCGATCAGCGCCAGCGGCATCAGCGCCAGCGCCACGCCGACCGCGGCGCGCAGCGGCGGCGTGCGCTCGCCGCGCGGGCCGTGCCACAGCAGGCGGCCCATCAGCCAGGCCATCGAGCCGTAGCCGGCGAGCAGGGTGAGCAGGCCGAGCACGTCGTCGGCGAGCATCTCGGGCTGGTGTTCGGCGATGGCGACGATGGCGACGACGGCGAGCACGACGAGACCGAGGTGGCGCATCTGCAGGCGCAGGAAGTGGGTCTGCTGCGCCGGCCAGTTGAAGTGGCGCTCGGCGACGCCGCCGGGGGCGAGGATGCGGTAGGCGGTGTAGAACACCAGCCAGGCCTGCGCCATGTCGAGCAGGGCTGCGCCCAGGGTCAGGTTCTGGCCGCGCGCGTCCATCTGCAGCGCGAGGCCGCCGAGCGCCAGCAGCAGGCTCAGCGGTAGCGCCAGCAGCAGGTTCAGCAGCAGCGCGAGCGGGGTGTGGAGCTGGCTGTCGCGGCGCACATAGCCGATGTCGCCGTGCAGGCGCTCGAGCTTCGCGCGCAGCCAGGCGCGTCGCCACAGCAGCACGGCGGTGATCAGCAACACCGGCAGGAACAGCAGCGGTCGCGCCTGCAGCCCCGCCCACAGCTCCTGCCGCGCCGCCTGCCAGGGCATCGCCGCGAGCTGGCGTTCGAGCGCGCCCGGCAGGGCCTTCAGCCACTCGAAGTCGAGCGGCCGGTTGCTCGGGATCCAGAACATCTGCTCGTCGAGCGTGGCGCGCAGGCGGTCGGCGGTGTCGTAGAGCTGCTTCTCGGCGAGTTGCAGCGTGATCGCGGCGCCGAGCAGGCCGGTGAGCTCGCGGTTCAGGCGCTCGAGCAGCTCGGCGCGGGTCGCGAGCAAGCTGCGCAGGGCTTCGCGCAGGGCATCGTCGACGCGCTCGGCGGGCTCGGCGGCGAGCAGGCGCTCGGCGTGGGCCGCCGGGTTGGCGAGCTGGTCGCGCTGCTGGTTGAGCTCGAACTGGTAGAGGCGGATCTCGGCGATGCGGTCGGCGAGCGTGGCGTCGAGCTCGAGCCGCGGCAGCGCCTTCTTCTGCTCGTAGAGGATGCGCGACAGCAGCTGGCTGCCCTGCAGCACGTCGATCTGCTCCTGCAGCACGGCGGCGGCCTGGTTCAGGCCGTCGAGCTGCTGGCGCGCGCGCAGGTTGCGCTGGGTCAGGCGGTTGAGGTCCTCGGTCGCGCGCAGCAGGTAGTCGGAGAGCTGCTGGTTGGCGGCGCCTTCGCGCGCCAGCAGGCTGTCGCGCGCGGCCGGCTGCCCATCGCCCGCCAGCGCCGCCACTGCTTGCGCCGACTGGGCGCTGCGGCGGGCGTTGATCGCCGCCTGCAGGGCCTGGACCTGCTGCTCGAGGCGGGCGAGCTCGAGCGTCGCGCGCTCGCGCCGCGCCTGGCCGAGGTCCTGCAGCAGGGCGTTGCCGGCGAGTTCCTGCAGGCGCAGCGCGGCGTGCGCCTCGAGCGCATGGCGCTCGGCGGCGAGCGCGTCGCGGCGTTCGGCGCCGAGCGCGCGCCCGCCTTCGCGCCCGCTCTGCAGCGCGGCGTCGATCGCGAGCATGCGCGCCTGGCCGGCGCTGATCTCGCTCTGCGCGCGCTCCGGCCCGGTGCGCGCGGCGACGAGCAGGCTGTTGGCCTCGGCCAGCGTGCGCTGCCAGTCGGCGAGCGCGGTGCTGCGCTCGGCCAGCTGCTGCTCGAGCGTGGCGAGCGGGGTGCCGGCGTCGATCGCCGCCGCCGCCGGGCCTGTCTGCAGGCGGGCGAGCGCGCGCCGGGCTTCGTCGATCTGCTGCGGCGCCTCATCGAGCTGGCGCTTGAGCCGCGCCAGCTCGCGCGCGCTGTCGGCGGCGGCGGCGAGCTGGGCGAGGGCCTGCTCCAGCGCCTGCTGGGCGGCGCGCTGCTCGGCCTCGGCGAGCTTGCGCGCGGGCAGCGCCTCGAGCTTCGCCTGCAGCTCGTCGGCGCTGGGCACGGCGGCGGGCTGGGCGGCGGCGAGGGCGGGCAGCAGTGACAGCAGGAGCAGGAACAGCAGGCGGTGCAGGCTCATCGGGCGGACGCAGGGGGACGGGCGAGCCCCGGAGTTTACCCCCTGACCGCAGCCGGCGTGCCTAGGTCTGCAGGCCCAGCACCGTCGTCGACAGGCGCTCTGCGAGGTGGCCGATCTCGCGCGTGTGGGTGCCGACGCCACCGACGATGTCACGCCCGCGCACGGCCATCTCGGCCACCTGGCGGACGTCGACCGCGATCGTCGCGCTGAGCTCGGCATGGTGGGCGGTGGCGTGCTCGATCTTGGCGACGTGGGCGGCCGAGTCGGCGACCGCGGCGCGGATCGTGTGCAGGCGCTGCTCGAGCTCGGCGACGCGGTCGGTGCAGGCGCTCACCGCGCGCGCGCCGTCGTCGATGTCGGCGGCGGTGGCGCCGATGCCGCCGCGGATCTCGGCGATGATGCCGCCGACCTCGTGCGCGGCGCGCGCGGTGCGGTCGGCGAGCTTGCGCACCTCGTCGGCCACCACGGCGAAGCCGCGCCCGGCCTCGCCGGCGCGCGCGGCCTCGATTGCGGCGTTGAGCGCGAGCAGGTTGGTCTGCGCGGCGATCTCGCCGATCAGGCCCATGACGCGGTCGATGTCCTGGGCGCGCGCCGACAGGCTCGTCACGCGCTCGACCGCGCGGCCCATGTCGCGGTCGATGCCGCCCATCGCGCCGGCGATGTCGAAGGCCGCCGTCAGCCCGGCTTCGGCGGCCTCGCCGGCGAGGCGGGCGACGACGGCGGTCTGCTGCGCGTGGCCGGTGATGCCGCTCACCGAGTCCATCATCTGCTGCATCGCCGCGGCGATGCGCGCGGTGGCCTGGCGCTGCAGCTCGGCCGCCTGTTCGGCGCGCTGGCGCACGTCGTCGACGCCCGCGGCGGTGGTGTTGAGGCAGGTGACGGCCTCGACCGTCTGCCGGATCACGCCGGCGAAGACTTCGGCCATGGTGTTGAAGCGGCGGCCGACGTGGCCGAGCTCGTCCTGCGTCGGCTGCTCGATGCGCGCGCGCAGGTTGCCCGCGGCCATCGCGCTGGCGCTCTGCTCGAGGCCGCGCAGGCCGCGCATGATCGCCTGGTAGCCGAGCCAGAACAGCAGCAACAGCAGCGCGGTGAGGGCGGCGCAGCCGATGAGGGCGATGCGCTCGCGCAGGCTGTGGTGCGCGCGCCGCTCGAGCAGGCGGGCGCGCAGCTCGGTGGCGGCTTCGCCGCTCAGGCGCAGCACCGCGGCGGCGGCGGCATCGCCGCGCTCGAGGTAGGCCGGCCAGGGCAGGTCGAAGGCGTAGGTGTCGATGACCTTCGTCGTCAGGTACTCCTGGAAGGGGATCAGCGCCTCGTTGACGGCGATGTAGCGCGCCGACAGCGCCTCGGCCGCGGCCGGACGCAGGCGGCCGTAGTCGTCGAGCTGGGCCTGCAGCCAGTCCATCAGCGGCACGAAGCGGCTGCGCGTGGCGATCAGCTCGCGCCGCGCCGCCGGGCGCAGGCGCTCGCCGGCGATCGCCTCGGCGCCGCGGTCGCGGGCGACGGCGATGGCGCCGAGGAGCGCCGGCAGCTTCACCGTGACGAGGTCGCCGAGCAGGTAGACCTCGAAGGTCTCCGCCAGCATCAGGCCCGATTCGGCGCTCGTCGCCGCGAGCAGCGCGGCGACCGCGCGCGGCAGGGCCTCGAGCGCGGCCGGCGTGTGCTCGGCCGCCTGCCAGGCGCGCTCGAGCTCCGCCCAGCCGCCGTAGCCGGCGGCGAGCGGCGCGAGCGCGGCGATGCGCTGGCCGACGTCGGCGCGCAGGTGCGCGCGCGCCGGGGCCACGTCGTCGCGCTGCGCGCCGATGGCGCCGAGGCCGGCGAGCGCATGGCTGCGCTCGAGCAGGCCGAGCAGCGGCAGCTGCAGCTCGAGGCCGGCGAGGGCGCGCTCGAGCTGGCGCGTGCGCGCGTGCTGCTCGAGGACGTACAGCGTGGCCAGGGCGACCAGCGGCAGGGCGATGAGGAGGAAGGACAGCAGCAGCTTGCTGCGGTAGCCGAAGCGGCCGGTGAAGCGGACGAGGCGGTCGATCATGGGGTTTCCTCGGCCAGCTCGGCGCTGCAGCAGGCACAGTCGGGCGCGGCGGCCTGGACGTGGAAGCCGCCGCACTGCTTGGCGCGCTTCTTCGCCGCCGCCGCGGCCGAGGCGACCTCTTCCGGCGAGCGGTAGTGGCCGCGCGCCACCGCGACCGCGCCGACGGCGATCGTGGTGAGCGGGAAGAAGGCGCGGAAGCCGCGCCGGTCCTCGCTCTCGAAGCCGCCACGGGCGAGTTCGGCGGCGTCGAACAGGCTGCGCGCGGCGGTGTTGAAGTCGGCCAGGATGCGCTCGCAGCGCGCATGCCAGTCCTCGCTCTGGAACAGGGCGACGAAGTCGTCGCCGCCGACGTGGCCGACGAAGTCCTGCGCCGGGTCGGCATGCCGGCACACGGCAGCGGCCGCGAGCTTGATCATCTCGTCGCCGCGCCAGTAGCCGTAGAGGTCGTTGTAGGGCTTGAAGTGGTTGAGGTCGAAGTAGCACGCGGCGAAGCGCGTGCCGGCCTGCAGCAGGCGGCGGATGTGCTCGGTGATCGGGATGTTGCCGGGCAGCAGGGTGAGCGGGTTGGCGTGGCGCGCGGCCTCGATGCGGCGCTCGGTGACGGCGCGCACCAGGCTCTCGCCGGTGGCGATGCCGGCGTAGCGGCCGTTGTCGGTGATGATGAAACCCTCGTGCAGGTAGCGCTGGTCCTCGCCGGCGAGCATGCCGACGAGGGCGGTGATCGGCGTCGTGCGCTCGATGCGAAAGGGCGGCGCGCTCATGAACAGCGTGCACGGCCGGCGGCCGAAGAGCTCGTGGTGGTAGGGGTGGGCGTAGCGGTCGAGGAAGCTGCGGCGGACGATGAGGCCGAGCGGCTGGCCGTCGTCGACCACGGCCACGGCGTGGAACTCCGGATGGCGGTTGAAGAGGCCGCGCAGCGCCTCGTTCGGTGCCGTGGGCGGCACCGCGGGGGCGTCGATGCGCAGGCGGTCGACGGTGTCGGCGAGCTCGGGCGGCGGCGCGGTGTGCGGCAGCATGGCGATCTTCGTCGACGCCAGCACCGCGGCCGCCGCTGCGGCCAGCTGCGGCACCGGCGCCGCCGCCGGGCGGCCGAGGAAGTAGCCTTGGGCGAAGGCGCAGCCGAGGTCGCGCAGTACCGCCAGTTCGGCGGCATCCTCGATGCCTTCGGCGACCACCGGCGCGCCCAGGCGCGCGGCGAGGTCGAGGATCGCGCGCAGCGCCTCGACCTTGCGGCTGTCGCGGTGGATGTCGTGGGCGAAATACTTGTCGAGCTTGACCAGCTGCGGGCGCAGCTGCAGCCACAGGCGCAGGCTGGAGCGGCCGTCGCCGAAGTCGTCGAGGGCGAGCCCCACGCCCTGCGCCTGGAACACCGCGAGCGCGGCCTGCAGGCGCTCGGGCTCGGTGACGCGCTCGTGCTCGGTCAGCTCCAGCACCAGGCGCGCGGGCGCGATCGCGGCTGCGGCGGCGGCGGCGAAGAGGGCGGCCGCGCCGGCTTCGGCGAAGGCGCCGATGGCGGGTGCGCTCAGGTTCAGGAACAGCCGGCCGGGCAGGCGCAGGCGGCCGAAGGCGGCGATCGCACCGAGGCAGGCGGCGTGCTCGAGCTCGGTCATCCGTCCGCCCAGGCGGGCGCAGGCGAGCAGTTCCTCCGGCTCCGTGCCGGCGGTGCTGCGCATGAAGGCTTCATAGCCGAAGATCTCGCCGCGGGCCATGTCGACGATGGGCTGGAAGACGAAGTGCAGGCGCTCGTGGTCGGGCGTGCCGGCGGGCGCGGCCAGGCTGTTCATGGGTGTCGGCGGCAAGGCGGGTTTCCTGTTCCGTCGCGTGCGGACGGTGCGGGCTGCAAGCCTGCCCGGTGCGCGTTACCGGGCGATGACAGCGCCCTCGCCCTCGCCCTCGGCTCGTGCTGGGTCTGCCGGCCTGTCTTCAGTGGAAGTCGCGGCTCGCCGCCGGCAGCGCCCCCAGCCAGGCGCTGAGATCCACCAGGCGGCCGGCGACCAGGTGCACGACCTCGCCTTCGCGCTGCAGCTGGCCGAACACGCCGAGCAGGCGGGCGCCGAGCAGCTCGCGGCGCTGGCGCTCGGCGAGGCGGGCGTAGACGACGACGTTGACGAGCCCGGTCTCGTCTTCCAGGGTGGCGAAGATGACGCCGCGCGCGGTGCCCGGGCGCTGGCGGCAGGTGACGAGGCCGGCGGCGCGCACCAGGGCGCGATCGCCGGCCTCGGCGAGGCGGGCGGCGGGGACGAAGCGGCGCGCGGCGAGGCGCGTGCGCAGCAGCGCGAGCGGATGGCGGCCGAGGCTGTAGCCGGTGGCGGCGTAGTCGGCCACCAGCTCCTCGGCTTCGCCGGCCGGCGGCAGGTGCACGGCGGCTTCCGGCGCGGGCAGGGCGTCGAACAGGTCGCCCTGCAGCTGCACGCCGGCCACCGCCCACGCCGCCTGGCGGCGATGGCCGGCGAGCGCGGCCAGCGCGCCGGCGGCGGCGAGCAGGTCGAGCTCGCGCCGGCCGAGCGCGGCGCGCAGCGCGAGCTCGTCCACGCTGGCGAAGGCGCGCTCGGCGCGGGCGGCGACGATGCGCTCGGCGGCCGCCTGCGGCAGGCCGGCGAGCTCGCGCAGGCCGAGGCGCACCGCGGGGCGGCGGGCGGCGGGATCGTTGGTGGGGCGTTCGGGCGCGTGGCCGGCGCGGCGCTCGCCGCGTTCGTCGCCGTCGCTGTGCGCGCCACCGTCGAACTCCAGGCTGGCGTCCCAGGCGCTCGCGGTGACGTCCGCCGCGCGCACGTCCACGCCGTGGCGGCGGGCGTCGCCGATCAGCTGGGCGGGGGCGTAGAAGCCCATCGGCTGGCTGTTCAGCAGGCCGCACAGGAGGGCTTCGGGCTCGTGGCACTTGAGCCAGGCCGAGCTGTAGGCGAGCAGGGCGAAGCTGGCGGCGTGGGCCTCGGGGAAACCGTACTCGCCGAAACCCTCGATCTGGCGGCACAGCGCCTCGGCGAAGGCGGGGTCGTGGCCGCGCGCGGCCATGCCGGCGCGCAGCTTGTCCTGGAAGCGGGCGATGTGGCCCTTCTGCCGCCAGGAGGCCATCGCCCGGCGCAGCTGGTCGGCCTCGCCGGGGGTGAAGCCGGCCGCGGCCACCGCCAGCGCCATGACCTGCTCCTGGAAGATCGGCACGCCCAGGGTGCGCTCGAGCACCGCGCGCAGTTCGGGCGTCAGGCGCGCGAGCTCGCGGGCGGTGGCGGCGGGGTCGGCGCGGCGGGCGAGGTAGGGATGGACCATCTCGCCCTGGATCGGCCCCGGACGCACGATCGCCACCTGCACGACGAGGTCGTAGAAGCTGCGCGGCCGCAGGCGCGGCAGCATCGCCATCTGTGCGCGCGACTCGACCTGGAACACGCCCACCGAGTCGGCGCGGCACAGCATGGCGAAGGTGGCGTCGTCCTTGGGCGGGATGTCGGCGAGGGTGAAGGGGCGGCCGCGGCGCAGCCCCACCAGCTCGAGGCTGCGGCGGATCGCGCTGAGCATGCCGAGGGCGAGGACGTCGACCTTGAGCAGGCCGAGCGCCTCGAGGTCGTCCTTGTCCCACTGGATCACCGAGCGCCCGGCCATCGCCGCGTTCTCGACCGGCACCAGGCGCGCGAGCGGGCCGCGCGACAGCACGAAGCCGCCGACGTGTTGCGACAGATGACGGGGGAAGCCGACCAGCTGCTCGGTGAGCGCGATCCACTTCGCCACGCGCGGGCTGGCGGGGTCCAGGCCGAGCTGGGCGAGGCGCTCGGGCAGCGCCTCGCGGCTGTCCCACCACGCGAGCGAGCGCGACAGGGCGTCGATCTGCGCGCGGTCGAAGCCGAGCGCGCGGCCGACGTCGCGCAGCGCGCCGCGGGTGCGGTAGCGGATCACCGTCGCCGCCAGCGCGGCGCGCTCGCGGCCGTACTTCGCGTACAGGTACTGGATCACGGTCTCGCGCCGCTCGTGCTCGAAATCGACGTCGATGTCGGGCGGCTCGTCGCGCTCCCTGGAGATGAAGCGCTCGAACAGCAGGGTGGCGCGCGCGGGGTCCACCTCGGTGATGCCCAGCGCGTAGCAGACGGTGGAGTTGGCGGCCGAGCCGCGGCCCTGGCACAGGATGTGCTGGCTGCGGGCGAAGCAGACGAGGTCGTAGACGGTGAGGAAGAAGGGCTCGTAGCCGCCTTCGGCGATCAGCGCGAGCTCGCGCTCGACGCCGGCGCGCACCGCCGCCGGCACGCCGTCCGGGTAGCGGCGGGCGAGCCCGGCGGCGACTTCGTGGCGCAGCCAGGAGGCGGGGGTGTGGCCGGCGGGCACGGTCTCGAGCGGGTATTCGTAGCGCAGCTCGGCGAGCGAGAAGTCGCACTGCGCGGCGATGCGTGCGGATTCGGCGAGCAGCGCCGGCGGGTAGAGGCGGGCCAGGCGCAGCGGGTGGCGCAGGTGGCGCTCGGCGTTGGGAAAGAGGGCATGGCCGGCCTCGAACACCGTGCTGCCGAGGCGGATCGCGGTCAGCGTGTCCTGCAGCGGGCGGCGCACGCGCGCGTGCATGTGCACGTCGCCGCTCGCCACCAGCGGCAGGCCGAGCGCGCCGCCGAGCGCCTGCAGGCGGGCGAGGCGGGCGGCGTCGTCCGCGCCGCAGTGCAGCTCGACGGCGAGCCACAGCCGGCCGGGAAAGCAGCGCGCCAGCCAGCGGCCGTCGGCGAGTGCGGGGTCGGTGAGATCGGGGGCGGCGGGATCGGGCTCGGCGGGGCCGGTGTCGGCCGTGTCGGTGGTCGGGCCGGCGTTCGGGTCGGCGTTTAAATTGGCGCTTGAGTCGGCGCTTGAGCCGGCGGCGTGCAGCGGGGCGTCCGGGCCGGCATCCGCCGGCAGCCACAGCGCGAGGCAGTCCGGCACTGCACCGCCGGGGGCGGGGGATTCGAGGTCGGCGCGCAGCAGGCGGTAGCGGCCCTTCTCCGCGCGCCGGCGGGCGAGCGTGATCAGCGCGGCGAGGTTGCCGTAGCCGGCGCGGGTGCGCGCCAGCAGGACCAGGCGCGGGCCGCGCTCGAGCTCGAACTCGGCGCCGTGGATGAGGCGGAAGTCGAAGGGCCCGCCCGCCGCGCGCGCCGCCTCGCGCAGCCGGCCGAGGGCCTCGTGGGCGCGCACCGCGCCGGCGAGCGAGCAGGCGTCGGTGAGCGCCAGCCCGGCGTAGCCGAGGGCGTGGGCGCGCGCCACCAGTTCCTCGGGCTGCGAGGCGCCGCGCAGGAAGCTGAAGCAGGACACGCAGTGCAGCTCGGCGTAGGCCGGCAGCGCGGCAGGCGTCGTTGCGGGCGTTTCCGCTTCGGGTGGGGCGGGCGCGCTCACTGGATTTCCGTGGTACCGAAGGCTGCGCCGTCTGTTCAGGCGAACAGGCCGTGCAGCCACCAGCCTTCGGCGTCGCGGAAGATCCACAGCCACTCGCCGTGCGTGGAGAGGGCGACGAAGTAGTCGCGGCGCAGGTCGCCGTGGCCCTCGCCGCCGTCCCACCAGCCGCTCTCGATGCGCTCGGCGCGCGTCAGCAGGCGCAGCGGGCCGTCGCGCCAGGGGCGGCCGTCGCGCTCGGCGAGCGCGCGCGGCGCGGGCAGCAGGCCGAGCGGGCGGGGGCCGGCCGGGGC
>JANJTU010000224.1 GCA_024710965.1 Thauera sp. | reverse complement strand
GGGGTCGGGTTGGTCTGGCTGGCCGCGGTCGGCTGGGCGGGGGGCTGGGCGCCGGCGGCGATCGCTGCGGCGCTGGCGGTGTTCGCGGCCGTGATGGCGGTCTTCCTGCTGCGCCCCGTGCGTCGCGCGCTCGTGACTGCGCCGATCTTCCGCGCCTTCCGTGCCGCGCTGCCGTCGATGTCGCAGACCGAGCGCGATGCGCTGGAGGCGGGCACCGTGTGGTGGGAAGGCGAACTCTTCCGCGGCGCGCCGGCGTGGTCGAAGCTGCTCGCCTATCCGTGGCCCACGCTCACGCCCGAGGAGCGCAGCTTCCTCGACAACGAGACCGCCGAGCTGTGCCGCCTCACCAAGGACTGGCAGGACAACCTGCGCCAGGATCTGTCGCCCGAGGTGTGGCAGTACATCAAGGACAAGGGCTTCCTCGGCATGATCATCCCCAGGGAGTACGGCGGCAAGGGCTTCTCGGCCTACGCCCATTCCCAGGTCGTGACCAAGCTGTCGACGCGCGCCTCGGCGCCCGCGATCACGGTGATGGTGCCGAACTCGCTCGGCCCGGCGGAGCTGCTGCTGCACTACGGCACGCCGGAGCAGAAATCCCACTACCTGCCGCGCCTGGCGAAGGGGCTGGAGATTCCGGCCTTCGCGCTGACCAGCCCGTGGGCGGGGTCCGACGCGGCGTCCATTCCCGACGCGGGCGTCGTGTGCAAGGGAATGTGGCAGGGGCGCGAGGTGCTCGGCATGCGCGTCTCGTTCGACAAGCGCTACATCACGCTCGCGCCGGTATGCACGGTGTTCGGGCTGGCCTTCCGTCTCTACGACCCGGACGGCCTGCTCGGCAGCGAGCCGGACCTCGGCATCACCTGCGCGCTGGTGCCGGCCGATCACCCCGGCGTGGACACCGGCCGTCGCCACTTCCCGCTCAACGGCATCTGGATGAACGGGCCGGTGCGTGGGCAGGACGTGTTCATGCCGCTTGACTTCATCATCGGCGGGCCGATGATGGCTGGGCAGGGCTGGCGCATGCTGATGGAGTGCCTCGCGGCGGGCCGCTCGATCTCGCTGCCCGGTTCCAACACCGGCATGCAGAAGATGACGGCGCGCGCCGTCGGTGCCTATGCGCGCGTGCGCTACCAGTTCAAGACCGCCATCGGCCGCTTCGAGGGCGTCGAGGAGGCGCTCACTCGCATCGGCGCGAACACCTATCTCAGCGACGCGGCGCGCGTGATGACGGCCGGGGCGGTGGATCTCGGCGAGAAGCCCTCGGTGGTGTCCGCGATCGTGAAGTACCACGTCACCGAGCGGGCGCGCCAGACCGTCAATGACGGCATGGACGTGATCGGCGGCAAGGGCATCTGCCTCGGGCCGCAGAACGTCCTCGGTCGCGCCTACCAGCAGATCCCGGTCGGCATCACGGTCGAGGGCGCGAACATCCTCACGCGCAGCCTGATCCTCTTCGGCCAGGGCGCGATCCGCTGCCATCCCTACGTGCTCGACGAGATGCACGCCGCGCAGGACAACGCGCTCGCGGCCTTCGACACGGCCCTGTGGGGCCACGTCGGCTACACGGTATCGAACGCCGCGCGCGCGCTGGTGATGGGCCTCACCGGCTCGCACTTCGTGCGCGTGCCGGCCGGGGTCGCGCCCGAGACGCGGCGCTACTACCAGCAGCTCACGCGCTTCTCCGCCGCCTTCGCCTTCCTCTCCGACATCTCGATGGGCACGCTCGGCGGCGCGCTCAAGCGCAAGGAGAAGCTCTCCGCGCGCCTCGGCGACATCCTGTCGCTGCTGTACCTGGCCAGCGCCACGCTGCGCCGCTACGAGGCCGAAGGCCGCCAGGCCGAGGACGCGCCGCTGATGCACTGGGCGATCTGGGACTGCATGTTCCGCATCCAGCTCGCCTTCGAGGGCGTCATCGCCAACTTCCCCCACCGCCTCGCCGCCTTCGTGCTGCGCCACCTCGTCGTCTTTCCGCTCGGCCGGCCCTACGTCGTGCCTTCCGACGCGCTCGGCCACGCGGTGGCGAAGCGCCTGATCGAGCCCTCGGCGACGCGCGACCGCCTCACCGCGAGCTGCCATCTGCCGCAGGACCTCGACGAGCCGCTCGGCGCGCTCGAGGCCGCGCTGGCGGCGACGATCGAGGCCGAGCCGATCGAGGCCAAGGTGTACCGCGCGCAGCGGGAAGGCCGCTTCAGGCCCGGTCTGCGCACCGGCGGCGGCGTCGATGCGCTGTGGGCGCAGGCGTGCGAGGCCGGAGTCATCAGCGCGGAGGAGTTCGCCGTGCTGCAGCGCCGCGGCGAGCTGCGCGACAAGGTGATCCGCGTCGACGACTTTCCCTTCGACCTCGGCCGCGGCGACGACCACGGCGCGGCGCCGCTCGCCAGCGCCTGCCGGGCGATGATGGAGACCGCCTGATGGGCCGCGCGGTATACATCGTCGACGGTGCGCGCACGCCCTTCCTGAAGGCGAGGAACGCGCCCGGCCCGTTCTCCGCCGCCGACCTCGCCACCGCCGCCGGACGCGCGCTGCTGATGCGCCAGCCCTTCGCCCCGGACGCGCTCGACGAGGTCATCCTCGGCTGCGCCAGTCCTTCGGCCGATGAGCTCAACATCGGCCGCGTCGTCGCCCTGCGCCTGGGCTGCGGGCCGAAGGTGCCCGGCTGGACGGTGATGCGCAACTGCGCCAGCGGCTTGCAGGCGCTCGACTCCGCCTGCGCCAACATCCGCGGCGGGCGCGCGGAGCTGGTGCTCGCCGGCGGCGCCGATGCGCTGTCGCGCGCGCCGCTGCTGTTCTCGGAGGCGATGGTGCGCTGGCTCGCCGGCTGGTACGCGGCGAAGACGCTCGGCCAGCGCCTCGCCGTGCTCAGGCGCCTCCGCCCCGCCCAGCTCGCGCCGGTGCTCGGCATCGTCAAGGGGCTCACCGACCCGGTCGTCGGCCAGCTGATGGGGCAGACCGCGGAGAACCTCGCCGCGCAGTTCGGCATCGGCCGCGAGGCGATGGACGCCTGCGCCGTCGACAGCCACCGCCGCGTCGCCGCGGCGCAGGACGCCGGCCACTTCGGCGCCGAGCTCGTGCCGCTGATCGACCGCGACGGCGTCATCTACGCCGCCGACGACGGCGTGCGGCGCGACTCCTCGCCCGCCGCGCTGGCGAAGCTGAAGCCCTTCTTCGACAAGCCCTACGGCCGCATCACCGCGGGCAACAGCTCGCAGGTCAGCGATGGCGCCGCCTGGCTGCTGCTCGCCTCCGACGCGGCGCTCGCGCGCCACGGCCTGCAGCCGCTCGGGCGCATCGTCGACAGCGAATGGGCGGCCCTTGCCCCCGAGCAGATGGGCCTCGGGCCGGTGCATGCGACGCTGCCGCTGCTGCAGCGCCACGGTCTCGCGCCGGCCGAGATCGACGCCTGGGAGCTGAACGAGGCTTTCGCCGCGCAGGTGATCGCCTGCCTGCGCGCCTTCGCCGACGACGGCTATTGCCACGCGCAGTTCGGTCTCGATGCCGCGCCCGGCGCCCCCGATCCGGCGCGCCTGAACGTGGACGGCGGCGCGATTGCGCTCGGCCACCCGGTGGGAGCGAGCGGCGCGCGCATCGTGCTCCACCTGCTGCACGTGCTGCGCCGCAGCGGCGGGCGGCGCGGGCTGGCCTCGATCTGCATCGGCGGCGGCCAGGGCGGGGCGATGCTGGTGGAGGCGCTGTGATGAGCGAACGCACACCCTCCACCTGGCAGCACTGGCGGCTGCGGCGCGAGGCCGACGGGCTGGCCTGGCTCGAGCTCGACCAGGCCGGCGCCTCGACCAACACGCTGTCGGCCGAAGTGATGGCCGAGCTCGGCGGCGTGCTCGACGCGCTCGAAGCCGCACCGCCGCGGGCGCTGGTGATCGCCTCGGCGAAACCGGCGGGCTTCATCGCCGGCGCCGACATCGCCGAGTTCGCCCGCCTCGACGGCCCGGCAGCGGCGCGCGCGCTGGTCGAGCGCGGCTGGGCACTGTTCGGGCGCCTCGCCGCCGTGCCCTACCCGACCCTGGCGCTGATCCGCGGCCACTGCCTCGGCGGCGGGCGGGAGCTGGCGCTCGCCGGCCGCCGCCGGCTGGTGGTGGACGAGCCGGGCACCAGGCTCGCGCTGCCTGAGGTCATGCTCGGCATCGTGCCCGCCTGGGGCGGCATGCTGCGCCTGCCGCAGCTGGTCGGCCCGGCGGTCGCGCTCGAGCTGATGCTGAGCGGGCGCGGCGTCGATGCGCGGCGCGCGAAGCGCCTCGGCCTCGCCGACGACTGCGTGCCGGCGCGGGTGATGGAGGCGGCGGCGCGCCAGCTCGCGCTCGCGGCCGACACGCCGCGCCGGGCACCGCTTTGGCAGACGCTGCAGCATCGGCTGCTCGCGGGGCCGCTGCGCCGCCTCGTCGCCGAGCGCGCGCGCCGGCAGGCGGCGGGCAGGGTGCGGCGCGAGCACTACCCGGCGCCCTTCGCCCTCATCGACATCTGGGAGCAGTACGGCGGCAACGCACTCGCGGTGCCGGCGGGCGCGCCGGCCTCGGTGGAGGCGCTGTTCGCCTCGCCGACGGCGCAGAACCTGGTGCGCGTGTTCTTCCTGCAGGAGCGGCTGAAGGCCTTCGGCAAGGACAGCGAGTTCGCGCCGGGCCACGTCCATGTCGTCGGCGCCGGCGTCATGGGCGGCGACGTCGCCGCGGTCTGCGCGCTCGCCGGCATGACGGTGACGCTGCAGGACCAGTCGCTCGAGCGCATCGCGCCGGCGATCGGGCGCGCGGCGAAGCTGTTCGAGCGCCGCCTGAAGGGCGACGAGCGCGGCCTGCGCTTCGCCCTCGACCGCCTGATCCCCGATCCGCAGGGCCAGGGCGTGCGGCGCGCCGACCTGGTGATCGAGGCGATCGTCGAGGATCTGGAGGCCAAGCGCCGCCTGTTTGCCGAGCTCGAGCGCCGCGCGCGGCCCGACGCCGTGCTCGCCACCAACACCTCCAGCCTGTGCGTGGAGGACATCGCCACCGCGCTCGCCGCGCCGGCGCGCCTGGTCGGCCTCCACTTCTTCAACCCGGTGGCGCGGATGCCGCTGGTGGAAGTGGTGGCGGGTGCGGCCGCCGATGCGGATGCGCTGCGCCGCGCGGCGGCCTTCGTGCGCCGCCTCGACAAGCTGCCGCTGCCGGTGAAGAGCGCGCCCGGCTTCCTCGTCAACGCGGTGCTCGGCCCCTACATGCTCGAGGCGCTGCGCTGCGTCGAGGAGGGCTATGCGCCGGCGACCGTGGACGCCGCGCTCACCGCCTTCGGCATGCCGATGGGGCCGGTCGAGCTGGTCGACACCGTCGGCCTCGACGTCGCGCTCGCCGCCGGCCGGGCGCTCGCCGGCGACGGCGCGGCGCCGCCGGTGCGGCTGCAGCAGCTGGTCGGCGCCGGCAAGCTCGGCAAGAAGAGCGGTGAGGGCTACTACCGCTGGGTGGCGGGCAAGCCGGAAAAGGGCGAAGCCGGCGCCGTGCCGCCGCAGCTGGCGGCGCGCATCCTCGCACCACTGTTCGCCGCGGCCGAGCGCTGCGTCGCCACGGGGGTGGTCGCCGACGCCGACCTCGCCGACGCCGGGTTGATCTTCGGCGCCGGCTTCGCGCCGCACACCGGCGGCCCGCTGCATTGCAGCAGAACACTCGGGGAAACCCGTATTGGCACCGCCGGCACGCTGCACGAAGGTGCATCGGTCATGACCGCATGAGATCACGATGAGCGATTCCAACGAGCTTTACACCACGCTGCCCGCAGACAAGCAGCCCGCCCTGCGCGTGATGCCGATGCCCGCCGACCTCAACCCGGCGGGCGACGTGTTCGGCGGCTGGATCATGTCGATGGTCGACATCGCCGGCGCCATCCCCGCCCATCGGCGCGCGCGCTGCCGCGTGGCGACGGTGGCGGTGAACTCCTTCATCTTCCGCCAGCCGGTGTCGGTCGGCGACGTGGTGAGCTTCTACGCCGAGGTGTCGAGCACCGGGCGCACCTCGGTGACGGTGGACGTGGAAGTGTTCGCCGAGCGCAATCCGGAGAACCCGGTCGTGGTGAAGGTGACCGAGGCACGCCTGACCTACGTCGCGCTCGATGACCATGGCCGCAAGCGGCCGCTGCCCGAGGAGTAGGGGTGCGCAGGGTCCGCTCGCCGTGTCCGCAAGCGCTGCCCGCGGAGATGGGTGCGAACGTGGACGCGAACGTCGTGGTGCCGCCAGTTGTGTTCCGTGCTCCCGCCGGGAGCTTCGATTCGAAGTGTGAGGAGAAGGAGATTCGACCCATGCAGAAAACCACGCTTGCCCGCATCCTGCCCGCCGCGCTGTTGGCGATTAGCGCCGGCGGCGCCTCGGCCGCCGGCTTCCAGCTCCTCGAGCAGAA
>JANJTU010000189.1 GCA_024710965.1 Thauera sp. | reverse complement strand
TGGCGGCATCTACACCGGCCTGTTCACGCCGACCGAGTCGGCCATCGTCGCGATCTTCTACACGCTGTTCGTCGGTCTCGTGCTGCACCGCGAGCTCAAGTTTGCCGCGATCCTGAACTCGCTGAAAACCACGACGTGGATCACCGGCCGCGTGCTGCTGATCCTATTCGCGGCGGTGGTGTTCGGGCGTCTGCTGGTCGAACAGCGCATCCCGGCGACGATCGCCGAATCGCTGCTGAGCCTCACCGACAACGTTTACATGATCTGGACGCTGATCATCGTGTTCCTGCTCTTCGTCGGCATGTTCATGGAAACGCTCGCCGCGATCATGATCATGGTGCCGGTGCTGCTGCCGGTGATGTACATGCTCGGCGCCGATCCCACCCATGTCGGCATCGTCCTCATCTGCGCGCTGTCGGTCGGCTTCATGACCCCGCCGCTGGGCGAGAACCTGTTCGTCGCCTCGGGCATCGGCGGCTCGACGGTCGAGGAGATCGTCGCCCGCGTCCATCCCTTCGTGCTCGCCTCGGTCGTGGCGCTGTTCATCATCGCCTTCGTCCCCGCGCTGAGCCTGTGGCTGCCGGGCCTGGTCGGCTATTGAGGAAGCCCCCGGGGCTGCGGTGTCGCCGCGGCCCCGGGGGCAGGGAAAGGGCGGGCGCCTGCCCGCGACGGACGGGACATGGAAAGCCGTGGCGGCCTCGGCGCCTTGCCGGGCGGCGGCGCATCGGGCTGGATCGGAGAAGGGGAGGGAGGTCATGAAGTCGTTTGCACACTGCTTGAAGCTTGTCCTGCTGGGCACTGCGCTCGCCCTCGGCAGCCTGTCGGCCGCCACGGCGGCGGATGCGGCGCCGTCGGTCAGGGACGCGCTCGAACGCCGCGCCGAGACCCTGCTCGAGATCGCCGCGCAGCATGTGCGCGACAAGGGCGAGGCGGGCGCGCTCGACTTCAGCCGCCAGTCGGCCTTCGTCGATCGCGACCTCTATGCCTACGCGTTGCGCATGGACGGGGTCTTCCTCGCCAGCGGCGGCTCGTCCGCGGCCCTGGTCGGGCAGAACGTGCTCAAGGAGACCGACGCCGCGGGCAAGCCCTTCTTCCGCGAGATGATCGAGCTCGCCAGGCAGCAGGGCGAGGGCCGCATCGAGTACCAGTGGTTCAACCCCGCCGACAGCCGCGGCGAACCCAAGCTGACGCTGTTCCGCAAGGTCGGCGAGGTCATCGTCGCCGTCGGCTACTATCCGCCGCGGGCGACGCCGGTGCAGGCGAAGGCGCTGCTCAAGGACGCCATCGCCGCCCTCGGCAAGGCGCCGCAGGCGGCGCTGGCCGAGTTCCAGCACCTCAACGGGCCCTTCATCCGCAACGACCTCTACGTCTTCGTCGTCGATCTCGACAGCGGCCGCTTCCTCGCCCACGGCGCCACGCCGGCCCTGGTCGGCAGCGACGGCCTGGCGCTGCGCGACCCGGGCGGGCGGCCGATCATCAGCGAGATGATCGCCATCGCGAAGAAGGACGGCGAAGGCGAGCTCGACTACTACTGGCGCAACCCGAGCACCGGGCGCATCGAGAGCAAGCACACCTTCTTCCGCGCGGTGCAGGGCAGGCTGGTGGGGGTGGGGAGCTACAACCGCTGACGTGGGGCGCTGGCGGCCCGAGGTCCGCCACCGCTCGCCCGCGTCGTCGGCCGCGCGGCCGGCCGCTCATGGCTGGCCGGCCTGTGCCTGCGCGATGCGCGCCTTCAGGAAGTCGACGAAGCGGGCCAGGGCCGGGCTCATGTCGGCCCGCCGCCACGCGGCTTCGGTGACGATCACGTCGTCGACGCCCGCCAGCGGCCGGATCGCGACACCGCTGCGGGTGTAGTTCGCCGCGCATTCGAGATGGATCGTGACGCCGATGTTCGCGCTGATCAGGCCGAACATGCCCTCGGTGTTGTAGACCTCCTGCACGATCCGCGGCGCGAAGCCGGCCTTCAGGCACAGTGCGTCGAGATGGCGGCGGAAGTGGCGCCAGCGCGCCATGACGCCGACGATGAAGGCTTCGCCGGCGAGCGCGCGGATGTCCACCACCGCCTCGCCGGCAAGCGGATGCGCCGCGGGCAGCACGGCGACGAAGCGGTCGCGCTGCACGGCCAGGGTCTCGAGGTCGGTGCCGGCGACCGGGCTGGTGAGGAAGGCGATGTCGATCTTGCGCGTCGCCAGCTCGTCGAGCTGCTGGTGGGTCGAGCCGTAGGTGAGCTCGACATCCACCTCCGGGCTGGCGCGGCGGAAGCCGTCCAGCAAGTGCGGCAGCACGCCGGAGATGGCAAAGTCGGTGTAGCCGATCGCCAGCGTGCCGAGCTCGCCACGCTGGGCCTTGCGCGCCTGGCGCACCGTCTCCTCGAGATCTTCCATCAGGGCGTGGCAGCCCTTCAGGAACACGGCGCCGGCCGGCGTCAGTTCGACCCTGCGGTTGTTCCGCCTGAACAGGCTCACGCCGAGCTGGTGCTCCAGCAGCTGGATGCCGCGGCTCAGCGCCGGCTGCGCGAGCGCGAGGTGTTCCGCCGCACGGCGAAAGTTCAGCGTCTCGGCGACGGCGAGGAACTGGCGGATCTGGCGGAGTTCGATCTTCATTGATGCCTGAGCGCTATCACCGGGTAAGGAGACGGTATTGTACAAGGCAACAACGACTGGCCTATCGTCGCCTTATCACCGCATCAACAGGGTGAATGTGGCGGGTGGTCCGGACTTTCCGGTGCGCCCGCGATGAAGAACCAGGGACCGCGGTCCCGGAGAGAGACGGAACCCCAACATGGAAAGCACATTTCACGGCATCGTCGCCTTCGCGCTGCTGGCCGCCATGCTGCTGCTCGGCAGCCTGCTCAGGTACCGCTTCGCCTTCCTGCGCAACGCGCTCGTGCCGGCCAGCATCGTCGGCGGCCTGATCGGCTTCGCGCTGCTGTCTGCCGGCCTGATCCCCGGCTTCGCCGCGGCGGATTTCACCGCGCTGACCTTCCACTTCTTCACGCTGAGCTTCATGTCGCTGTGCCTGACCGGCGGCAGCGACAACAAGGCCTTGTCGGGCGGCAGCATCGTCCGCGGCGGGCTGTGGCTGACGCTGATCTGGACGATCAGCCTCGGCCTGCAGGGCGTGCTCGGCTACGGCGTCATCGCCGCCTACGACGCGCTCACCGGCGCCGACGTCAGCGCCTTCCTCGGCGCGCTGGTCACCCACGGCTTCACCCAGGGGCCGGGCCAGGCGCTGACCTACGGCGGGCTGTGGGAGCGCGAGTTCGGCATCGCCAACGCCACCCAGGTGGGCCTGATCTACGCCTCGCTCGGCTTCCTCGTCGCCTTCGCCGTCGGCGTGCCGATGGCGCGCTGGATCATCCGCAAGGGCCTGAACGCGAACAAGGCCTCGCGCATCGACGGCGAGTTCCTCGCCGGCTTCTATGCGCCGAAGCGCCAGCCGGAAGCGGGGCGCATGGTCTCGCACCCGGCCAACCTCGATTCGCTCGCCTTCCACATCTGCCTCCTCGGCCTCGCCTACGTCATCACCCATGTCTGGCTGCTGTCGGTGCGCGACCTCGCCGCCGGCTTCCAGCCCTGGGGCATGAACCTGGGCGTGCTCTTCAGCCACAACATGTTCTTCCTGCACGGCCTCGCGGTCTGCGTGCTGATGCGCTGGGCGATCGACAAGGCGGGGCTCGCCGGCTACGTCAATGACGAGACGCTCAAGCGCATCACCGGCGGCTCGGTGGACTTCATGGTCGTGGGCACGCTGATGAGCATCGAGTTCGCCGTGCTCGGCGCCCTGCTGGTGCCGATCCTGCTGGTGTCGGCGGCGGTCACGGTGGTGACGCTCGCCGGCAGCCTGCTGATGGGGCGGCTCAGTGGGCCGCTCGGCTACGAGCGCGCGGTGACGATCTTCGGCTGCTGCTGCGGGTCCACCGGCAGCGGCCTGCTGCTGCTGCGCATCGTCGATGCGGACTTCAGCACCTCGGTGGCGAAGGAGCTCGCCTTCTACAACATCGCGATCGTGGTGGCGACCTTCCACATCCTGTTCATCTTTGCGCCGATCGCGCCGTCGCTGAGCGCCGCCGGCTACGTCGCCATCTTCGGCGGCACCGCGCTCGCCGCCCTGGCGGCGGTGCCCTTCCTGATGCGGCGCAAGGCGGATGCGACGCCCTGCCCGACCCGGATCGTCGCGGAGGTTGCGAAATGAGCATCACGGTGTTTTCGGCCCGCCGCATCGTCACCATGGACCCGTCGCTGCCGGAGGCGACGCACATCGCCGTGCGGGACGGCCGTGTCCTCGGCGTCGGCCCGCTCGAGGAGTTGCGCGATCTGGGCGCCTTCGAAGTCGACGCGCGCTTCGCCGACAAGGTGATCCTGCCCGGCTTCGTCGAAGGGCACAGCCACGCGCTCGAGGGCGCGATCTGGAAGTACCTGTACCTGGGCTACTTCCCGCGCACCGATCCGGCCGGCCGCACGTGGGACGGGGTGAAGTCCCTGGCGCAGATGCAGCAGCGCCTGCGCGAAGCGGCCGCGGCGCTGCCGGCCGGCGAGGCGCTGGTGGCCTGGGGCTTCGATCCGGTGTATTTCGACGGCGTGCGCCTGGACAAGCGCGCGCTCGACGAAGCGGTCGGCGAGCGCCCGGTGGTCGTGTTCCACGCCAGCCTGCACGTGCTCTCGGTCAACAGCGCGATGCTGCGCCGGTCCGGCCTCGACCGCCACGCCGGCGTCGAGGGCATCATGCTCGGCGAGGACGGCCAGCCGAACGGAGAGCTGCAGGAGATGGCGGCGATGCACGGCGTGTTCGAGGCGCTGGGCCGCAACCTGTTCGAGGAGGTCGCCAGCACCGAGGCACTGCGTGCCTACGGGGCGGTGGCGCGGCGCGCCGGCGTGACGACGATCACCGACCTCTACAACCCGCTCACCGACGCCGGTATCGCCGCGCTGCGCGAGGTCGCCGCCGACGCGGCCTACCCGGTGCGCCTGGTGCCGGCGATGAGCGCGCTGGCCTGGCCGGCGGAGCAGGGCATCGCGCGCCTGCAGGCCTGCGCCGAGGCGTGCGCCGAGCGCCTCCACTTCGGCCTCGTCAAGCTGATGACCGACGGCTCGATCCAGGGCTACACCGCGCGCCTGAAGTGGCCCGGCTACCACGACGGTCATCCCAACGGGATCTGGAACGCGCCGCCCGAGGCGCTGCAGCGGCTCGTGCTCGACTACCACCAGGCCGGGCTGCAGCTGCACATCCACACCAATGGCGACGAGGCGGTGGACCTGATGCTCGACGCCATCGAGGAGGCGCTGACGCTGTGGCCGCGGCCGGACCACCGCCACACGCTGCAGCACTGCCAGTTCATCAGCCAGGCCCAGCTGCGCCGGGCGGCGAAGCTCGGCGTGTGCCTGAACATGTTCGCCAACCACCTCTACTACTGGGGCGACATCCACCGCCAGCGCACCCTCGGGCACGCGCGCTCGCGCCGGCTGGAGCCGCTCGCCTCGGCGCTGCGCCTGGGCATTCCGACGGCGATCCACTCGGACGCGCCGGTGACCCCGCTCGGGCCGCTGTTCACCGCCTGGTGCGCGGTCGCGCGGCGCAGCGCGAGCGGCGCCGAGCTCGGCGCGCACGAGCGCGTCAGCGTCGACCAGGCGCTGCACATGATCACGCTCGGCGCCGCCTACACGCTGCGCCTCGATCACCTGGTCGGCAGCCTCGAGGTGGGCAAGTACGCCGACATGGCCGTGCTGGACGAGGATCCGTTCGTGGCCGCGCCGGCGCGGCTGGGCGAGATCGGCGTCGTCGCCACCGTGCTCGGGGGGCGGGTGCATGAGAACTGAGCCGATCCCGGTGACGCTCTTGACCGGCTTCCTCGGCGCCGGCAAGACCACCTACCTGAACGCATGCCTGCGCCGCGGCATCCCGCCCGGCAGCCTGATCCTGGTGAACGATTTCGGCGAGCTCAACATCGACGCCGAACTGATCGATTACCGCGACGAGCAGATCCTGCGCCTGAGCAATGGCTGCATCTGCTGCACGCTGGGCGGCAGTCTCGCCGAACAGCTGGCGCAGATCCTGCGACTGCAGCCCTTGCCGGCGGCGCTCTACATCGAGGCGAGCGGCATCGCCGATCCGGCGCGCATCGTCGATACGATCACGGTGTCGCCGCGGCTGCGGCTCGCGGCGGTCGTCTGTCTCGTCGACGCCAGCCAGGCCGGGCGCCACGCGCGCGATCCGCTGTGCGCCGAGGTCTGGCGGTGTCAGCTTCGGGCGGCGAGCCGTGTCGTCATCAACCGGATCGCGGCGGACGCGCCGCTTCCGAGCGCGCTCGCCGCCCTGCTCGCCGACACCGCGGCGGTGATCGAGCGCCAGCCGTCCGCCTCCGCGCCGGCGGGTGCGGACGCGCCGCCATGGCAGGCGCGCCCGGCAGGCGTGGGGGGGCTGCGGCCCGCGCAGCGGGGAGGGCGCTGGCAGCAGTGCAGCTTCAGCTACGACGGCCCGATCGACGGGGCGCGTCTGCAGGCCTTGCTCGACGAGTACGCCGATGTCCTCGTGCGCGCAAAGGGCATCTTGCAGCGCACGGGACACGCGGGGGCCGAGGTGTTGCAGCTCAGTGGTGACGGACTGCGCTGGTCGCCGGCCCGGCGCCTTCCGGCGCGCGGCCAGCTGGTCTGCATCGGCACGAGCGGAGCGCGTTTCGATGCGCTCGGTCGCGCGCTCGCCGGCCTGCGGTGCGTCGGCACCGCCGACGCGGCGTAGGTGGGGGTGTGGCTGCAGGGGGCGGCTGCAGCCGGGCGGGTCTCAGACGTTGAACAGGAAGTTCAGCACGTCGCCGTCCTTGACGACGTATTCCTTGCCTTCCGCGCGCATCTTGCCGGCTTCCTTTGCGCCCGCTTCACCCTTGTAGGCGATGAAGTCGTCGTAGGCGATGGTCTGCGCGCGGATGAAGCCGCGCTCGAAATCGGTGTGGATCACGCCCGCGGCCTGCGGCGCCGTGTCGCCGACATGGATCGTCCAGGCGCGCACTTCCTTCACGCCCGCGGTGAAGTAAGTCTGCAGGCCCAGCAGCTTGTAACCCGCGCGGATCAGGCGATCCAGGCCGGGTTCCTCGAGGCCCATCGACTCGAGGAAGTCCTTCTTGTCGGCGTCGTCGAGGTCGGCGATCTCGGCTTCGATCGCTGCGCACAGTGCAACGACCTCGGCGCCTTCCGTTTGCGCGTGGGCGCGCACGGCGTCGAGGTGCGGGTTGTCCGCGAAGCCGTCCTCGGCAACGTTGGCAGCGTACAGCACGGGCTTCGCGGTGATCAGGCAGAAGGGCTTGAGGCACGCCCATTCTTCCTTGCTGAGATCCAGCGCGCGCACCGGCTTCGCCTCGTTGAGCTGAGCGAGGCACTTCTCCAGCACCGCGACGAGGACCTTGGCCTCCTTGTCGCCGGCGGCAGCGGGACGCTTGTAGCGGTTTACCGCCTTTTCGACGGTGGCCATGTCTGCGAGCGCGAGTTCGGTGTCGATGATCTCGATGTCGCGGAGCGGATCGACGGTGCCGGACACATGCACGACGTTATCGTCGGCAAAGCAGCGCACGACATGCACGATCGCGTCGGTTTCGCGGATGTTCGCGAGGAACTGGTTGCCCAGGCCTTCACCCTTCGAGGCGCCGGCAACGAGGCCGGCGATATCGACGAACTCGACGATCGCGGGCTGCACCTTCTGCGGCTTGACGATCTCGGACAATGCGGCGAGACGCTGGTCCGGCACCTCGACGATGCCGACGTTGGGCTCGATCGTGCAGAAGGGGTAGTTGGCCGCTTCGATGCCGGCCTTCGTGAGGGCGTTGAACAGGGTCGACTTGCCGACGTTGGGCAGGCCGACGATTCCGCATTTGAGGCTCATGAGCGCGATTCGTCCTTGGGTTTCGCCGGCTTCGGCGCTGCCGGGCGGGCGTTGAGTCGGGTGGTGGCGGCATTCCAGTCGCCGCGGGCGATCATCGGCCAGGTCGCGAGGGCGCGCTCCATGGCTTCGTCGATCAGGGTCTGTTCTTCGCGGCGCGCGGGTTTCAGCACGAAGTTAACGACCTCGTTGCGATCGCCCGGATGGCCGATGCCGATGCGCAGGCGCCAGTAGTCGTTCGTGCCAAGGTGCGCCGAGGTGTCCTTGAGGCCGTTGTGGCCACCGAGTCCGCCGCCGAACTTCAGGCGCAGCTGGCCGGGCGGGACGTCGAGCTCGTCATGGACGACGAGGATCTCGGCGGGGGCGATGCGGTAGAAGCGCGCGAGTGCGCCGATGGCCTGGCCCGAGCGGTTCATGAAGGTCTGCGGCATCAGCAGCCAGACGCCGGCGTCGCGCGCATTGGCGACCAGACCGTGGAAGCGCGATTCGTGATTGAAACGCACGCCGAGCTGGTCGGCGAGGCGCTCACACAACCAACACCCGGCATTGTGCCGGGTCTCGGTGTATTCGGCGCCGGGATTGCCGAGGCCGACGATGAGACGCGGTGCTGCGGCGCTCATCGTGTCGGGTCCTGCGTCATCCCGGTGATGCGTTCCGAGGCGTCAGCCTCAGGCAGCTTCGCCTTCGGTGCCTTCTTCAGCAACTGCACCCTTGACGGTGACGGCGGTCGCGACGACCGGGTCGCCTTCACCGTGCGCAACCAGATCGACGCCGGCCGGCAGCGGGAGCTGCGACACGTGGATCGATTCGCCGGCCTGCAGGTTCGCCAGATCGACTTCGATGAACTCCGGCAGGTTGCCCGGCAGGCACCCGACGTCGACTTCGGTGATGGTGTGCGAGATCATGCAGCCGCCGAGCTTGACGGCCGGGCTCAGGTCGCCGTTCACGAAGTGCAGCGGCACCTTCAGGTGGATCTTCTGGCTCGCGTCGACGCGCTGGAAGTCCAGGTGCAGGACTTGCTGGCGGAACGGATGCCATTGGGTGTCACGCAGCAGGACCGGCTGCTTCACGCCGTCGACGTTCACCGACAGGATCGATGCGTGGAAGGCTTCCTTGCGCAGCAGGTGGTACAGCTCGTTGTGGTCCAGGGCGATGTTCTGGGCTTCGCCCGAACCGTAGATGATGCCCGGGATCTGGCCGGCGCGACGCAGGCGGCGGCTCGCACCCGTGCCCTGTTCC
>JANJTU010000142.1 GCA_024710965.1 Thauera sp. | reverse complement strand
GCTGCCGCTGCTGGTGCCGATCGCGCTGGCGATGGACTGGGACCTGGTGTGGTTCGGCGTGATGATGACGATCAACCTCGCCATCGGCCAGTTCACGCCGCCGATGGCGATCTCGCTGATGATCACCTCGCGCATCGCCGGCATCGGCATGGAGGAGACCTTCCGCTGGGTGATCTGGCTGGTGCTGGCGATGGGCGCCGGCCTGGCGCTGATGATCGTGTTCCCGCAGCTCGCGCTGTGGTTGCCGGGGCGGCTGGGCTACCTGTAGCGCCGGCAGCGCGGGCCGCCTGCCCCTGCGCCGGCTCAGGGCGCCTGGTCGAGCAGCGCGTTGATCGCGGCCTGGATGCGGCGAATGACCAGCGCGCGGTCGAGTTCGGGGTTGCGGATGCTGCGCAGCAGCAGGCCTTCGAACAGGGTCGCCAGCACCTCGACCATGCCGGCGATGGCGGCGTCGTCATCGACGTGGCCTTCGGCGCGGCGGATGTCACGGATGGTGTCGGCCAGGCCGCGCCGGCAGGCGGCGTCGGCGTTGCGCACGATCTCGGCGACGCGCGGATTGCGCGCCGCCTCGGCGACGATCTCGAGCTTGAGGCCCGCGAGCAGCGGGTCGAGCTGTTCGGCCACGCCTTCGGCAGCGCGCTCGATCATCGCCTGGCGCACGTTGCTCGCGGCGCGCAGCTCGGCGGTCAATGTCAGCAGGTGTTCAAGATCCTGTGCCACGATCGCGGCGATGATCGCTTCCTTGTTCTCGAAGTAGTGGTAGATGTGGCCGGCGCTCATGCCGGCGCACTTCGAGATCTGCGCGATGCTCGCCCCATGGAAGCCGTGCTCGCGGAAGCACTGCGCCGCGGCGCACAGGATCTGCTGGCGGCGGGCTTCGGCGCGTGGCTGCTCGGTGGCGGATGAAGGGAGTACGGGCATCGGGAGTTCTCCTGTCGGTCACTGCGGCGCACCGCAGTGGTCGTCTTGCGTTCTTGCGTTGCGGTGGAGCCTAACATAGAATGAGCGTCCAATCTAGAATAACCATTCGAACAACCGGGTTGCCGCACCGGCCACGAGCCGGTGGGGTGGTTTCGGTGATCGTGCGCGAGAGGCCCTTGATGCAGACCCGTCGCAACTCCCTTCCCAACCCCCTGGGCGCTGCCGTGCTGTGCGCCTTCCTGCTCGCGGCCTGCAGCGGTGGCGAGCAACCGGGTGCTCCCGCCGCACCGCCGCCGCCCGCGGTCACCGTGCTGACGGTGCAGGCCGAGGCCGTGCCGCTGGTGGCCGAGCTACCCGGCCGCACCGCCTCGCACCTGATCGCCGAGGTCCGTCCCCAGGTCACCGGCATCGTCAAGGCGCGCCAGTTCACCGAAGGCAGCGAGGTCAAGGCCGGGCAGGTGCTGTACCAGATCGACGCCGCCCCCTACCAGGCCGCGCACGACAGCGCCCGGGCGAACCTCGCCCGCGCCGAGGCCAACCTCTACGCCGCGCGCCTGAAGGCCGAGCGCTATGCCGAGCTGGTCAGGATCGAGGCCGTGAGCCGCCAGGCCAATGACGACGCCGCCGCCGCGCTGAAGCAGGGGCAGGCCGAGGTCGCGGCGGCGAAGGCGGCACTGGACAAGGCGAAGATCGACCTCGACTACACCCGCGTGAAGTCGCCGATCGCCGGCCGCATCGGGCGCTCGACGGTGACGCCGGGCGCGCTCGTCACCGCCAACCAGGACACGGCGCTCGCCACCGTGCAGCAGCTCGACCCGATCTATGTCGACCTGACGCAGTCGAGCGCCGAGCTGCTGCGCCTGCGCCGCGAGCTCGAGGCCGGGCGCCTGCAGCAGCGCGGCGACAGCGTGGCGGTGAAGCTGGTTCTGGAAGACGGTAGCGAGTACGCCGCCGAAGGCCGGCTGGCGGTGTCGGAAGTCACCGTCGACGAGGGCACCGGCAGCGTCACCCTGCGCGCGCGCTTCCCCAACCCGAAGGGCGAGCTGCTGCCCGGCATGTACGTGCGTGCGCGCCTGCCGCAGGGCGTGCGCAGCGACGCCATCCTGGTGCCGCATGCGGCGCTGTCGCGCGACCCGCGCGGCAACGCGCTGGTGATGGTGGTCAATGGCGAAGGCAAGGTCGAGGCGCGCACGGTCAGCGTCGCGCAGTCGCTCGGCGAACGCTGGGTGATCACCGGCGGCCTCGCCGCCGGCGAGCGCGTCATCGTCGAAGGCCTGCAGCGCGCGCGCCCCGGCGCCACGGTGCAGGCGCAGGAAGGCACGTCGTCCGCGGCCCCGGTGGCGGCCGCCGCGGCGCCCGTGGCTGCGGCGAAGTGAGGTAGCGCACCATGGCCCGCTTCTTCATCGACCGCCCAATCTTCGCCTGGGTCATCGCCATCGTCATCATGCTCGCCGGCGCGCTGTCGATCCTGCAGCTGCCGGTATCGCAGTACCCGTCGATCGCCCCGCCGGCGGTGGTCATCAATGCCCGCTATCCCGGCGCCTCGGCGAAGGCGGTCGAGGACTCGGTGACGCAGATCATCGAGCAGAAGCTGACCGGCCTCGACGGCCTGCTGTACATGAACTCGGCGAGCGATTCCTTCGGCAATGCCTCGGTGACGCTCACCTTCAGTGCCGACACCGACCCCGACATCGCCCAGGTGCAGGTGCAGAACAAGATGCAGACCGCGCTCGCGCTGCTGCCGCAGGCGGTGCAGCAGCAGGGCGTGACGGTGGCGAAGTCGGCGCGCAACTTCCTCATGGTGGTCGGCTTCGTCTCCGAGGACGGCACGCAGAGCGGCACCGACCTGTCCGACTTCCTCGTCTCCTCCGTGCAGGACCCGCTGTCGCGCGTCGATGGCGTCGGCGAGGTGCAGGTGTTCGGCTCGCAGTACGCGATGCGGATCTGGCTCGACCCGGCGAAGCTGACCAATTTCCGCCTCACCCCGGGTGACGTGCGCAGTGCGCTGACGGCGCAGAACGCACAGGTGTCGGCCGGCCAGCTCGGCGGCACGCCGGCCGTGCCGGGGCAGGGTTTCACCGCCACGATCACGGCGCAGAGCCGGCTGCAGACGGTGGCCGAGTTCGAGGACATCCTGCTGCGCAGCAGCGCGCAAGGCGGCGAGGTGCGCCTGCGCGACGTCGCCCGGGTGCAGATCGGCGCCGAGAACTACGGCACCGTCGCGCGCTTCAACGGCCAGCCCGCGGCCGGCGTGGGCATCCGCCTCGCCGCCGGCGCCAACGCGCTCGACACCGCCACCGCGGTGCGCACCCGGCTCGACGAGATGCAGCGCTACTTCCCCGCCGGGGTGAAGTACGTCGTGCCCTACGACACCACGCCCTTCGTCAGGATCTCGATCCAGGAGGTGGTGAAGACGCTGGTCGAGGCGGTCATCCTCGTCTTCCTCGTGATGTACCTCTTCCTGCAGAACCTGCGCGCGACGCTGATCCCGACCATCGCCGTGCCGGTGGTGCTGCTCGGCACCTTCGGCGTCATGGCCGCGTTCGGCTTCTCGATCAACACGCTGACGATGTTCGGCATCGTGCTCGCGATCGGCCTGCTCGTGGACGACGCCATCGTCGTCGTCGAGAACGTCGAGCGCGTGATGACCGAGGAAGGCCTGCCGCCGAAAGCGGCGACGAAGAAGTCGATGAGCCAGATCACCGGCGCGCTGGTCGGCATCGGCCTGGTGCTCTCCGCGGTGTTCGTGCCGATGGCCTTCTTCGGCGGCTCGACCGGCGTCATCTACCGCCAGTTCTCGATCACGATCGTGTCGGCGATGGCGCTCTCGGTGCTGGTGGCGATCGTGTTCACGCCGGCGCTGTGCGCCACGATGCTGAAGCCGGTGGCGAAGGGGCACGAGCACGGCGAAGGCGGCCTGTTTTCCGGCCTCTTCCACCGCTTCAACATTGGCTTCGAGCGCACCACGCAGCGCTACGAGTCGGCCGTCGGCGGCATCCTGCGGCGCAGCCTGCGCTTCGTGGCGATCTACCTCGCCATCGTCGTCGTGCTCGGCGTGCTGTTCGTGCGCATGCCCACTTCCTTCCTGCCGGAGGAGGACCAGGGCGTGATGTTCAACCAGGTCATGCTGCCGGCCGGCGCCACCCAGGAGCGCACGCTGGAAGTGCTGAAGAAGGTCGAGAAGCACTTCCTCGAGAACGAGAAGGACAGCGTGCGCGCGCTGTTTACCGTCGCCGGCTTTTCCTTCGGCGGCAGCGGCCAGAACATGGGCATCGGCTTCGTCAACCTCAAGCCGTGGGACGAGCGCCAGGGGCCGGGCCTGAACGTGAAGGCGGTCGCCGGCCGGGCGATGGCGGCGTTCGCGCAGATCCGCGAGGCGATGGTGTTCGCCTTCGTGCCGCCGGCGGTGATCGAGCTCGGCACCTCGGGCGGCTTCACCGTCCAGCTGCAGGACCGTTCCGGCCTCGGCCACGATGCCCTGCTCGCCGCCCGCAACCAGTTCCTCGGCATGGCCGCGCAGGACAAGCGCCTGGTCGGCGTGCGCCCGAACGGGCAGGAGGACATGGCCGAACTGAAGCTCGACATCGACCACGCCAAGGCCGGCGCGCTCGGCCTCAGCATCGCCGACATCAACGACACGCTGTCGACCGCCTGGGGCGGCAGCTACGTGAACGACTTCCTCGACCGCGGCCGCATCAAGAAGGTCTACCTGCAGGGCGACGCCCCGGCGCGCATGACGCCGGAGGATCTCGGCAAGTGGTACGTGCGCAACAAGGCGGGCGAGATGGTGCCGTTCTCGGCCTTCGCCAGTGCGCACTGGGTCTACGGTTCGCCCCGCCTGGAGCGCTTCAACGGCCAGCCGTCGATGGAGATCCTCGGCCAGGCCGCGCCCGGGCTGTCCTCGGGCGAGGCGATGGCGGCGGTGGAGGAGATCATGGCGAAACTGCCGCCCGGCATCGGCCACGACTGGTCGGGCACCTCCTACGAGGAACGCCGCAGCGGCTCGCAGGCGCCGGCGCTGTACGCACTGTCGCTGCTGGTGGTGTTCCTGTGCCTGGCGGCGCTGTACGAGAGCTGGTCGGTGCCGTTCGCGGTGATGCTGGTGGTGCCGCTCGGCGTGCTCGGCGCGCTGCTCGCCGCCACCGGGCGCGGGCTGTCGAACGACATCTACTTCCAGGTCGGCCTGCTCGCCACGATCGGCCTGTCGTCGAAGAACGCGATCCTGATCGTGGAGTTCGCCAAGGCGCAGATGGCCGAGGGCAAGGAGCTCGTCGCCGCGACGCTGGAGGCGGTGCGCATGCGCCTGCGCCCGCTCCTGATGACCTCGCTCGCGTGCGGCTTCGGCGTGCTGCCGCTCGCCATCGCCACCGGCGCCGGCGCCGGCCGCCAGAACGCGATCGGCACCGGCGTGCTCGGCGGCACCATCGCCGCCACCGTGCTCGGCATCTTCTTCGTGCCGCTGTTCTACGTCGTGATCAAGCGCGTCTTCCCCGACCGACCGGCGGAGGCGCCCGCTGCCGCGCTGCCGGCGGCGCAGGAGAGCAAGTGATGAGGAAGCAGTGCATGGACTCCGTCCCCGCCACCGCGGCCATCAGCGGCCGTGCCCGCGCGCTGCGGCGCGGCTGCGTGCTCGCGCTCGCCGCCGCCACCCTCGGCGCGTGCACCACGCTGATCCCGGACTACCAGCGCCCGGGCCTGCCGGTGCCGGCGAGCTTTCCCGCCACGCCGACCGCGGCGGCCGGCGCCCCCGCGGCCGACGCCATCGCCTGGCGCGACTACTTCGCCGACCCGCGCCTGCGCGCGGCGATCGGGCTCGCGCTCGAGCACAACCGCGACCTGCGCGTCGCCGCGCTCAACATCGAGCGCGCGCGCGCCCAGTACGGCATCCAGCGCGCCGAGCTGTTCCCCGCGATCGCGGCCAGCGGCGGCCAGAATGCCCAGCGCCTGCCCGCCGACCTGAGCCGCAACGGCGACGGCGCCACGGTGAGCCGCCAGTACAGCGCCAGCCTCGGCTTCGCCGCCTACGAGCTCGACTTCTTCGGCCGCGTGCGCAGCCTCGAGGAGCAGGCGCTGCAGAGCTGGCTCGGCACCGAGGCGGCGCGCCGCAGCGCGCAGATCAGCCTGGTCGCAGAAGTGGCCGGCGCCTGGCTGCAGCTCGCCGCCGACCGCGAACGCCTGGCGCTGGCGCGCAGCACCTTCGCCAGCCGCCAGCAGTCCTTTGAGCTCACCCGGCGCAGCTTCGAGGCCGGCGCGGTGTCCGCGCTCGACCTGCGCCAGGCCGAGACCCTGCTGCAGAGCGCGCGCGCCGACGCCGCCCGCTTCACCGCGCTGGTGGCGCAGGACGAGAACGCGCTCGCGCTGCTGGCCGGTTCGCCGCTGCCGCCGACGGCGTTGCCGGACGGGCCGGCCGCGGAGCCGCGTCAGGGCGCCACCGCGGGGCCAGGCACGGCACCGGGGGCGGGCCTCGGGGCGGTGCTCGCCGGCGTCGCCGAGCTGCCCGCCGGCCTGCCCTCGCAGGTGCTGACCCGCCGCCCCGACATCGTCCAGGCCGAGCATGCGCTGCGCGCGGCCAACGCCAGCATCGGCGCCGCGCGCGCGGCCTTCTTCCCGAGCATCACGCTCACCGCCAGCGCCGGCACCGCGAGCAGCGCGCTCGACGGCCTGTTCGGCGCCGGCTCCGGGACGTGGAGCTTCGTGCCGCAGATCCGCATCCCGATCTTCGAGGCTGGCCGCCTGCAGGCCAGCCTGGACGTGGCCGAAATCCAGCGCGACATCGGCGTTGCCCAGTACGAGAAGGCGGTGCAGGCCGCCTTCCGCGAAGTCGCCGATGCGCTCGCCGAGCGCGCCACCATCGCCGAACAGCTCGACGCCCGGCGCAAGCTGGTCGAGGCCAGCGCCCAGAGCTTCCGCCTCTCCGAGGCGCGCTACAAGGGCGGCGTCGACAGCTACCTCGGCGTCCTCGACGCCCAGCGCGCGCTCTACGCCGCCGAGCAGGAGCTGATCGCCACCCGGCTGGCCGACGCCACCAACCGCGTGGCGCTGTACAAGGCGCTCGGCGGCGGCTGGGAGTGAAACGACGGTGGCCGCTGCCGGCGCCGCGGTCGCGATGCCTGGGCGGTCGCTCCATCGCCAGTGTAAGCTTGCACCATGAACAGGCGCACCATCTCCCCGCACGAAGATGTGCAGGCTGCGGTCCGGGCACTCGTCGAGTGTGCCCATCCGCGGCGCATCGTCCTGTTCGGCTCCTATGCGCGCGGTGAGCAGACCGCCGAATCCGACATCGATCTGCTCGTGATCGAGGACGAGGTTGCTGATCGCGCGCGCGAAATGGTGCGCCTGCGCCGCGCGCTCCGCCCTTTGCGCCTTCCGGTCGATGTCCTCGTGTACTCGGCCGACGAGATTGAGCGCTGGGGCGCCCAGCCCGGCTCGGCGCTGTACTGGGCATTGCGCGAAGGCAGGGTCGTCCATGGATGATTCGGTCGCGGCGATGCTGCTGGGTGCCGCCCGCGAGGATGCCAAGGCCATGCGGGCGCTGGCGGCGCTGCCCGACCTCGCCGATGCCATCGTCGGCTTCCATGCGCAGCAGGCGATCGAGAAATCCTTGAAGGCCGTGTTGTCGAAGCGCCGGATCCCGTTTCGGCGCACGCACGACCTTGCCGAACTGCTCGATGTGCTTGCCGACCACGATGTGGAGCCGCCGCCATTTGCCGAGCGGGTTGACGAGTTCAATCCTTTCGCAGTCGAGGCCCGCTATGGCCTGATCGGGGCGGGCGCGCTCGATCGCATCGAGGCCGAGGAGGTGGTGGCTGCGGTTCTTGCTTGGGCCGAGCTCGCGCTCCGACAGGCGCCGGGCTGAGGCCTGCCCGGCTATGCGCGCCCGCCCGTGCGCGACGGTTTCCTTCTACTCCCGTTCCACGCTGAAAACCTGCGGTTCTCAACCGACATCGGCACTGCCATGAACTCCACTCCTGACCAAGCCGCCCCGCAAGACCGCCGCATCCCCGTCACCGTGCTCACCGGCTTTCTCGGTGCAGGCAAGACCACGCTGCTGAACCACCTGCTGCGCCAGCCGCAGATGGAGGGCTGCGCGGTGCTGATCAACGAGTTCGGCGAGGTCGGCGTCGATCACCACCTCGTCGAGCAGGTCGACGAGACCCTCGTCGTGCTCGATTCGGGCTGCATCTGCTGCAGCGTGCAGGGCGACCTCGTGCGCGCGCTCAAAGGCTTGTTCATGCGCGCGCTGCGGCGCGAGATCGGCCCGCTGCGCCGCGTGCTGGTGGAGACCACCGGGCTCGCCGACCCGGCGCCGGTGATCCACACCCTGATGTCCGAGCCCTTCATCGCCGAACGCTACCGCTGCGACGGCCTCATCACCGCGGTCGATGCCACCCATGCGCTCGCCCAGCTCGCCAGCCACCGTGAGGCGGTGCGCCAGGTGGCGATGGCCGACCGGCTGCTGATCACCAAGTGCGATCTCGCCGACGCGGCGGCGCGCGCCGCGCTCGCCGCGCGCCTGGCTGCGCTCAACCCGGGGGCGACGCGGATCGAGGTGCGGGCGGGCGAAGTCGCGCCCGCGGCGATGTTCGGCTGCGGCCTCTACGACGCCAGCGGCAAGCTGCCGGACGTGGCCGCCTGGCTCGGCGAGGAGGCGGTGCGCGCGGCCGCCCGGCGGGCGACCACGGCCCCGGCGTGGCGCAAGGGCGCCGCCGATGTCGCGCCGCCGCCGCGTCACGAGGAGGGCGTCGCCAGCTTCGTCCTCACCTTCGACGCGCCGCTGCCCTGGTTCGAGTTCTCCGATGCGCTCGGCCTGCTGCTCCAGGTCTATGGCGCGCGCATCCTGCGCATCAAGGGCCTGCTCAACGTCGCCGGCGACCCGCTGCCGCGCGTGCTGCAGTGCGTGCAGCACACCGTCTATCCGCCCACCAGCCTGCCGGCCTGGCCCGAGCAGCCGCCCTACGACGACCGCCGCAGCCGGCTGGTGTTCATCGTCCGTGACTTGCCGCGCGACGAGGTGGTGGCCATCCTCGGCTCATTCACCGGCCAGCAGCCGCGCGACGCGGACTGAACCGGCACCCGCGGCGAGGGCTGCCGCCGCTCGGGCCGGGCGCGTGGCGCGGCAAGCGGCGCCGGCGCGACAGCCCGCCTGTCGTGCCGGGCGGCGTGCGCCCGCCGGCGCCCCGGGCTTAGTCGCAGCGGGCGCGACCGCTGCCGTCGGCCGCCTCCACCGTGCAGTTCGCCTTCGTCCGATGCACCAGGCGGTGATCGCCCTCGTAGTCGCAGACGAGCCGCGTCAGGCCCTTGCTCTGCTCGCGCGTCATCCGCACTGCGCTGGCCTTGCGGATCGCGTCCGGGGCGACGTTGCACGACAGATAGCCGCTGAAGGCGCCGTCGGCCGATTCCCACAGCGCGATGTTCTTGGCCTCGCGGTAGTTCTCGAACGTGGCACAGGTGAGCACGTCGCGGCCGTAGAGGCGGGCGTTGTCGCCGCAGAAGCCGAGGAAGGTGTATTTCAGTTCGTCCTCGGTCGGGCAGGCGGCGACCTGCGTCGCGCTCGCGAGGTCGGGGCAGGACAGGGTTTCGGCCTGGGCCGGCGTGGCGAGCAGGCCGCCGAGCAGCAGCAGCGGGAGGAGGGCGTTCAGTCGGGTTTGCATGGAAGCCTCTGCAGGGGGCGGGTGGAGTACCCGGTGCCGAAAGCCTCGAGGCTAACGCCTCGTGCCGGCGGAAGAATGACGCCGATCAAGTTCGGCGCCGATTTCGATCGCGCCCGTGCGCGCTCGGCCGGCGCGGGTGTGCGGTGGGCTGGGCGGTGCGTGTGCCGTCAGGCGGCGCGCGCCGGGCGCGACAGCAGCGGCCGCAGCGCCGGCAGCAGCAGCACGATGCCGAGGACGGCAACGCCGTTCCAGCCCAGGCGGTCCTGGGCGACGCCGGCAAAGAAGGAGGCGAGCGTGACGATGACGAAGGTGGCGGTCTCGTTCAGGCTCTGCAGGCGGCCGCGGTTGGCGGCCGAGGCGGCCTCGACGAGCAGCGCGCTGCCGCCGATGTAGGCGAAGTTCCAGCCCAGGCCGACGCCGGTGAGCGCGGCGTGGAACAGCGCCGCGCTCTGGCCGGCGAGGGCCACGGCGCAGCTTGCGATCGCGATGCCGCAGCCGGCCAGCGCCACGCGCTGCGCGCCGAAGCGTGCGACCAGGTTGCCGGTGAAGAAGGAGGGCGCGAACATCCCCACCAGGTGCCACTGCACGACGCTCGCCGCCACGCCCACCGGCAGGCCGCAGCCGACGATCGCCAGCGGCGCGGCGTTCATCGTCAGCACCATCATGCCGAAGGCCGCCACGCAGAAGGCGAGCGCGCGGCGCAGCGCCGGGCTGGCGGCGAACTCGCGCAGCGCCGGCGCCCAGGGCGACAGCGGCGGCATGCGTGCCGCGGCCGGTTCGCGCCAGGCCAGCAGCACCAGCACCGCCAGCACCGACACCGCCGCCGACAGCGCGTAGGAGCCGGCGAAGGGCACCGTCAGCAGATCCTTCGCCAGCGCGCCCAGATGCGGGCCGAGGCAGGCGGCGGCGAGCCCGCCCAGCATCACGCGCGCGAGCGCGCGCGGCCGGTCGGCCTCGGTCGGGGCGACCTCGGCCGCGGCGAGGCGGTAATACTGCGCCACGCCCTGGAACAGCCCCATCAGCCCGGTGGCGAGGCAGAAGCCGAGGAAGCTGCCGGCCTGGATCGCCACCACCGCCAGCGCCGCGCCGGCGACGCCGCCGAGCGCGCCGCCGATGAACACCGGCCGCCGGCCGAAGCGGGCGAAACCCTTCACCGCGAGGAAGGCGCTGCAGGCGGTGAGCACGCCGGTGAGCGCGAGCGGCAGCGTCGCCAGCGCCGGTGTCGGTGCCAGCCAGGCGCCGGCCAGCCCGCTGACGGTGAACACGATCGACAGCGCGACGAAGAACAGCGCCTGCGACAGCGCGAGCAGCCAGACCGGGGTCCAGGAGGCGGGAAGGGCGGAAGCGTTCGGGGGCGGCATGGACTTGCTCGATGGCGGCGAGGGCGCGGCGAATGGCTGATTGGGCGCTTGGGAAAGGGGATGTGAAGCGGCGGCGAGCGGGCGGGGCGAGGCCGCCTTCCGCGTCGGTGCAGGCGCGGAGAGCGGAACCATAGCATCCGCGGCATCAGCTGCGTCACGGGCTTGTGATGTATATACAAAAGATCTTGATAAGGAGATTCTGTGTGTTAATGTATATACAAATAAGAGCACCACCGTCAATGCCCTTGCTCCGAGGAGACCGCGCCATGTCGTTCCAGAATCAGGTACAAGATCCGCAACTGAATCCACGCGTCAGCCCACCCGTCAGCCCACCCATGAGCCGCGACATGACGGCGATCCTGAAACTGCTGATCCCGAGCCTGATCGGCATCGTGATCTTCTTCGTGCCGCTGACCTTCGACGGCAAGACCACGATCGTGCTCGACCACCTGGTCGGCGCCGCGCGCACGCTGATGGGCGCCGGCAGCGCCTGGTACGCCCTCGGCCTGGTCGTCGCCGGCGCGCTCTACCCGCTCGTGCGCGGGCACTGGCGGCGCAACCGCACCGAGCGCGTGTTCACCGTGCTCAAGCTCGCCGGCGTGGCCGCGGCGCTGATGGCGGTCACCGGCTGGGGGCCGGCCTTCCTCCACGCGCCGGACATGCTGCCCTTCCTGTACAACAAGCTCGTCATCCCGGTCGGGCTGATCGTGCCGATCGGCGCGGTCTTCCTCGCCTTCCTGATCGGCTACGGCCTGCTCGAGTTCATCGGCGTCTTCATGCAGCCGGTGATGCGCCCGCTGTGGCGCACGCCGGGGCGCTCGGCGATCGACGCGGTGGCCTCCTTCGTCGGCAGCTACTCGATCGGGCTGCTGATCACGAACCGCGTGTACCAGGCCGGGCAGTACTCGGCGCGCGAGGCGGCGATCATCGCCACCGGCTTCTCCACCGTGTCGGCGACCTTCATGATCGTCGTCGCCCGCACGCTGGAGCTGATGCCGGTGTGGAACTGGTACTTCTGGCTGTCGATGCTGATCACCTTCACCGTCACCGCGATCACCGCCTGGCTGCCGCCGCTGGCGACGATGGACGACCGCGCCGAGGACGGCGAAGCGCCGGTGGCGAAGGGCGAACGCATCGCCACCGCCTGGGCGACCGGGCTGGAGGTGGCGCGCCGCGCGCCCGGCCTCGGCCAGAGCATCGCGCTCAACTTCCGCGAAGGTCTGGTGATGGCGATCAGCATCCTGCCCTCGATCATGTCGGTCGGCCTGCTCGGCCTGCTGATCGCCAAGTACACGCCGGTGTTCGAGTGGCTCGGCGTGCTGTTCTACCCCTTCGTCGCGGTGTGGGGCCTGGACGACGCGATGGCGCTGTCGCAGGCCGCCGCCGCCGGCCTGGCGGAGATGTTCCTGCCCCCGCTGCTGATGGCCAAGGCCGAGTTCGTCGCCCGCTTCGCCGCGGCGGTGGTGGCGGTGTCCTCGATCCTGTTCTTCTCCGCCTCCATCCCCTGCATCCTGTCGACCGCGATCCCGCTGTCGGTCGGCCGCCTCGTCGTCGTCTGGTTCGTGCGCACCGCGCTCAGCCTGCTGCTCGCCGTGCCCGCCGGCTACCTGGTCCAGCGTCTGGCGGGGGCCTGAGGCGGGGCCGCCCGCCGCGGCAAGCCGGCAAGCGCAAAGCATGAACAGGATTGGCGTCGCCGATTGTGCGCGGGCGAGGTCGTCTTCCCCTACTGCGGTGCCGGCCGCGCGGTGTGCCGCGATGGCGTAGCCGGCGGCCCGGGGCGCACGCCTGCGCGCCCGTACGGCACCGCCGCGCGGGCGTGACGGGCGGGCGGTGTTATGCCGTGGCCCATGTCCCCTCAGCGTGCCGCCCTGCCCCCCGCCCCGGCCCGGACCCCCGCCC
>JANJTU010000071.1 GCA_024710965.1 Thauera sp. | reverse complement strand
GCGCACCGTCTGTCGACGGCGTTCGACTCGGTGACGCTGTACGGCTGCGACCCCGACCCGCGTCCCGATATCTACGGCAAGATCGGCAACTCCGGCGTGTCGATCGCGACGCTCGACGACATGAAGGTGCTGTACGACGGCTTCGACCTGTGCGCGCCGACGACCTCGGTGTCGATGACGATCAACGGCCCGGCGCCGATCATCCTCGCGTGCTTCTTCAACACCGCGCTGGACCAGCAGGTCGCCAAGTTCAAGGCCGACAACGGCCGCGAGCCGACCGCCGACGAGTACCAGAAGATCAAGGAATGGACCCTGTCCTCGGTGCGCGGCACCGTGCAGGCCGACATCCTGAAGGAAGACCAGGGCCAGAACACCTGCATCTTCTCGACCGAATTCGCGCTGAAGATGATGGGCGACATCCAGGAATACTTCGTCCATCACAAGGTGCAGAACTTCTACTCGGTATCGATCTCCGGCTACCACATCGCCGAAGCCGGCGCGAACCCGATCTCGCAGCTCGCCTTTACGCTGTCGAACGGTTTCACCTACGTCGAGTCCTACCTCGCGCGCGGCATGCACATCGACGACTTCGCGCCGAACCTGTCCTTCTTCTTCTCCAACGGCATGGACCCCGAGTACTCGGTGATCGGCCGCGTCGCGCGCCGTATCTGGGCCGTCGCGATGAAGAACAAGTACGGCGCGAACGAGCGCAGCCAGAAGCTGAAGTACCACGTGCAGACCTCGGGCCGTTCGCTCCATGCGCAGGAGATGGACTTCAACGACATCCGTACCACCTTGCAGGCGCTCATCGCGATCTACGACAACTGCAACTCGCTGCACACCAACGCCTACGACGAGGCGATCACGACGCCGACCGAGGAGTCGGTGCGGCGCGCAATGGCGATCCAGCTCATCATCAACCGCGAGTGGGGCCTGGCGAAGAACGAGAACCCGAACCAGGGCAGCTTCATCGTCGAGGAGCTCACCGACCTGGTGGAAGAGGCGGTGCTGAAGGAGTTCGAGGCCATCGCCAGCCGCGGCGGCGTGCTCGGCGCGATGGAGACCGGCTACCAGCGCGGCAAGATCCAGGAGGAGTCGCTCTATTACGAGCACAAGAAGCACGACGGCTCCTACCCGATCATCGGCGTCAACACCTTCCTCAACCCCAAGGGCCAGGCGCAGCAGGAGATCGAGCTGGCGCGTTCGACCGAGGAAGAGAAGCAGGGCCAGTTGAAGCGCCTCGCCGACTTCCACGCCCGCAACAAGATGGATGCGCCGAAGTGGCAGGCGAAGCTGCAGCAGGCGGTGATCGACAACGCCAACGTGTTCGAGGTGCTGGTCGATGCGGTGCGCTACTGCTCGCTCGGCCAGATCACCGAGGCGCTGTACAAGGTGGGCGGGCAGTACCGGCGCAGCATGTAAGGCTTGCCCCACCCTCGGGCATTGAACGGCGCTGCGGCGCCGTTTTTCATTCTGGCGTGGTGCTGCGTCGGCAGCCGGACGGCCGGTCCGTGCGCCGGCGTGGTGGCGGACTAGAATGAGGACGCGGTTGCCGCTGACCCTTCCCCCGAACCCGCAGGGAGTTGACCATGGCAGTGCAGGCCCACGTGGACATGCTCGCCGCCGGCGTCGACGCCTGGAATGCCTGGCGGCGCGACCATCCGGGGCTGGTGCCCGATCTCTCGGGCGCCGACCTGCGCCGCGTCGATTGCTTCGCCGCGGATCTGTCGCGGGCCCGGCTCGCACGCGCGAACCTGGTCGGGCAGGTGCTGTCGTTGGCGGACCTCTCCGGAGCCGACCTGCGCGAGGCAAGCCTGCTCGATGCGCGGCTGGTCGAAGTGCGACTCGGTGGCGCCGACCTGCGGGCGGCCGTGTTGAGCCGCGCCCGCATCGTCGATGCCGAGCTCGCGGGCGCGGACCTGCGCGGGGCGGATCTGTCCTACGCCTCGCTGATCCGCGTCAACCTGGCCGGCGCGCGCCTCGGTGGCTGCCAGGTGTACGGCATCGGTGCCTGGGACCTGGTGCTCGATGTCGCGACCGAGCAGCAGGGGCTGGTGCTCACCCGCCCGGAGGAGGCGCGGGTCACGGTCGACGACATCGAGCTCGGCCAGCTGATCCACCTGCTGCTGAGCCACGACAAGCTGCGCAACGTCGTCAATGCCGTGGCGCGCAGCGCGGTCCTGCTGCTCGGGCGCTTCGACCACGGTGGACTGGAGCTGCTGCGGGCGCTGGGGGAGGGTCTGCGCACGGCGGGCTACATGCCGGTGATCTTCGACTTCGCCCGCCCCGACAGCCGCAACTACACCGAGACCGTGAAGACGCTGGCCGGGTTGTCGCGCTTCGTCGTCGCCGAACTGAGCGGGCCGAGCGTGCCGCAGGAACTGTACGCAACCGTGCCCCACTTCAAGATTCCCTTCGTCCCGCTGCTGCGCCGCGGTGCCCAATCCTACGGCATGTTCGCGGACCTTCTCGAGTATCCCTGGGTACTGGCGCCGGTCCGTTACGCCGACCGCGACGAACTGCTGCGGGTGCTTGCCGAACAGGTGCTCGCCCCGGCCGAGCTGCGGCTCGCCGAGCGCCAGGCGCTGTTGCGGCGACTGTTCGTCGTTGATGAGACGCCGGCTCGCCCGGGGACGCGCTGATCCCGCCGCCGGCGGCAGGCGCTGCTGCCGTCCCCGCGCGCGCTCAGGGCCGGATCTCGAAGCCGGCCAGCCCCTCGCAGGCCACCGGCATCGCCTCCACCGCGGCGACGCGCCCGTAGCCGGTGGCGTCATCGAGCACGGTGCGAAAGCGCTCGAGCTGGGCGGCCGTGCCCTCGGCGCGGACCTCCATCGCGCCCGCGGGCAGGTTACGGATCCAGCCCGCGATGCCGCTGCTGAGCGCGCCGGCGCGCACGTGCATGCGGTAGCCGACGCCCTGAAAGCGGCCGCGGACGATGAAATGAACGGCCTGGCGCGGGGTATCCTCGTTCATCGGTGTCGCTCCAGACGGTGGTCCAGGGTGCAAGCTTAGCGTGGCCGATGTCGCCCGTGCGATTTGTCCCCAGGCGATGGGGACAGGCTTGTGAGCCGTGCTGTGGATAAGTCCGCGGGGGCTGTGCCGCCGCAGGGTTTGCGGCGCCTGCCCAATTTTGTGGCAGATGAGGGCAGGCGGCCGGGGCCTGTCATCGGGCTATTCGTGCGGCGCCATTGCGCTATGCTGGGGCGATCGCGGCACGCGCGCTAAACGCGTCGCGTCCGCCGTGGTCGAATGAAGGTCCGGATTCCTGCAGGGGGCCGTCCATCATGCTCCGCTTTCCCTTTCTCGCCGCGCACGCGGCAAGCCCGGCCTGGCGCAGCGCACTCGAGCGCTGCGTCGACGTGCTGCAGCGCGAGCGCCAGGCTGTCGCCAGGGCGGCTGGCGAAGTGGTCGAGTTTCCGCTCGGCTGGTGCTATTTCACCGATCACTACGCCGATGCCGCGGAGGCCATCCTCGCCGAGCTGCAGCACCGCCTGCCGGGCACGAGCTGGGTCGGCACGGTCGGCATGGGGATCGCCGCCAGCGGCGTCGAGTATTTCGACGAGCCGGCGCTGGCGCTGATGCTGGCGCCGCTGCCGCGCAGCAGCTTTCGCCTGTTCTCCGGGCGGCAGCCGCTGCACCCGGGCGAAGGCGGATTCGTCCCGCACACCGCGCTCGTGCACGCCGACGGCAGCACGCCCGACCTGCAGGAGCTGTTGCCCGAGCTGGCTGCGCGGACGGCGACCGGCTACCTGTTCGGCGGCCTGTCCTCGTCGCGCTCGCGCGCGCTGCAGATCGCCGATGCGGTGCTCGAAGGCGGGCTGTCGGGCGTGGCCTTTGCCGAGGATGTCGGCGTCGTGTCGCGGGTGACGCAGGGCTGCAGGCCGATCGGGCCGCAGCGCCGGATCTCGCGCGCCGACAGCAATCTCGTCATCACCCTCGACGGCCAGCCGGCGCTCGCCTGCGCGCTGCAGGACCTCGGCCTGGCGAACGACCGCCCGGTGGAGGAGATGGCGCAGGCGCTGGGGACGACCCTCGTCGGCCTGAGCCGCTTGGCCGACCAGACGGCCGTGGCTGGCCGTTTCGGGCCGGACACGGTGGTGCGCCACATCGTCGGTATGGACCCGCGCAGCCGGGTGCTGGCGATCGCCGACGCGGTCGAGGTCGGCACCCAGCTCGCCTTCAGCCGGCGCGACCCGCAGGCGGCGATGGCCGACCTGCAGCGCATCGCGACCGAGATCCGCGACGACGTCGGCCGCTACGGGCAGCGCATCGCCGGTGCGCTCTACGCCAGCTGCGTCGGCCGCGGCGGCGCTCACTTCGGCGCGCCCGCCGCCGAGTTGCGCGCGATCCGCGAGGTGCTCGGCGAACTGCCGCTGGTCGGCTTCTTCGCCGGCGGCGAGATCGCGCGCGACCGCCTCTATGGCTACACCGGCGTGCTGACGGTGTTCACGATGGAGGCGGCCGGTGAAAGCGGGCGCGATGCCGGCGGGCCGAACTGATCGGCGGCCGTGAGTCGGAGGGCCAAGGCGGGGCTTGTGGCGGCGTCCGGTGCCGGACCCAGGCTTGCCGCGATCGTTACGCAGCAGGGCTGAAAAAAAGAAACCCGCTGACGAATCAGCGGGTTCCGGAATTTTGGTGGTGATGGGCAGAATCGAACTGCCGACCTACGGGTTATGAATCCGTCGCTCTAACCGTCTGAGCTACATCACCAACAGAGCGCGCGAATATAGCGGCTTTGGTGCGTGGGCGTCAACAGGGATAAGCGCACTCAATGGATTTCGCCGCTTGGCATGCAGGGGCCGTCCGTGGTCGCTGTGTGGCTTTCGAGCGCTTGATTTATAAGGCTTTTGCATTGACAGGGGAGGGGTGATCGAGGATCATTCGTCGCCTGTTCATGTCCCGCACCGGTTTTCCGGCCGTCCTTTGCGCCCTCTCCCTGCCCTCGTTCTGGCGTTTGCCCTGCTCGGTGCCGTGGCGGGGGGTGCGCATGCGGCGTCCTTGCGGGCTTTTCCGGCGGACGCGAAGAAGGCGACGATGGGCTTCTCGGCTAGCGGCCGGGTGCAGGTGGGCGAGGCTGCCGCCTTGCTCAGCCCGGGCGCGCAGATCCGCGACCGCTCGAACCGCATCGTGCTGCCGTCACACCTCCGCGGCGAATACAAGGTGCGCGTCAAGTTCGACAACAACGGCCAGGTGCATCGGGTGTGGCTCCTCACCCCGGCAGAGGCGGCAGCGCCTGAGCCCACGCCGTAACCCCCTGGCAGTGACCACTATTTCCTCATGAAGAAACTCTACATCCGCACCTTCGGGTGCCAGATGAACGAGTACGACTCCGACAAGATGGCGGACGTGCTCGGTGCCAGCGAAGGCCTCGTCAAGACCGACAACCCGGAAGAGGCCGACGTGATCCTGTTCAACACCTGTTCGGTGCGCGAGAAGGCGCAGGAGCGGGTGTTCCACGACCTCGGCCGGGCGCGCCTGCTGAAGCAGCAGAAGCCGGGCCTCATCATCGGCGTCGGTGGCTGCGTCGCCAGCCAGGAGGGCGAGGCGATCGTCAAGCGCGCGCCTTATGTGGACGTAGTGTTCGGGCCGCAGACCCTGCACCGGCTGCCGACGCTGATCGAGGCGCGCAAGCAGACCGGGCGCTCGCAGGTGGACATCTCCTTCCCCGAAATCGAAAAGTTCGACAACCTGCCGCCGGCACGCATCGAGGGCGCGAGCGCCTTCGTGTCGATCATGGAAGGCTGCTCCAAGTACTGCACCTTCTGCGTCGTGCCCTATACCCGCGGCGAGGAGGTGTCGCGCCCGCTCGACGACATCCTCGCCGAAGTGGCCGGGCTGGCGGGGCAGGGCGTGAAGGAAGTGACCCTGCTCGGGCAGAACGTCAATGCCTGGCGCGGCGAGCTGGTGCGCGCGAGCGGCGAGGAGGGCGACTTCGCCTTCCTGCTCGAATGCGTGGCCGCGATCCCCGGCATCGAGCGCATCCGCTACACCACCTCGCATCCGCGCGAGATGACGCAGCGCCTGATCGACGCCTACGCGAAGCTGCCGAAGCTGGTGTCGCAGCTGCACCTGCCGGTGCAGTCGGGCTCGGACCGCATCCTCGCGGCGATGAAGCGCGGCTACTCGGTGCTGGAGTTCAAGTCCATCGTGCGCAAGCTGCGTGCGGCGCGGCCCGACCTGTCGCTGACCTCGGATTTCATCGTCGGCTTCCCGGGCGAAACCGAGGACGACTTCGACAAGACGATGAAGCTGATCGACGAGGTCGGCTTCGACGGCTCCTTCAGCTTCGTCTACAGCGCGCGCCCCGGCACGCCGGCGGCCGACCTGGAAGATCCGGTGGCGCAGGACACCAAGCTCGCCTGGCTCGCCCGCCTGCAAAAACGCATCGATGAGCAGCACCAGGCGGTGAGCCAGGCCATGGTCGGCTCGGTGCAGCGCATCCTGGTCGAGGGCGCGGCGAAGAAGAACGCCGAGGAGCTCGCCGGCCGCAGCGACAACAACCGCGTGGTGAACTTCGCCGCGCCTTCGCCGCACCGCGACCGCCTCGTCGGCCAGTTCGTCGACGTGCGCATCACCGCCGCGCTGCCGCACAGCCTGCGCGGCGAGATCCTGACGCGGGAATCCTGAATGGCGAAAACCCTGGAAGTCTTCTTCGAGCCGGTGGACAACCCCCGGCTCGCCAAGCTGTGCGGCGTGCTCGACGAGAACCTGCGCCAGATCGAGAACGCCTTCGACATCACGGTCAGCCGCCGCGGCGAGCATTTCACCCTGCATGGCCACCCGGCCCAGGTGCTGCGCGGCGAGATGGCGCTGAAGCACTTCTACGAGCGTGCCGACGCCGAGCTGTCGCGCGACGATGTCCAGCTCGGTCTCATCGAGATCGCCAGCCGCGGCGTCGGCGAGGCGGCCGAGCCGGCGCCGGTGCTGCTCACCCGCCGCACCGAGCTGCACGGGCGCACGCCGCGCCAGGTCGATTACCTGCGCAACATCCAGGAGTTCGACATCACCTTCGGCATCGGCCCGGCCGGAACCGGCAAGACCTACCTCGCGGTGGCGAGCGCGGTCGATGCCTTCGAGCGCGACCTGGTCGAGCGCATCATCCTCACCCGCCCGGCGGTGGAGGCGGGCGAGCGCCTGGGCTTCCTGCCCGGCGACCTGGCGCAGAAGGTCGACCCCTACCTGCGCCCGCTCTACGACGCGCTCTACGACCTGATGGGCTTCGACCGCGTGGGCAAGCTGTTCGAGCGCGGCAGCATCGAGATCGCGCCGCTCGCCTTCATGCGCGGGCGCACCCTCAATAATGCCTTCATCATCCTCGACGAGGCGCAGAACACCACGCCCGAGCAGATGAAGATGTTCCTCACCCGCATCGGCTTCGGCGCCAAGGCGGTGGTCACCGGCGACCTCACCCAGGTCGACCTCGCCCGCGGCCAGCGCAGCGGG
>JANJTU010000043.1 GCA_024710965.1 Thauera sp. | reverse complement strand
CGGTGCGGCACTGGATCGAGCTGATCGATGCGCGCCTGAGCGGCGTCTCGTCCTGAGCGGGCGAGCCGCCGCCGGCCTGCTGCGGCCGGGCGGCGATGGCCCCTTTGAGGAAGGCCGCCCGGCGGACGCCGGGCGGTCGTGCGGGCTGCCCGCGATGAAGCCTGCGTAAGGCGACACCGGTCCGGGCTGTGATCGCTCGGGCCGGGGCGTGACACAGGTCACGCCCGCCCTCATGGTCGCGCACAGCCGGCCGCTGGCGCTGTGCTGTGCCGGCCAGGTGCTTGATAAGATGGGCTGACTTCCGCGCCAGGCCTCCCCGTCATGTCGTTTGCCGCCGAAACCTGCATTGCCCAGCATGTCGGCGATCGCGCCGAACAGCAGGACCGCGTCGCGCTGTTCGGCCATCCGCGGCGGCGCGGCATGCTGCTCGCGGTGCTTGCCGACGGCATGGGCGGGCACAGCGGCGGCGCGCTCGCGGCCGAGCAGGTGGTGCTGCGTGCGAAGCAGAACTTCGAAGCCTATGCCCCGATCGACGAGACCCCCGAGCAACTGCTGGGCAGCGTCATCGACGAGGCGCACGTCGTCATCCGCCTGACCCGCTTCACCAGCGAACAGGATCCGCACAGCACGGCGGTAGTCTTCCTGCTCAGCGCGGGGCGCGCGTACTGGGCGCACTGCGGCGACTCGCGCCTGTATCACTTCCGCGGCCCCGAGCGGGTGGCGCGCTCCGCCGACCACTCGCTGGTCGGCGAACTCGGGCGCAAGGGCTATCTCGACGAGGCGGGCATGCTGCGCCATCCGCAGCGCAACGTGCTGCTGTCCTGCCTCGGTGCCGATCATCCGCCGCGCATCGAGTACGGCAAGGCCGAGGCGCCGCTGGCGGGCGACAGCTTCCTGCTGTGCTCGGACGGACTGTGGGGCTATTTCACCGACGCCGAACTCGGCGCCACGGTCCACCAGTTGCCGGCCCGCGCCGCCGCCGAGCGCCTCGTCGATACGGCGCGCCGGCGTGCCCGCGGCACCGGTGACAACATCTCGCTCGCCATCGTCAAGCTCGTCCCGCCGCCACCGGCCGCCCGCTCCCCGCGCTGACGCCGGGCGCGGCCCAGTGCCGCGCGCTCAAGCCCAACGGCGTTGTTGCGCGCTGCACGATTGCCGGTATTATCGATCTTGCGTCGGTCATGCACCCGTCGGGTGCGGGGCAGGGAGATACAACAACGATTACGGCACCGGCGCGCCTTTTGAGACGAACCCGGTTTCATCAACCGATCAACAGGGAGAGACTGCCCATGCCTCTTGTCATTGGAGTGCTAGCGGAGACCACCCCCGGCGAGCGACGCCTGTCCGTCGTCCCGGATGTGGTCAAGAGATACCAGGGCCTCGGCGCCCAGGTGGTGTTGCAGAAAGGCGCCGGCGTGCCGGCGCATTTCCGCGATGACGATTTTGCCGGCGTGACGCTGGCCGACAGCGCGGCGGAGATCTGCGCCCAGGCCGACGTCGTGTTCTGCGTGCAGCCGCCGGCGGCCGACACGCTGGCGGCGATGAAGCCGGGTGGCGTGCTGCTCGGCCTGCTGCAGCCGTGGGGCAGCGCCGAGCGCCTGCGCCAGTTGCAGGAGCAGCAGCTCACCGCCTTCGCGCTCGAGCTGCTGCCGCGCATCTCGCGCGCGCAGAGCATGGACGCGCTCTCGAGCCAGGGCGCGGTGGCGGGTTACGAATGTGCGCTGATCGCCGCCGACCATTCGCCGAAGTTCTTCCCCATGCTCACCTACGCCGCCGGCACCATCCGCCCGGCGCGCGTGCTCGTGATCGGCGCCGGCGTCGCCGGCCTGCAGGCGATCGCCACCGCGCGCCGGATCGGCGCGATGGTCGAGGCCTACGACGTGCGCCCGGAGACGCGCGAGCAGATCGAATCGCTCGGCGCCAAGTTCGTCGACACCGGCGTCACTGCGGCGGGTGCGGGCGGCTATGCGCGCGAACTCACCGACGAGGAGAAGTCGAAGCAGGCCGAGCGCCTGGCCAAGGCTGTCGCCCAGTGCGACGCGCTGATCACCACCGCGGCCATTCCGGGCAAGAAGGCGCCGCGGATCATCACCGCCGACATGATCGCGAAGATGAAGGCGGGCGCGGTCGTCGTCGACATGGCGGCCGAGAGCGGCGGCAACGTCGAGGGCACGGTGGCGGGCGAGAAGACCTGGATCAACGACGTGCTCGTCATCGGCCCCACCCACATCCCGAGCCGCATGCCGGTGCATGCCTCCGAGATGTATGCCAAGAACCTGTTCAACTTCATCTCGCCCTTCATCCGCGACGGCGCGCTTGCGCTCGACTGGGAGGACGAGGTGATCGCGGGCAGCTGTCTCACCCACGCGGGCGAAGTGCGCCACGCCGGGGTGAAGCAGGCCCTGGGACTTTGAGGAGGACGCCGCCATGGAAGGCTTTACCGCGTTGTACATCTTCATGCTGGCCGCGTTCACCGGGTACGAGGTGATCTCGCGCGTGCCGGTGATCCTGCACACGCCGCTGATGTCGGGCTCGAACTTCGTGCACGGTGTGGTGCTGATCGGGGCGATGGTCGCGCTCGGCCACGCCGACCCGGAAGAGCCGGTGCAGCTGGCGATCGGCTTCTTCGCCGTGTTCCTCGGCGCGGCCAATGCGGCCGGCGGCTACATCGTCACCGAACGCATGCTGGGCATGTTCAAGGCCGGCGGCAGCCGCAAGGAAGGGGGTGCGCAATGACTTCGAACTGGTTCGTGAGCATGGCGTACTTCATCGTCGCGGTGGTGTTCATCCTCGGCCTGAAGGCGATGAGCTCGCCGGTGACCGCGCGCCGCGGCATCGTCTGGGCGGGCTTCGCCATGGTCGGCGCCACCGTCGTGACCTTCTTCATGCCGGGGCTGCACAACGTCGGCCTGATGGTGCTGGCGATCGTGCTCGGCGG
>JANJTU010000334.1 GCA_024710965.1 Thauera sp. | reverse complement strand
CGGTGGCCGGTGTTGCCGCCTTCGAACTTGTCGGCGGTGGACCAGGCGGCCTCTTCGGAGATGATCTTGCTGTAGACGCCGGACATGTCGACCGACCATTCGACCGCGTCGAAGATGAAGAACTCGGGCTCCGGGCCGAAGTAGGCGGTGTCGCCGATGCCGGTGCTCTTCAGGTAGGCCTCGGCGCGCTTGGCGATCGAGCGCGGGTCGCGGTCATAGCCCTTGCCGTCGGACGGCTCGATGACGTCGCAGGTCAGGACGAGCGTGGTTTCGTCGAAGAACGGATCGATGTAGGCCGAGCTCGGCTCCGGCAACAGGATCATGTCGGAGGCCTGGATGCCCTTCCAGCCGGCGATCGACGAGCCGTCGAACGGGTGGCCGTGTTCGAAGTGATCTTCTTCGAAGGCGGAAACGGGCAGGCCCACGTGCTGTTCCTTGCCGCGGGTATCGGTAAAGCGCAGGTCGACGAAGCGGACTTCGTTCTCCTGGATCATCTTCATGACGTCTTGGGCGTTCACGGTCATTTTCACTCCTGGTGACATGAGGCGTTGATTACGTTGAGCAGCTTGGGCAGCGGACGGTCAGCCGATGCGCCGGAATCCGGTCGGTTAACTGAAGCACTATCCGTGCCATCGCGTTGCGGAGCCACGAAGCATTGTGCCACAAGGGGCTTGTGCAAAAGCGGTGCACTGTTATGGGTGTGAAGGCACCAAAAAGGTGCGTACTCCGTCATTCATGCACCTTCATGGTGCTATCTGCACAAAAAAGGACATCGACCGGTAGCGGGGATGGGTGGCGAGCCAGGCCTCGGTACGTTCGCTCAGGCGGTCCAGGGTTTCCGCCGGGGTCGAGGCCGGGAGCATGATCTCGACATCGACCCGGTGGCCCAGGTAGTGAATCTGTATCCGTTGCGGCGACGGACCCTGCGGGCCGAGGACTTCGCGCACGGTGGCGACGATCTCGCTGCGCTCGGGCAGCGGGCCGGGCGGTACGGCCTGCAGCACGCGGTCGTCCTCGGGGTCGATGTGGACCAGCACGTCCTGCACTTCCGGGTGCGCCGCGCGCACGCGCAGATACACCGCATCCGACACGCGATGACCTTCGGAGACCGTGAGCCGCGGTTCCACCTGCACGTGTGCGTCGCACAGCACGCGATCGGCCATGCGTCGGGTGCGCATGTCGTGCAGGCCGATCACGCCGGGCGTGTCGAGGATCGTGCGGCGCAGGCGCGCGAGGTCGGCTTCGGAAAGCCCGGTATCGATCAGCTCGCGCACCGCCTTCCAGCCCAGGCGCACGCCCATTTGCAGGATCTGGAAGCCGACTAGCGCGGCGGCTAGCGGCTCGAGGAAGGGGTAGCCCGCGAGGCTGCCGCCGATGCCGGCGGCGACCACCAGCGACGAGGCGGCGTCCGAGCGCGCGTGCCAGGCGTTGGCTTCGAGCATCGGTGCCTTCAGCCGACGCCCGGCCGCCAGCGTGAAGTGAAACAGGCCCTCCTTTGCCGCCAGCGTGAACACGGCCATTGCCAGCGCGGCCGGGTGGAGGGCGGGCTGCGCGTCCATGTGCTGCAGACGCAGGCCGGAAGTCCAGAGAAAGCCGATGCCGACGGCGGCGAGCACGGCCCCCAGCAGCAGCGTGGTGGCGGTCTCGATGCGGCCGTGGCCGTAGGGGTGGTTGGTGTCGGCCGGATCGGCGCTGCGCCGGCCGGCGATCAGCACCAGCATGTCGGTGAGCAGGTCGGACAGCGTGTGCGTGGCGTCGGCCACCAGGCTGAAGGCATTGGCGAAGAGGCCGATCACCACCTGGCTCGCGGCAAGCACCGCATTGATGGCGAGCGCGACCATGGTGGCGCGCTGGATGCCGCGGCTGCGTTCGGCGTCGTCCGGCCGGGTGGGGCGGGGGGCGGCAGGCCGGGGCGGCACCTCATCGACGGGGGGAGGAAAGCCGGCTGCGTTCATGGAGGGGGGCGCTGCGGACGCGCTATACTTTGACCAAACGTGATTCTAGACGGATGTTCGCATGGGAACCTTGTCCGACCTGCTGGCGCTCGCCCGACAGCGCGCCATCGACCTCGATCTTTCCTACCAGGGGGCCCTGACGCCGGCCGAGGCCTGGCAGGTGCTGCAGCATGCGCCCGGTGCGCGGCTGGTCGACGTGCGGACCCGTGCCGAGCTCGACTGGGTGGGGCGGGTGCCCGGCGCGGTCGAGATCGAATGGCTGTCGTATCCCGCGATGCAGCCCAACCCGAACTTTGCCGCCCAGTTGAAGCACCAGGTCGATCACGAGGCGCTGGTGCTGTTCCTGTGCCGCTCGGGCGCACGCTCGGATGCCGCGGCGCGGGCCGCCTGCGCGGCCGGCTACAGCAACTGCTACAACGTGCTCGAAGGCTTCGAGGGCGACCGCGACGCCAAGGGCCAGCGCAACCATATCGGTGGCTGGCGCCACGCCGGTCTGCCCTGGCAGCAGGGCTGAGCACCTGTGAAGAATCCCTCGCGAGCAGGGGCGGGCGCGCAACGCCGCGCGCGACCCGCGCCGCAGATTCATGGACAGGCTCTGAGCCCGCATTTCCCTTTTGAGGCTCTGCCGTGCAGCCGGAACGCCCGGCCGTGCGGCAGGGTCCGACACGTTTCTGGACGACTGCACCCCCCTGAAGGAACCGGATCCGCATCATGCAAGTAGCCAACATCAGCTTCGACCGTTTCAATGCGCTGGCCGACAACGAGGCCCAGGAGCGCATTCGCGCCGCCCGCGCCCGCCTCGGCGACAAGGCGGTGCTGTTGTGCCACCACTACCAGCGCGCCGACGTCTACCAGCATGCGGATCTCACCGGCGATTCGCTCAAGCTCGCCCGCCTCGCCTCGCAGACCGACGCCGACTACATCGTCTTCTGCGGCGTGCATTTCATGGCGGAAGTGGCCGACATCCTGTCCCGGCCGAGCCAGATCGCGATCCTGCCCGACCTCGCCGCCGGCTGTTCGATGGCCGACATGGCGAACCTGGCCAAGGTCGAGCGCTGCTGGCGCGAACTGGCCGAAGTGCTGGGGAAACCGGACGAGCTGATCACCCCGGTCACCTACATCAACTCCGCCGCCGACCTGAAGGCCTTCTGCGGCGAGCACGGCGGCATCGTGTGCACGTCGACCAACGCGCCGACGATCCTCGACTGGGCCTTCTCCAGGCGCGACAAGGTGCTGTTCTTCCCCGATCAGCACCTCGGGCGCTGGACCGGCTACAAGAAGGGCATCCCGCTCGAGCAGATGGTGGTGTGGGACCCGGATCTCGAGTACGGCGGCCTCACCGCCGAGCAGATCCGCAACGCCAAGATCCTGCTGTGGAAGGGGCACTGCTCGGTGCATCAGATGTTCCAGCCCGGCCACATCGAGCGCTGGCGCAAGCAGCATCCGGACGGCTTCGTCATCTCGCACCCCGAGAGCAGCCTCGAGGTGTGCCAGAACTCCGACTACGTCGGCTCCACCGAGTACATCATCAACACCATCAGCGCCGCGCCCGCCGGCACGCACTGGCTGGTGGGCACCGAACTCAACCTCGTCAGCCGCCTGGCCGAGGAGATGAAGCCGCACCACAAGTCGGTGCAGTTCATGGCGCCGACGGTGTGCATGTGCTCGACGATGCAGCGCATCGACCCCCAGCATCTGGCCTGGACCCTGGAGAACCTCGCCGAGGGCAAGGTGGTGAACCAGATCAAGGTGCCGGCGCACGAGGCCGAGCTGGCGCGCATCGCGCTCGACCGCATGCTCGCGGTGTCCTGAAGCGCTTCCGTCGCCGTCGCGTCCATGGTGCTGCGCGTCTGCTCCTACAACATCCACAAGGGCTTCTCGCAGTTCAACCGCCGCATGGTGGTGCATGAGCTGCGCGAGCGCCTGCGCAGCCTGGACGTGGACCTCGTCTTCCTGCAGGAGGTGCAGGGCCTGCACCTCGGGCATCCGGCGCGCCACGCCGACTGGCCGCAGCGGCCGCAGCACGAGTTCCTCGCCGAGGACATCTGGCACCAGACGGCCTACGGCGGCAACGCGGTGTACGACCACGGCCACCACGGCAACGCCATCCTGAGCCGGCACGCGATCCTCAGCACCGAGAACCAGGACGTCTCCGACCACCGCTTCGAGCGCCGCGGCCTGCTCCATTGCGAGGTCGAGCTGCCGGGTTTTTCGGCCCCGGTACATTGTGTCTGCGTGCACCTGGGCCTGATCGGCGGCAGCCGGCGGCGGCAGATGGAAGCGCTCGCCGAGCGCATGGAGCGCCTGGCGCCGGGCGACACGCCGCTGATCATCGCCGGCGACTTCAACGACTGGCGCAACCGCGCCGATGACATCCTCGGTCGCCGCCTCGGTCTCACCGAGGCTTTCGGCAGCGGCCGCCCGGCGCGCAGCTACCCGAGCACGCTGCCGGTGTTCCGCCTCGACCGCATCTACGTGCGCGGCTTCCGCGTCAGGCAGGCGCAGGTGCACTATGGCGCGCCGTGGGCGCAGATCTCCGACCACGCCGCGCTGACCGCGGACCTGGAGCCCGTGGCTTGACGCACTTTCTGCCCGGCAACGCGGTGGCACTGCTGGAGAACGGCGCGCAATACTTCCCCGCGCTGGAAGCGGCGATCGACGGCGCCGAGCGCGAGATCTTCCTGCAGAGCTACATCTTCGAGCCTGACCGCATCGGCCAGCGCATCGCCGCCGCGCTGCGGCGGGCGGCAATGCGCGGGGTGGCCGTGCGCGTGATGGTGGACGGCTTCGGCGGGCGCAGCTTCGTGCGCAGCCTGATGCCCGAGCTCACCGCGGCGGGCGTGGAGGTGCTGATCTATCGGCGTGAGCTGCGCCAGCTGTCGCTGCGGCGTCACCGCCTGCGCCGGCTGCATCGCAAGCTGGTCGTCGTCGATGGGCGCGCGGCCTTCGTCGGCGGCATCAACATCATCGACGACTTCGAGCCCGGCACCTTGCCCCATCCGCGCTACGACTACGCCGTGCAGGTGCAGGGGCCGCTGCTCGAGCCGATCGTGGTGTCGGCGCAGCGGCTGTGGCGGCTCGTGGGCTGGGCCAGCTTCCGCCGCCGCGACCATCACCCGCTGCTCGCCCCGCCGCAGACCGCCCCCGCCGGCGAACTGCGCGCCGCCTTCGTGCTGCGCGACAACCTGCGCTTTCGCCACGCCATCGAGGACGCCTATCTGGCGGCGATCGCGGACGCCCGCCACGAGGTGCTGATCGCCAACGCCTACTTCTTTCCCGGCCGGCGCTTCCGTCAGGCGCTGGTCGAGGCCGCGGCGCGCGGTGTGCAGGTGACCCTGCTGCTGCAGGGCGTCGCCGACCACCCGCTGCAGCGCCACGCCACGCGCGCGCTCTATCCCTTCTTCCTGCAGCGCGGCATCCGCCTGTTCGAGTATCACCGCAGCCATCTGCACGCGAAGGTGGCGGTGGTGGACGGGCACTGGGCCACGGTGGGCTCCAGCAACATCGACGTCTTCAGCCTGCTGCTGGCGCGCGAAGCCAACGTCGTCGTCGCCGACGCCGGCTTTGCGGCCCGGCTGCGCGCCAGCCTGGAGGCGGCGATGCGCACCGGCGCGCACGAACTGCGGGCGTCCGACTGGGACCGGCTCTCGCTGCTGCAGCGCGCCCTGAGCTGGTTGTCCTATCAGGCGGTGCGGCTGGCGATCGGCATCGCGGGCTTTCGCGGCCGGCACTAGGGCGCGCCGCGGCGGGCGGTGCTTCAGCGCCCGATCAGGCGCGCGTGCTCGATCTTGGTGCAGCGGTCCATCACCACCGGCAGGCCGGCCGCCGCCGCCTTCTGCGCCGCCTCGGGGGCGATCACGCCGAGCTGCATCCACACGCAGCCCGCGCCGATGGCGATCGCGTCATCCACCACCGCCATCACCTCGTCGGCGCGGCGAAAGACATCGACCATGTCGATCCGGCCCGGCACGTCGCGCAGGCTGGGGTAGCACTTCTCGCCCAGCACCTCGTCGTAGGCCGGGTTTACCGGGACGATCGCGTAGCCGGCGGTGCGCAGGTAGCGCGCGACCTCGTTGCTGGGGCGCGCGGGTCGGGCCGACAGGCCGACCACCGCGATCCTGCGCGTGCCCTGCAGCAGGCGGCGCAGGTCTTCGGGGCTGTCGGTGGTGATGCGTTGGTCGTGCATGGGAGCCTCAGGAGAGTTCGTCCGCCACCGCCTGGCGGCGGTGCGGCACGGCGGCAAGCCGCCAGTGAGCGTGCGCCCAGCGCCACACCTCCGCCACGGGCGCCAGCGCCAGCGCGGTGGGCGGCGCCTGGCCGAGAAAGCGCAGCGCCGCCACCAGCGCGGCGGCGGGCGGGGCAGCGTCGACCGCGCGCGCAAGCGTCTGCTTCGACAGCTTCTCGCCCGCGGCATTGGTGGCGACCGGCAGATGGGTGTAGGACGGCTGCGGCAGGCCGAGCAACTGCTGCAGATGGATCTGGCGCGCGGTGGAGTCGAGCAGGTCGGCGCCGCGCACCACCTGGGTGACGCCGGCTTCGGCGTCGTCGACCACCACCGCGAGCTGATAGGCGAAGAGGCCGTCGGCGCGCAGCACGACGTAGTCGCCCGATTCCTGCGCCAGGTCTTCCCGCTGCGGCCCCTGCACGGCGTCGTCGAAGCGGATCATGCCCTCGGCGCGCACCCGCCAGGCGCGCGCGCTGCGCCCGCGGGGCAGGCCACCGCGACAGGTGCCGGGGTAGCGCCGTGCGCCGTCGCGCGTCAAGGCGGAATCCGCCATCTCGCGCCGCGTGCAGGCGCAGGCGAAGGCATGTCCGCCCGCCTTCAGCGCGTCCAGCGCGGCAATGTAGGCTTCGGTACGCCGGCTTTGGCAGACGATCTCGCCATCCCACTCGAAGCCCAGGCGCGCCAGCGTGGCGACGATCGCCTCGGCCGCACCGGGCACGGTACGTGGTGTGTCGACGTCCTCGATGCGCAGCAGCCAGCGGCCGCCCTGCGTGCGCGCTTCGAGGAAGCTGCCGACGGCGGCGATGAGCGAGCCGAAATGCAGTGCGCCGCTGGGCGAGGGGGCGAAGCGGCCGACGGGGCGAGCACGATCGGGAGACATGAGCGACGCGGGGCAGCGGTCAGGGGCTACGCTTCGTGCGGAGGGCAGGGGCGCCATGATAGCATCGGCGCCGACCCGTCTTGAATCGCCGATTTTGATGATCATCAATCCATTTTTCGGCGCGGCACGCTAGCCTCCCCGGGCCTGCCGCAGCAAGCGGCGGGTCCCCTGTGTACCCCGAACGGAGAAACCCATGAACAAATCCCCCTTCCTTCTCGCTGCCGCCCTGTCGGTGCTGCTGACCGCGTGTGGCGGTTCGGACTCCGGTGCCCCGGCCGCGCCGGCGGCCGCTCCGGCTGCTCCGGCCCAGGCTCCGGTGGCTGCCGCGCCGGCGCCCGCTCCGGCTGCCCCGGCTGCTCCGGCTGCTCCGACGAACGCGGCCGGCGAGAGCGTGTACAAGAAGACCTGCGCCCTGTGCCACGCCGCCGGTGTCGCCGGCGCGCCGATGCCGGGCAACAAGGACGAGTGGGCGCCGCGCATCGCGCAGGGCAAGGACGTCCTCTACAAGCACGCGATCGAGGGCTTCACCGGCTCGAAGGGCATGATGCCCGCGCGCGGCGGCGGCGCTTCGCTGACCGACGACGAGGTCAAGGCCGCGGTCGATTACATGGTCGCGAAGTCGCAGTAAGCACGAACGCAGGCACTGCCCTGCCGAAGTGAACGATGGAGGCCCGTATGGCCTCCATTTTTTTCGCCATCGGGCGGCACTCGGGGCGCGTGCCGCGCGCCCGCCGAAGGCCTTGTCAGTGCGGATGATTGGCGCCGCGCAGGGCCTTGAGCAGCGGGGCGTCGACCGCGTCGAAGCCGATCACGCGGCCGCCGCGTTCGGCGACGAAGGCGGCCGCGGCCGCCGCACTGGAGAAGGCGGGCAGATCCGCGCCGCGCATCGGGCCGCGAGCCTGCGAGCCGGTGACGAAGTAGGCCTGGCGGGCATCGATCCAGCCCTGGCCGCCGACGTCGGTCACGAACAGGGCGGCGACCTCCTCGCGCCCGTAGCGCGGATCGAAGGGGGTGCTGTCCTCGACATAGGTGAAGAGATCCACCGCCGAGTCGAAGAAGTGCGCCGCGCCGTCGCGGAAGATGATCTGCGCCGCCCAGCGCGGGACACGCGCCGGGTACATGCCGCACACCGGACAGCGCGCCTCGGGCGGAACCGGGCGCGGTGCGTGCAGACCGAGGCCGGAAGCCGGGTCGTACGGAATGGCCGCGATCGCACGCGGCGGCGGGACGATGCAGACGTCCTCGGGCGGCGGGGAGAAGGCCGCCGCCGAGCCGCCCGGCGGCGGCCACAGCAGCGCAGCGGCGCCGGCCGCGAAGGCGACGCCGGCTGCCAGCAGGAGCGTGCGTCGGGCGCCGCGGTCGGCCATCGCTAGCCCGTTGCGAGCGACGGGTCCTGCAGCAGGGCGCGGAGCACGGCGGCCAGGTTGGCCGCCGGCGCGGCGTCGGGTCGGGTCAGCGGATCGGCGACGACGCGGCCATCGGCCAGATGCAGATGGTTGGGCCGCGTGGCCAGGTCGGCGTGGCAGGGCGCGGTGTCGATGCCGAGCTCCGCGGCGCTCTCGCCTTCGCCGAACTGCCAGCGCAGCGAATAGGCGTCGGCGGCGGCGTAGCGCACGTTGAGCGTGACGCCGTTCGTCAGCTGCAGCACGAGCGCGTCCTGCGTGAGTTGTGGCGGCGCGGCAAGGCTGGCGGCAAAATCGTCGGCGATCGCCGCGGCAAGGGTGGCGTGCAGGTTCATCGTCTGTTCACTTCCTTCAGCATCTGGGTCATGGCCTCGCGTGCCGCATCGTGAGTGTCGGCGAGGATGCGCGCGGCGAGGTAGTGTTCGTAGGCCGGGTGCTCGGCGATCGTGCCCTGGGCGATGTGCTCGAGCAGTGCATCGGCGCTGTCTGCGCCGGCCGCCTCGAGTACCGCACGCCGGTTCTCCCGCGTCTCGTAGATCAGGCGCGCGAGCAGTTGCACCTCGGTGGCTGCGTCGGGTGGCATGGCATCGTAGATGGAGTTCATCGCGTTACATCCTTTGGTCGTGGAGGGCGCCGCCGTCGAGGCTCACCCGCTCGGGGGTGACCTCGTCGAAGCGCAGGACGGTGCCGCCGTGCTCGGCGGCGAAGGCCTTGGCGTCGGCCTCGCGGGCGAAGGCGGCGGCGGTCG
>JANJTU010000315.1 GCA_024710965.1 Thauera sp. | reverse complement strand
CGGCGACCTCGCCCTCGGGCCGGCGGCGCAAGCCGGCCGCTGACCAGGCCGCTAACCCGACCGCTGCCCAGGCCGCCACCCGACCGGCCCCGGCGAAGCGCGCCACCGCGGGGACGCCCGCCGCCGCGCCGACCACGGCTGCGCGCGCGGCTCCCACTCCCGCCCCCGGCGCGCCCCCCACTGCCGCCGCCGGCGCGACACCGAAGCCGAAGCGCGCGCCGAGGAGCCCGAAAAAGGGCGGCGGCCCCGCATGACTGAAGGAGGTGGATCGTGAGCATCACCCCGATCGAGCATCCGCTGCCGGGCGAGCGCGTGCTCGCGCTGGCGCCCGCCGACGCCACCGAGGCCGCCGACGCCGCGCGCTGGTGGCTGCGCCGGCCCAACCTGTTCCCCGGCCGCACGCTCACCGGGCCGACGCTGAGCGGCCGCCAGGACTGGGCGACGGCGCATGTCGCGCTGCGCGCGCGCGCCTTCACCCCGGGCGTGGTGCGCGGCCTGGAGACGGCCCTGGTCGAGGCCGCCGCCGGCCTGGCCGCCTGCCGCCTGGCGCTGATGCAGGGCATCGGCCTCGCCGCCAGTGGCGAGGACCTGCGCCTGCCGCAGGCGCACGAGCTCGGCCTCGCCCAGCTGCCGGTGGTGGCCGACCCTTCCGTCTTCGCCGGCCTGGGCGGCGCCGGTGGCGCGGGTGAGGGCGCGGGCGGCGCGCTCGCCGGCAAGATCGTCGGCCCCGCCTTGGGCGAAGTCGTCGCCGCGCAGCCCGACGCCCTGCCGCGGGTGGGCATCCTGCTGCTGCAGCCGGTCAGCGCGGAGCGCGTCGGCGCGTTCGACCCCACCGACCCCTGCCCGCTCGACGGCTGCGGCAGCAGCAGGGTTGCCGCCTTCGAGGACTGGCGCATCGGCGACGGCGCGCGCCTGCTGTGGTACGCCTGGCCGGAGGAATGGCGCACGCTGCCGCCGCTGCCGCCGTCGGGCCCGGCGCACTGGCGCAACCTGCTCGCCTGGCGCATCTTCGACGCCGAGCGCACGCTCGGCGCCGACGCCACCCTGCCCTGGGAAGCCTGGGGCGTGGCACTCGGCCTCGTCGCCTGCGACGCCGCGTGGACGCCGCTCTTCCTCGACCGCGCCAGCGTCGTGCGCAGCGGCGGGCGCGCGCGCTGGCCGCGCATGGGCGGCGGCGCCGACGGCCTCGGCACGCACTGGCGCCTGCCGGCGCTGTGGCAGGCGCAGCTCGAGCAGCTCGCCGAGCAGCTCAGTGAACAGCTCACCGCGGCCGGCGACCCGCCCCCCACCGGCGCCGAGCTCGGCGCCGGCTTCGTCCGCCTGCCGCCCTTCGGCCTGCTGCCGGCGCACGTGCTCGACCTCGAGACGCTGCGCTGCGACTTCTTCCCCGCCGGCTTCGAGCTCGACGCCGCGCCGCTGCCGCTCGAGCAGCTCGACGCCGCGCTCGCCGAGGCCGCCTCGCTCGCCCCGCTCGAGCTCGCCCTCGGCGAGCGCCTGCGCCTGCTGGTGCCGGTGCCGCAGGCGGTGTTCGAGCCGCGCCTGCTGCTGCGCGAAGTGATCGACGCCGAGTTCGCCCGCACCCTCGCCGCCTTCGAGCTCGCCCGTGCGCGCTGGCTCGGCGCCCGCCAGGGCCTGCGCACCCGCGCCGCGGTGCTCGCCCGCGCGATCGCGGGCAAGGCGGTGGCGGTGCCGGCGATCGCGGACGACGCCGCGGCGCTCGAGGCCGAATCGCTCGCGCCCTGGGGCCCGCCGCCGGCCGGCGGCGGCCACCGCTCGGCCCTCGTCGCCGGCATCCACCAGCACATCTTCGAGGCCGCCACCGCGACGCTGGCGCTCGCGGCGAGCGACGAGCTCTTCGCCTGGGTCTATCTCGACCCCGACCGGCCGCCGCGCAGCCTGATGCTGCAATGGCACGCCGGCGACTGGGAGCACCGCGCCTTCTGGGGCGAGGACCTGATCCCCTGGGGCGCGCCCGACAGCCCGGCCCACGCCCGCATCGGCGAGCTGCCGCCCGCCGGGCGCTGGGTCGAGCTGCGCGTGCCGGCGACAGCGCTCGGCCTCGCCGGCCGCGCCGTCGACGGCATGGCGTTCACGCTGTTCGACGGCCAGGCGGCGTGGGGCCTCAATGGGCGCGCGAGCCCGGACGGCACGACGCAGAAGTGGTTCTGCAGCGTGTTGCCCGAGGCCGCCCGCCCCGGCGGCGACGAGCCCTGGACCTTCCTCAGCCACAACGACCTGTGGGCGCCGTTCGAGCGCCTCGATGGGGTGCTGCCGGTCGACGGCAGCGGCGCCCCGGCCGGCGGCGGCCACGCCGCCACGGCGGGCGAGGATGGCGGCGGCGGTGCGAGCGGTGGAGCGACGGGGGGCGGAGCGACGGGTGGAGGCGCAACAGCAGGCGGAGCGGCGGGCAGCATCGCCCGCCGCGCGGCCGAGGGCGTGCGCGAGTACGGCTTCGGCGGTGCGAGCGCGACGCTACAGGCGGGCGCCGGCGAGGCGCTGTTCGCCTGGGTGTGGCTCGACCCCAACGCGCCGCCGAGCGCAGTCCTGCTCGAATGGCGTGGCGCGCAGGGCGTGCGCCAGGCCTTCTGGGGCCTGGACCGCATTCCCGCCGCCGATCAGGCCGGCCTCGTGCGCCGCCGCGTCGGCGCCCTGCCGCGGCCCGGGCGGTGGACGCGGCTGACGGTGGCGGTCGACGGCGACGACGGCCTGCAGGCCGCCGGCCTGGTGCTGAACGGCATGCGCTTCGCCGTCGCCGGCGGCGGCGCGGCCTTCGGCGCGAGTGGCGCCCTCGGCGCAGTCGGCAGCGCCGGCACGCCCGGCGCCGAGCGCGTCTGGTTCGCCGGCGCCCTGCCGGCGGGCGCGCAGGCCGAAGGCAACTGGCGCTTCCTCAGCGCGCGCGAGCTGCACGCGCCGACCTCGGCCGGGCGCAACGGCCAGGTCCAGGCGGCGCTCGCGCTCTACGACGACGTCGCGCTCGCGCCGCTGTCGGCGCACGAGCGCTACCAGCTCTTCGCGCGCGGCCTGGAGGGCTTCATCGCCTTCCTGAAAGCGCGCACCGACCGCGTCGATGACCTCGTCGACTTCAACTTCGTCAAGGTGCAGACCGACATCTACCGCGTGCGCCAGCTCATCCTCGGCAGCTCGGCGGCGACCCGCCTGGCGGTGTCGCCGGCGCTGGCCGGCATCGCCCAGGCCGAAACCGCGGTCGCCTCGACCGAGCGCATCGCCGGCTTCTTCGACGAGCTGAAGGCGGAGACGCCCCCCGCCGGCACCGCGCCGCGCAGCGGCGGCACAAGCGTGCGCGCCGGCCTGAGCGCCACCAGCCTGGCCGGCGGCACCAGCATCGGCGCCGTCGGCACGGCAGGCACGCTCGGCACCACCTCCAGCCCGACGACGAGCGCACTGCGCCTGGACCTCGCCGCACCACTGCAGCCGGGGCTGGCGACCGGGGCCACGCTCGCCCAGCCCACGGCCGAGCTCGCGCCCCGCCTCGACCTCGCCGCCGGCGACAGCACGCTCTTCGTCCGCAGCACGACCGAGCCGCGCTTCACCCTCGCCGCGACCACCGCCTTCCTGCCCTCGGACATCACCAACGCCGCGCCGCTGGTGGGCAAGGCCGAGGTGCGCACGGTCAGCATCGCCGAGCGCCTGCAGGCGCCGAAAGCGACCGAAGCCAAGGACTACACCACCGCCACGCGCTACGAGGCGGTGCGCGCGCTGGCCGCCTACGCCGGGACGCTCACCGCCGAGGACGGCGGCGAGGTGCCGGGCCTCTTCGCCGAGCTCGCCATCCACGGCGTGCGCGGCGACCCGGCGCTGTTCTACGCCAGCGCCGCCGAGCTGGAGGAGGGGGTGCCGCTGCCCGCGGTCGATAGCGACGACACGGCCGAGCAGGCCGCGCTCGACGCCCGCCCGCGCAGCCTCGCCTTCACCCGCTTCCTGCGCGAGCCCTGGCGCATGCCGCTGCTGCTGCGCGCGCCGCAGCGCATCCGCGTGGACGAGGCTACGCAGTTCGCCGACGGCACCGACCTCGCCGACAACACGGTGGTGCTGATGCGCCAGCTCGAAGGCCGCATCCGCCTCTACCGCAACGCGATCGCCGCCGCGCAGCGCGTGCTCGACGCCGTGCGCGCGAGCGCGCAGGCGCTCGATGCGCGCCTGCGCGCGGTGGACGAGGAGCTCGCCGAGGCGCGCCACGACGTCGCCGTCACCCGCGCCCTGATCGCCGAGGAGGACGCGCGCCTGGCGGCGATCAACGCACGCCGCGCCCGCATCCTGCGCGAGCAGGTGCACTTCATCGCCTACCAGCGCCCGCGCGAAGCCGAACTGATCGCCGCGGCGCCGTCGCGCCCGCTCGACCCCGGCCTCGTCACGCCCGCCGTGCCCGCCTGCCTCGCCGCGCACGAGGACGCGCCCGACGCGCTGCGCGAGCTGTTCGCGGTGGTGCGCGAGGCGCCGGCGCGCTGGTTCGCCGCCGCCCCGGCGCTGCTCGACCGCCTCGACCGCGTCGACCTGCTCGTGAAGACGATCCAGTCCGCCCAGCTGCGCAGCCAGGTGCTGAGCCTGAAGCTGGCCGCGCAGCCGGTGGTGGCCGCGCCGCAGGGCGTCGCCGGCGCCATCGCCGCGCTGCAGGGCAAGCAGCTGCAGGCGGTACAGCAGCTGCGCAGCGCCGCCACCCGCATCGACCCGGCGGCCTTCACCCAGCTCGGCTGGCAGGGCGTGCGCGGCGAAGCGGACAAGGTGGTGTCGCTCGGCGACCTCATCGACGGCGAGCACGGCAAGGGCGCGGTGGCCGGCCGCGCGGCGGCGCTGTTCGACGAGCTCGCGCGCGTCGCCGCCTGCCTGCACGCCGGCTTCTCCGCGGTGCTGCCCTCGATCCGCCTCGACTGGGCCGAACGCCTGTCGCAGTTCGACATCGCGCCGCGGCTGCGCAACCTCGCCGGGCTGGCGCGCTGGGGCGAGATCGACTACACCGAGCGCCACCGCCTGCAGGCCTTCGTCGACTGGCTGTTCGGGCAGCTGAAGGCGGGCGAGGTCGAGGCCGAGAACCTGATGAACGACGTCGTGCGCATGTGCCTGCTGCTCGCCAGCCACGCCCCGATCAACCGCATCCTGTCCGGCCGCCTGCCGCAGCCGGCCACCGCGGTGCCGGGCCTGCGCCTGCCGATCCGCGTCACCGACCCGCTCCAGCTGCGCGTCGGCATGCAGGCGCTGATCTACCAGGCCGACCGCGTCGTCGTCCGCGCCACGGTGGAGGACATCGGCGGCGACACCGCGGCGGCACGCGTGCTCCAGGTCGAGGGCCGCCAGCTCCAGCTCGCCGCCGAGAGCCGGGTGCACTTCGTAGACGCTGCCAGCCTCGCCGCCGGCCCCGCCGCCAGCCCGGTGGCGACGAGCGCCGTACGCCTGCCGGGCAGCACGCCGAGGTAGGGCCGCGATGGGCGCCGAACGCAGCGTCCGCCGCCTGCGCGTGTGCGCGCCCGAGCGCACGCTCGCCGCGCGCGGCCAGCGCCTGGTGGAAGATGCGCTGCGCACCGCCAGCCTGCCCGGCGACGGCGGCGAGCTGGTGCTCGTGCGCCAGCTGCGCCTGCCCGCCTTCGCCGCCGACGCCTCGCCGCAGCAGGTCGCGCTCGGCCTCGAGGCCGCCTGCCGCCGCCTCGTCGCCGTGCCCGGCGCGACCGCCGCCGAGGCCAGCCTCGCCGCCGCCGCCGCGGTGCGCTTCGCCGACCCGCTGCAGGCCCACCGCGCCCTCACCGC
>JANJTU010000287.1 GCA_024710965.1 Thauera sp. | reverse complement strand
GTGCTCGACCGCGTCCAGGTGCACGTTGGCGCACTCCGGATAGTCGGCGGCGAGCCGGGTGAGTTCGAAATAATGGGTGGCGAACAGCGTCAGGCTGCCGTTTTTTTCCAGCAGGTGGCGGGCGATGGCAAAGGCCAGCGCAAGACCGTCGAAGGTGGATGTCCCGCGGCCGATCTCGTCCATCAGCACCAGGCTGTGGGCGGTGGCGCCGTGCAGGATGGCGGCGGCCTCGGTCATCTCGACCATGAAGGTCGAGCGCCCGGAGGCGAGGTCGTCGGAGGCGCCGATGCGGGTGAAGATGGCATCCAGTGGGCCGAGCTCGGCAGCCTCGGCCGGGACGAAGCTGCCAACATGGGCGAGCAGGCAGATCAGCGCCACCTGGCGCATGAAGGTGGATTTGCCGCCCATGTTCGGGCCGGTGATCATCAGCATGCGGCGCGTGGCGGCGAGCCGGGCGTCGTTGCGGATGAAGTTCTCGACCTGGCGCTCGACCACCGCATGGCGGCCGCCGGCGATGTGCACGCCGGGGGCATCGACGAATTGCGGCTGCACGTAACCGTAGCGCAGCGCGGCTTCGGCGAAGGCGGCCAGCCCGTCGAGCGTGGCCAGCGCGCGGGCGATGCGCTGCAGCGGCGGGATGTGGGCGGCGAGCGCATCGAGCACCTCGTCGTAGAGCAGCTTCTCGCGCGCGAGCGCGCGATCCTGCGCCGACAGCGCCTTGTCCTCGAAGGCCTTCAGCTCCGGCGTGATGTAGCGCTCGGCGTTCTTCAGCGTCTGGCGGCGGCGGTAGTCGTCCGGCACCTTGTCGGCGTTGGCGCGGCTGACCTCGATGTAGAAGCCGTGCACGCGGTTGAACTCGACCTTCAGGTTGGCGATGCCGCTGCGTTCGCGCTCGCGCGCCTCCAGTGCGAGCAGGAACTCGCCGCAGTTGGTCTGGATGCCGCGCAGTTCGTCGAGCTCGGCATCGAAGCCGGGCGCGATGACGCCGCCGTCGCGCACCATCGCCGCCGGCTCGGCCGCGATCGCGCGCTGCAGCAGCGCCAGCGCGTCGGGGGCGATGTCGAGCGCGTGGAAGAGTTCGGCGAGCAGCGCGCTGCTGCAGACGGCGAGCGCCGCGCCCAGCTCCGGCAGGCGCGCGAGGCTTTCGCGCAGGGCGGAGAGGTCGCGCGGGCGCGCATTGCGCAGCGCGATGCGGGCGGTGATGCGGTCGACGTCGGCGACGCCGCGCAGCGCCGCGCGCACCGCCTGAGCGAGGCGGCCGTCGCGGCTTTCGATGCCGTACTCGCCCGCGCCGCCGACCAGTTCGGCGACGGCCGCCTGCCGCGCCGCGGGAACCGTGCGCTCGCGCAAGGGGTGGTGCAGCGCATGGCGCAGCCAGCGCGAGCCCATGCTGGTGATGCAGGTGTCGAGCAGCGACAGCAGCGTCGGCGAGGCTTCGCCGCGCAGGGTCTCGGTCAGCTCGAGGTTGCGCCGGGTGGCGGCGTCGAGGCGCAGGTATTCGGATTCGCGCTCGACGGTGAGGCCGGTGACGTGGGCGAGGGTCTGGCGCTGGGTGGCGCGCGCGTAATCGTAGAGCGCCGCAGCGGCGCCGAGCGCGACGGGCAGGCGCTCGCCGTCGGCGCCGGAGAGGCCGAAGCCGGCGAGGTCGCGCGTACCGAAGTGCTCGGTGAGCAGGCGGGCACCGGTGTCGGTGTCGAACTGCCAGTCGGCGAGTCGGCGCAGCGCCGGCGCTAGCGCTTCGAGCAGCGGCAGCGCGAGGCCGTCGGGCACCAGCACCTCGGCCGGGCGCAGGCGCTCGAACTGCGCCTGCAGCGCCTCCGCGGCGCATTCCATCAGGCGCAGATCGCCGTTGGCGAGGTTCAGCCAGGCCAGACCGAGCGTGCCGCGATGCAGGTTCGCCGCCAGCAGCAGTGCGTCGCGCCGGTCGTCGAGCAGTGCCGCGTCGGTCAGCGTCCCAGGGGTGACGATGCGGCTCACCGCGCGCTCCATCGGCCCCTTCGTCGCGCCCGGCTCGCCAACCTGTTCGGCGATCACGACCGATTCGCCCAGTTTGACGAGGCGCGCGAGGTATTGCTCGAGCGCGTGGAAGGGCACGCCCGCCATGCGGATCGGCTGGCCGCCGGACTGCCCGCGCGCCGTCAGCGTGATGTCCAGCAGGCGGGCAGCCTTCTCGGCGTCTTCGAAGAAGAGTTCGTAGAAGTCGCCCATGCGGTAGAACAGCAGCGTGTCCGGGTACTGCGCTTTCAAGCGCAGGTACTGCTGCATCATTGGCGTATGACCGTCCATTTCGGTTCTGCCAACTGCTTGATTTTTCTGCTGGTGTTTCGCTAGTGCACTGATTTCCATAGAATTCTGCCGCCGTGAGTGCCTCTCCGCTCTGGTATCTACGCCCGACGAAACTTGCCTAAACTTGCCGGTTTGGCGTAACTTTTCTGTCGTGCCGGAGAGAACTTACGCCGCATTAGCTGCAAGAGTTCGACGCTGACCGTCATACCAATCTGAAAAGTTACGCCGTTATGCCATGGTATTCGATGCGCGCGCGATCAAATCCCTAGCCGTGGGGCAGCATCTTACCAGTGCAGAATTCCCCGGCCTTCGGGTTGAGGCCTCGACCCAGCGAAAGACTTGGGTCTATCGGTACAAGAGTCCGGTCGACGGCCGTATGCGGCAATTCAAGATCGGGCAGTGGCCGGCGATGTCCGTGCATGCCGCCGTCGCCGGGTGGGAGCGATTGCGCGAAGCGCGTAGCGGCGGTGAGGATCCAGCACTTGCGGCGCGACTGCGGCGTGCAGAGTCCCGCCGGAAAGCCGAGCTCGAGCGCCAGGCGACCGGGCGCCAAGTGTATACCGTGGAACGGGTGTGCGACGACTACTATCTTGGCCACGTGCGTTTCTCGCGAGCCCACAAGGGTGCCACGGAAGTGCGACGAATGTTTGCCACCATGCTGGGAGAGGCAGCCAAACTGCCGGCCGCGTCGCTCACTCGCGCGCAGGCCTTCGACCTGATCAAAAGCTACGCCGAAGCGGCGCCCGTGCAGGCGCGCAGGCTTCGAGCCGAACTGGGGGCTGCCTGGGACTACGCGATCGATGCCGGGCGCCTGGATGAGAACACACCCAACTGGTGGCGCCAAATCCTGCGGGGGAAGATCCGGTCGAAGGGGAAAAAGGTCGCTGGCGCCAATGTCGGCATTGTGAAACGGGTGCTTTCAGAGGAGGAGGTGGGCAGGCTGATCCGTTGGTTGCCGAACTTCACAGCGCTCGTCGAGGACGTGCTGACGATGTACCTCTGGACGGCCACACGCGGAGGGGAGATCTGCACGATGCGCGGTGACGAGGTGACAAGGGATTCAGACGGCACTTGGTGGTGGACGATTCCGAAGGAAAAAACGAAGAACGCGCAGCATCCCGGCGCGACAGATCTGCGCGTGCCGTTGTTCGGGCGCGCGCTGAACGTCGTGCTGAGGCGCAAGGAGCGGTACGGCGACAGTTTCCTCTTTCCGGCCAAGACGAAGGAGCTCAAACCCACGGAGCAGAAGACGGTACAGGTGGCGGTCTATTACCATCAGCCATATAGCGCCACGACACCGTCGCATCAGCGGCCACGGCTCACGGTGACGCATTGGGGCGCTCACGATCTGCGCCGAACGGCGCGAACCCTCCTCGCCGCCCTCGGCTGCCCCGACGCCGTTGGCGAGGCGATCCTTGGGCACAAACCGGCTGGCATCATCGCCACGTACAACCGCCATTCCTACGATCCGGAGCGAAAGGAGTGGCTCAAGCGGCTGTCCGATCATCTGGAAGTCCTGGCTGCGCGCGCCGGCGACGTGCAGTCGTAGCTGACCTCAACCGGTTTCGACCGCGCGGCGCTCTTGGTGGGACGGCGGCTTCCGAACAACCTGATCACGCTTTGTGTTCGGTCCCAAGCCTGGCGACGCGGGCTCCTCGCCGCTTGAGGTGTCGATTGCCTCCGCCCAGCTCACCTCAGGTCCCGTCATCGAGGATGAAACGTCTTCAGTCCCCACGGCGCGTCGCGGTTTCTTGGCCCCCGTGTTCGGTGGCGGAGGCAGAGTCGAGGTAGGGCGACTTTCGGCCCATTCTTCGACCTCCCGCAGGAGCCAACCGACTCTCCGCCCGGACATTTGTCTTGGCTGCGGAAACTGGCCGAGGCGGACCAACTCCTGCACCGTCGACTGCGAGAGCGCAACGGCCTCGGCGACGGTGGGAAGGTCGAGAAACAGCCGCTGGACTGGTGCTAGATTGCTCTTGCCGATAGTTGCTCCGCCGCCACCAACTCGTGCGAGGGGCGATTCTCGCCCGGAGGGGATAGACCGATCACCGCGCTTCGGACGAGGAGTTGGCGGGCGCCGGCCCGCCGGGGCTGTCGAATCCGACTCACCTCCTCGAAATGACAGCACGGTCTCATCTTCCCTTGTCAGGGGCGCACAGTCATCTCCGGTTGCTCGGCGATCCAGGGCTGAAGTCGACGAGGCGCGCCTTCTCTGCGGGCTCTTGCAACTTTCGGATCGAGCGGCAGCACTTTGTGCGCCGGGAGAGGCAGCAGGTCGTCGCAGATTCATTCGCCCACCCTGTCGACGGCGGTGACGTGGCGGCGCGTTCGGCGGCTCTCAGCTTGGCGCAATGGGCTCAATTTGGAGCTCCGGTCGGCTTGGAAGCTGTCCCCCAGCGTACGTTGAAGCACTTCACCGCTGGCGCAGCGAAGATTTTTGGGGGTGTGGTCGGTCAGATTGAAGTGGTTCGATCGACCACGGGTCGACCAGCCG
>JANJTU010000231.1 GCA_024710965.1 Thauera sp. | reverse complement strand
CCGAAGAAAGATGTTTGTGCAGTACGACGAAGTCCCCATCGTCTAGAGGCCTAGGACACCGCCCTTTCACGGCGATAACCGGGGTTCGAATCCCCGTGGGGACGCCAGATATGGCACTTTGGTGGTTTGATGCTAGGGTGCAAGGCCGGCAGCGATGTCGGTGCAGGTCAGTGCGGAGTGGTAGTTCAGTCGGTTAGAATACCGGCCTGTCACGCCGGGGGTCGCGGGTTCGAGTCCCGTCCACTCCGCCAGCATATGAAGGGAGCCGAAAGGCTCCCTTTTTTGCGTCCACCGATCGTCCTGCCACCCTTGCAGGTGGCTGCAGGCATTCCGATGCCGCACCAATGCTGGTGCGGACTGCGGGATTCCGCTAAAGTCACGATCCATACGCAACGGTATGGAAGCGGTGTTCGTCCTCGGCCGATCGCTGCGTTGACCCGAAACTGACAGGAGCAATATCACGATGGCAATCAGCAAGATCGGTGTGGTGGGGGCGGGTACGATGGGCAACGGCATCACGCAGGCGTTTGCAGTGGCGGGGCTGGATGTCGTGATGATGGACATCGGCGACGCCCAGGTGCAGCGCGGCTTCGACACGATTGCGGTGAGCCTCGACCGGCTGATCAAGCGCGAGAAGATGAATGCGGACCAGAGGGCGGCGGCGCTCGCGCACGTGTCGACGGCCACGTCCGTTGCTGCACTTGCCGACTGCGACCTCGTCATCGAGGCGGCGACCGAGAACCTGCAACTCAAGCTGAAGGTCTTCGCCGACCTGGATGCGGCGCTGAACCCGTCTGCCATCCTGGCAAGCAACACGTCGTCAATCTCGATCACGAAGCTTGCGGCGGCGACGAAACGGCCGGGGCAGGTGATCGGGATGCATTTCTTCAACCCGGTGCCGATGATGGCGCTGGTAGAGCTGATTCGCGGCCTGCAAACGACGGACGAGACCTATGCGGCGGTCGAGGCGGTGTCAAAACTCATCGGCAAGACACCGGTCCAGGTGAAGAACAGTCCGGGCTTCGTCGTGAATCGCATGCTTTGCCCGATGATCAACGAGGCGATCTTTGCGCTTGGAGAAGGGCTGGCCACTGCCGCCGAGATCGACGAGGCAATGAAACTGGGCTGCAACCACCCGATCGGTCCGCTGGCGCTGTGCGACCTTATTGGCCTGGATGTGGAACTCGCCGTGATGCAGGTGCTGTTCGAGGGCTTCAAGGACCCGAAGTACCGCCCGGCACCGCTGCTGGTGGAGATGGTGGAAGCGGGTTACCTCGGTCGCAAGACCGGCAGGGGCTTCTTCGATTACGACAGCAAGTAAGTTCGACGGCTGCCCGCGAAGATCGGGCTCCATCGCCCAGAAGCGCGAACGCCACCCGAGGGTGGCGTTCGTTTTGCTGCGGGCGATGCGCGGGGGCGGGCTCAGCCGCGGCCAGAGCGCATCGCGTCGAAGAACTCGGCGTTGCTCTTCGTGGCCTTGATCTTGTCGAGCAGGAATTCCATCGCGTCGATGTCGTCCATGCCGTACAGCAGCTTGCGCAGGATCCACACTTTCTGCAGCACGTCCGGTTTGAGCAGCATCTCCTCGCGCCGGGTGCCGGAGCGGTTGACATTGATCGCCGGGTATACGCGCTTCTCCGCCATGCGCCGGTCGAGGTGGAGCTCCATATTGCCGGTGCCCTTGAACTCCTCGTAGATGACGTCGTCCATGCGGCTGCCGGTGTCGATCAGCGCAGTGGCGATGATCGTCAGCGAGCCACCTTCCTCGATGTTGCGCGCGGCGCCGAAGAAGCGCTTCGGCTTTTGCAGCGCGTTGGCATCGACACCGCCGGTCAGCACCTTGCCGGAGGCCGGTACCACGGTGTTGTAGGCGCGCGCGAGGCGGGTCAGCGAGTCGAGCAGGATCACCACGTCACGCTTGTGCTCGGTCAGGCGCTTGGCCTTCTCGATCACCATTTCGGCGACCTGGACGTGCCGGGTGGCGGGCTCGTCGAAGGTGGAGGCCACGACCTCGCCCTTCACCGAGCGCTGCATTTCCGTCACTTCCTCGGGACGCTCGTCGATCAGCAGCACGATGAGCGCGACATCGGGGTGATTGGCCGTGATCGAATGCGCGATGTGCTGCAGCATGACCGTCTTGCCGCTCTTGGGCGGAGCGACGAGCAGGCCGCGCTGGCCCTTGCCGATCGGCGCGATCATGTCGATCACGCGGCTGGTGATGTTCTCCTCGCCGCGGACGTCGCGTTCGAGCTTCAGGCACTCCTGCGGATGCAGCGGCGTGAGGTTCTCGAACAGGATCTTGCTCTTGCACTCTTCCGGCGGGCGGCCGTTGATGCGGTCGAGCTTCACCAGCGCGAAATAGCGCTCGCCGTCCTTCGGCGTGCGGATCTCGCCCTCGATGGTGTCACCGGTACGCAGATTGAATCGCCGGATCTGCGACGGAGACACGTAGATGTCGTCGGTGCCGGCCAGATACGAGGTATCGGGCGAGCGCAGGAAGCCGAAGCCGTCGGGCAGCACTTCGAGTGCGCCGTCACCGTAGATCGGCTCGCCCTTCTTTGCGCGGTTCTTGAGCAACGCGAAGACGAGTTCCTGCTTGCGCAAGCGGTTCGCACCTTCGACGTTGTTCTCGACCGCCATGGTCAGCAGTTCGCTGACATGGAGCGCCTTGAGCTCGGAAAGGTGGAGGGCGGCTGCCGCGGTGGACTCGGCCGATGAGGACGAGCCTTCCTCGCACGAAGCGTCTACGTCGAAGACGTCATCCTCGGGAAGGCCATTCTGGGGGGGATTACCGTCGCGGTTGCGCGTGCCACGGCGACGGGCACGCGAAGCACCGCGAGAACGGGCCGGAGCTTGGTCCGGCTTAGATGTTGCTGTCAATGAAGGCGGTCAGTTGAGATTTGGAAAGGGCGCCCACTTTGGTCGCCTCGACGTTGCCGCCCTTGAACAGCATCAGCGTGGGGATGCCACGGATGCCGTACTTGGCGGGGGTTTCCTGGTTTTCGTCAATGTTGAGCTTGGCGACCTTGAGTTTGCCGGCGTAGTCCTTGGCGACGTCGTCCAGGATCGGAGCGATCATCTTGCACGGACCGCACCATTCGGCCCAATAATCAACCAGCACCGGGGTCTGGGACTGAAGCACTTCGGACTCGAAGTTGCCATCGGTCACGTAGTGAATATGCTCGCTCATGATTCCTCACATCAGGGGGGCGGGTATTAACGAGAGTCTGGGACTGTGCTCGCGCGGTACTGCAAGGTCGGGAGGGAAGGTGGCGTGAAACGCGCACCTCGAGGGGCGGATGGAAACCTGCCCCGAAGAAATCTTGTCGAAAGTTATGTCATGGCAGCTTCCGCGTCAAGCAGGATTCCCTTCGAGGCCAGCCTCCACGTCTCGGCCGTGGCGAAAAAGCAAATGGCTGGACTATATTGTCGGCTTGCTGCCGGCGCTTGGGGCCGAGCCGGCGAACCGTGCATGGAGAGTGACTGCTATGACCTATGTCGTGACCGAATCCTGTATCCGCTGCAAGTACACCGACTGCGTCGATGTCTGCCCGGTGGACTGCTTCCGCGAGGGAGCCAATTTCCTTGTCATCGATCCGGAGGAGTGCATCGACTGCACCTTGTGCGTCGCCGAATGCCCGGTGGAGGCGATCTATGCGGAGGATGACGTGCCGCACGACCAGCAGCACTTCATTGCGCTCAACGCGGAACTGGCCAAGCAGTGGAAGCCCATCGTCGAACGCAAGGATGCGCTGCCCGACGCCGAGGAGTGGTCGAAGGTCAAGGAAAAACTGGGCGAACTCAAGCGCTGAGATGCTCGCACGAGCGCGTGGGCGGCCGCTTTGCGTGCTTTCGGCATTGCACTAAGATGGCGCACGAACACAACGTCAGACAAGAAACGGCAAGGGGATCAACATGCTGGTAAGCGAGATTCTCGCGATCAAGGGCAAGGTGCTTTACACCATTGCCCCCAACAGGAGTGTCGCGGAAGCGGTCGAGATCATGAACGAGCAGGACGTCGGTTCGCTCGTCGTGTTCTCCCATGGTCAGATGACCGGCATGCTGACCTTCCGTGAAGTGCTGCGCGCCGTGCAGCAAGGTGGCGCGGGCTGGGAGTCGGTCAGCGTCGAGGACGCGATGATCCGTGCGCCGCTCACCGCGTCGCCCAACATGGAAATGGACGAGCTGCGCCGGCTGATGGTCGAGCACCATCAGCGCTACCTTCCTGTCATGGACGGGACGACGCTCCTCGGCGTCGTCAGCTTCCATGACGTGGCGAAGGCCGTTCTCGAGGAGCAGAGTTTCGAGAACCGCATGCTGAAGAACTACATCCGCAACTGGCCCGCCGAAGAGGAAGGCGAGCGCTGATGCAAGCTTGAAGCGGGGCGACAGCCCCGGGCGGTGGCGATGCGCTTTGCCACCCCTCCATGACGGATTCAGTCCGTCTCATCGACACCGGCCCATGCGGGATGCCAGGGCACACAACAAGGTGCGATGCTCGTTGGAATGAAGCGGCGGAGCAGAATCCCGCCGGACGCCTCGGGAGGGCGGAGCCGGGCCGGCGTGCAAACGGCGCGGAGATTTTTCCAACACCAGGAGGAGACAGCGTGGAAAAGATCTGGCTGCAGAGCTACCCCGCGGGCGTGCCGGCGGAGATCGACATTGCCGAATTCCGCTCGATCGGCGATCTGTTCGAGCAGGGGGTACGGCGTTTCGCCTCGCGTACGGCCTATGTCTGCATGGGCAAGAGCATCACCTATGCGGAACTGGATACCCTTTCGGCCCGTTTCGCTGCCTTCCTGCAAGGGGAGCTCAAGCTCGCGCGCGGGGCTCGCGTCGCGCTGATGATGCCGAACCTGCTGCAGTACCCGGTGGCGATGTTCGGCGTGCTGCGTGCCGGCTACACCGTCGTCAACGTCAATCCGCTCTACACCGCGCGCGAACTCGAGCACCAGTTGCGGGACGCCGGAGCGGAGGCGATCCTGATCCTGGAGAACTTCGCCCACACCCTGCAGCAGGTGCGCTCGAATCTGCCACTGAAGCACGTGGTGGTCACGAGCCTGGGGGAGATGCTCGGCTTTCCCAAGTCGATGCTGGTGAATTTCGTCGTTCGCCACGTCAAGAAGATGGTGCCCGCCTGGGAGCTGAAGGGTGCGATCCGCTTTTCCGACGCGCTCGGCCGCGGTGCGGCGCACCGCCTGCAGCCGGTCGAGATGGGGCATGAGGACATTGCCTACCTGCAATATACCGGCGGCACCACCGGTGTCGCCAAGGGGGCGATCCTCACCCACGGCAACATCATTGCCAACCTGCAGCAGGCCCATGCCTGGATCAAGCCCTTCGTGCACGAGGGTGACGAGATCATCATCACCGCGCTGCCGCTCTACCACATCTTCTCGCTGACGGCGAACTGTCTCACCTTCTTCAAGATCGGCGCGATGAACGTCCTCATCACCAACCCGCGCGACATCCCCGGGTTCGTGAAGGAGCTGGGCAAGTACAGGTTTACCACGATCACCGGGGTGAACACCCTGTTCAACGCCCTGTTGAACAACCCGGATTTCGCCAAGCTCGACTTCTCCGCGCTGCACATCGCGCTCGGCGGCGGCATGGCCGTGCAGCAGGCGGTTGCCGAGAAGTGGCGGCGGGTGACAGGTACGGCGCTCGTGGAGGCCTACGGCCTGACGGAGACCTCGCCGGCCGTCACGATCAACCCGCTCGACCTGGCCGAGTTCAATCACTCGATCGGCCTGCCGGTGCCGTCCACCGAGATCAGCATCCGCGACGATGCCGATGCAGAGCTGGCGCCCGGGCAGCGCGGCGAATTGTGCGTGCGCGGTCCGCAGGTCACGCGCGGCTACTGGAATCGCCCGGACGACACCGCGCGCGCCTTCACCCCCGACGGTTTCCTGCGCACTGGCGACATTGCGGTCATCAACGAGCAGGGCTTCGTTTCGATCGTCGACCGCAAGAAGGACATGATCCTGGTGTCCGGCTTCAACGTCTATCCGAACGAGGTCGAGGACGTCGTTGCCGCCCATCCCGGCGTGATCGAGGTGGCGGCGATCGGCGTGCCGAGCGAGCACAGCGGCGAGGCAGTGAAGATCTTCGTCGTGCGCAAGGACCCGGCGCTGACCGAGGCCGAACTGATCGCCTACTGCCGCGCGAACCTGACCGGCTACAAGGTGCCGCATCTCGTCGAGTTCCGCGATGAGTTGCCCAAGAGCAACGTCGGCAAGATCCTGCGGCGGGAACTCAGGACACCGTCGGCCGAGGGCGGGGGCTGACGAACCGGCGCCTGCCACGATGCGGTGCTCTACACGCCGAGCTTGTGTTCGGCCGGTTTTCGTGATTTCATCATCGCCGTAAGTCAATCTGAGTCGACATGAAGCCGTTTGCCCGTTCCCTCGCTGTCGTTGCCGTACGCGTAGTAGGCGTAGGCACGCGCGCGTCGTAACGGGCAGATTCCTCGACTCAACCGAATCCAGACCCCCGTTGGCGCGCAACGCCGGCGGGGGTTTTGCTTTGTGCTCCGCCGGTGCTGCCGCTGAAGAATCCGATACCAAGGAGAGCAGCATGATCCAACTCACCGGCGCGCAACTGCTTGTGCGCCTGCTCGAACGCCAGGGCGTGCGCACCATCGCCGGCATTCCTGGCGGTGCCATCCTGCCGATCTACGACGCCTTGTCGGGCAGCGAGCTGATCCACCATGTGCTGGCGCGCCACGAGCAGGGCGCAGGCTTCATGGCGCAGGGCATGTCGCGCGTCTCCGGCCAGCCGCAGGTGTGCTTCGCCTCGAGCGGCCCGGGGGCGACCAACCTCGTCACCGCGATCGCCGACGCCTACCTCGATTCAATCCCGATGGTGGCCATTACCGGCCAGGTGCCGCAGGCGATGATCGGCACCGACGCCTTCCAGGAGGTGGACATCTACGGCGTCACCGTGCCGATCACCAAGCACAACTTCCTTGTGCGCTCGGCGCAGGAACTGCTCGAGGTGATCCCGCAGGCCTTCCGTATCGCCATGTCGGGCCGCCCCGGGCCGGTGCTGGTGGATATCCCGAAGGACGTGCAGAACCAGGTGCTCAGCGTTGCCGACTTCCCGCCGCCGGCCGTGCCCGATCCGACGCCGGCGCTGGACATGGCGGCGATCGAGGCCGCCGCGCGCATGCTCAACGAGGCCGAGCAGCCGGTGCTCTACCTCGGCGGCGGCGTGGTGCACTCGGGCGCCGCGGCGCTGGCGGTGCAGCTGGCCGAGCAGGCCGGCCTGCCGACGACGATGACGCTGATGGCGCTCGGCGCGATGCCGATGGACCATCCTCTGTCGATCGGCATGCTCGGCATGCACGGCGCGCGCTACACCAACTTCGTGCTCGAGGAGGCGGACGTGCTCGTGTGCGTCGGCGCCCGTTTCGACGACCGGGCGATCGGCCGTGCCGCGCAGTTCTGCCCGAACGCCAAGATCGTGCATATCGACGTCGACCGCTCCGAACTGCACAAGATCAAGAACGCCCACGTCGCCATCCATGCCGACGTGACGACCGCGCTCGAAGCCCTGCTGCCGCGGATCAAGGTGGCGCTGCGCAAGCGCTGGCTGTCGCATGTGCAGAGCCTGAAGCAGCGCTTCCCGATGCAGCTGCCGGGTGTGGACGATCCGCGCAGCCACTACGGCCTGATCCAGGCGGTGGCCGCGTCGCTCGACGATGAGGCGATCATCGCCACCGACGTCGGCCAGCATCAGATGTGGGTGGCGCAGGCCTATCCCTTCCGCCGTCCGCGCCAGTGGCTGACCTCGGGCGGGCTGGGGACGATGGGTTTCGGCCTGCCGGTGGCGATCGGCGCCGCGTTGGCCGCGCCGGAGCGCACCGTGGTGTGCTTCACCGGCGACGGCAGCTTCAAGATGAACATCCAGGAGCTGGCGACGCTGGCGGAGGAGGGGCTCAACGTCAAGATCGTGCTCATGAACAACAACGCGCTCGGCCTCGTGTACCAGCAGCAGGCGCTGTTCTACGGCAAGCGCCAGTTCGCCTCGCGCTACCGCGGCGCGCCCGACTTCGTCAAGATCGCCGAGGGTTTCGGCATCGCCGCGCTCGATCTCGATGCGGCCGACAATCCGCGCGCCGCGCTCGCGCGCGCGCTGCAGGAGCCGGGCCCCTGCCTGATCCACGCGACGATCGATCGCGAACAATTCGTGTATCCCATGGTGCCGCCGGGCGCGGCCAACACCGAGATGATCGGAGGCTGATGATGATCGAACAAGTTGCCGACCCCCTGCCGCAAACCGGCTTCGCCAAGGTGGTGCTGGAGATCGATGTGAACAATCACCCCGGCGTGATGAGCCACATCTGCAACCTCTTCGCCCGCCGCGCCTTCAACGTCGAGGGCATCCTGTGCATGCCGGTGTCCGACGGCCGGCGCAGCCGCATCTGGCTGCTCGTGTTCGAGGACCAGCGCCTCGAGCAGATGCTGCGCCAGGTGGAAAAACTCGAGGACGTGCTCGCCGTGCGCCGCCACAGTGCCGAGCACGAAGTCTTCGAGCGCCTGGAGAGCTTCTTCCACTAACGTCGCGCCGTCGCCAGCGGGGCGGCCGATGGCGCGAGGGGAGCGGGCGAGCGTGCTAGACTCGCGCCCGTTCCCCTTGTTTTCGTCTGCCGGCCGCCGTCGCCGGCATTCCGTTCAGATCAGGCGAGTCTCCCATGTCCGGCAACACCCTCGGCACCCTCTTCACCGTCACCTCCTTCGGCGAATCCCACGGCCCTGCGATCGGCTGCGTGGTCGATGGCTGCCCCCCGGGGCTGGCGCTCACCGAGGCCGACATCCAGGCCGAGCTCGACCGGCGCAAGCCGGGCACCTCGCGCCACGTCACCCAGCGCCGTGAGCCGGACGAGGTCGAGATTCTGTCGGGCGTGTTCGAAGGCCTCACCACCGGCAGCCCGATTGCGCTGCTGATCCGCAACCAGGACCAGCGCAGCAAGGACTACGGCAACATCGCCGACACCTTCCGCCCCGGCCATGCCGACTACCCTTACTGGCAGAAGTACGGCATCCGCGACTACCGCGGCGGCGGGCGCTCGTCGGCGCGCGAGACCGCGGTGCGGGTCGCCGCCGGCGCGATCGCGAAGAAGTGGCTGCGCGAGCGCCACGGCATCGTCATCCGCGCCTGCATGAGCGCGCTCGGCCCGATCGGGATCCCCTTCGTGTCCTGGGACGAGGTCGACGGCAACCCCTTCTTCGCCCCCAACGCCGCCATCGTGCCGCAGCTCGAGGCCTACATGGACGGGCTGCGCAAGGCGGGCGACTCGATCGGTGCGCGCATCGACGTCGTCGCCAGCGGCGTGCCGGTGGGCTGGGGCGAGCCGGTGTTCGATCGCCTCGACGCCGACATCGCCTACGCGCTGATGAGCATCAACGCGGTCAAGGGCGTCGAGATCGGCGCCGGCTTCGCCTCCGTCGCCCAGCGCGGCACCGAGCACGGCGACGAACTGACGCCCGAGGGCTTCCTGTCGAACAACGCCGGCGGCGTGCTCGGCGGCATCTCCACCGGCCAGGACGTCGTCGCCAGCATCGCGATCAAGCCCACGTCCAGCATCCGCCTCGACCGCCGTTCGATCGACAAGCGCGGCGAGCCGGTGATCGTCAACACCCATGGCCGCCACGACCCCTGCGTCGGTATCCGCGCCACGCCGATCGCCGAAGCGATGCTCGCGCTCGTGCTGATCGATCACGCGCTGCGCCACCGCGCCCAGTGCGGCGACGTCGCCACCACCACGCCGCGCATCGCCGGGCTCGCCCCACAGGGCCACCAGCGCCTGCCCTCGCCGCGCTGAGCCCGCCCGGCGCCGGGCGGTCCGTGTCGCCCCTTGCCGGTGAAGGACCGGATCCGAACTCTCCGTGATGCTGCCCTACTGGCGCCTGTCGGCCTATTACTTCTTCTACTTCGCCTTCGTCGGCGCGTTTTCGCCCTATTTCACGCTTTACCTGCAGTCGATCCGGCTGTCCGCGGCCGACATCGCGATCCTGATGTCGCTGATGCAGCTGATGCGGGTGCTCGCGCCCAACCTGTGGGGCTGGCTCGCGGAGCAGCTCGGCGTGCGCTTGCCGATCGTGCGCGTGTCGGCGCTGATGAGCCTCGCCGGCTTTTCGGTCTTCTTCCTCACCACGGACTTTGGCGGCCTCTTCGCCGGCATGGCGCTGATGGCCTTCTTCTGGAGTGCCGCGCTGCCGCTGGTGGAAGGCGTCACCTTCGCCCATCTCGGCGCGCAAGGGCACCGCTACGGCAGCATCCGCGTGTGGGGCTCGGTCGGTTTCATCGTTGCCGTGCTGGCGCTGGGGCACGGGCTCGACTTTGTCGCGCTCGAGGCCGTGCTGTGGGTCACGGCCGCCATTCTCGCCGGCATCTTCGTCTGCGCGCTGGCGGTGCCCGAGGCCGGCGCGCCGCCGGAGCAGCACGGTGTGCTCAGCCTGCGCGACACCTTGCGCCGGCCCGAGGTGCGGGCACTGCTCGGGGCCTGCTTCATGATGTCGGCGGCGCATGGCGCGCTGTACGTGTTCTATTCCATCTTCCTCGTCGAACATGGCTACGACAAGGCGCTGGTGGGCTGGATGTGGACGCTGGGCGTGCTCGCCGAGATCGTCGTCTTCATGCTGATGCCGCGCCTGACGAAGCGCTTCTCGCTGCGCGCGATCCTGCTCTTTTCCTTCGCCTGCGCGGCGGCACGCTTCATCATGATCGGCTGGGGGGCGGACAGCCTGGCGCTGCTGGTGCTGGCGCAGCTGCTGCACGGCGTCACCTTCGGCGCCTACCACGCGGCGGCGATCGCGGTCGTGAACCTCTGGTTCCCCGGCCGCCTCCAATCACGCGGACAGGCGCTGTACGGCAGCCTGTCCTTCGGCGCCGGGGGCATGCTCGGCGGGCTCATCAGCGGTTACACCTGGGACGCCGCAGGCGCGGCCTGGACCTATACGCTTGGCGCGGTGTTTGCCCTGATCGGGCTGGTCTGGCTCGCGGCGGGCTGGCGCGCGACGGTGCGTGCCGAGGCGCGGGCGGTTTGAGGAGAATGGCATGAAGGGGGTGTTGATGGATGTGCTGCGGGGGATGTTGCCGGCGATGCTGGCGGCAACGGTGACGGTGGCCTGCCAGACAGTGCAGACCACCGGCGGCGGTGCGGTCGGCGTGCAGCGCTCGCAGCTGATGATGGTGTCGGCGCAGGAGGTCGAGCAGGCTTCGAGCAAGCAGTATCAGGAGATGCTCGCCGAGGCGCGGCGCAAGAACGCGCTCAACCGCGATGCGGCCACGGTCGAGCGCGTGCGCCGCATCGTCTCGCGCCTGACGGTGCAGACCGCGGCGTTCCGCCCCGATGCGCCGCGCTGGCAGTGGGAGGTGAACGTCTTCACCTCGAACGAGCTCAACGCCTGGTGCATGGCGGGCGGCAAGATGGCGATCTACACCGGCCTGATCGAGCGCCTGCAGCTGAGCGACGACGAGATCGCCGCGGTGATGGGGCACGAGATCGCCCACGCCCTGCGCGAGCACGCGCGCGAACGCGTGTCGAAGTCGATGGCGACCGGGCTCGGGGTGTCGGTGGCAGGGGCGCTGCTCGGCGTCGGCCAGGCCGGCCAGGACCTGATGGGCATGGTGGCGAAAGTGACCTTCGAACTGCCGAATTCGCGCGAGCACGAGACCGAGGCCGACCGCATCGGCGTCGAGCTCGCCGCCCGCGCGGGCTACGATCCGCGCGCCGCGGTGACGCTGTGGAACAAGATGGCTTCGCAGTCGGCGGGCGCGCCGCCGCAGTGGCTGTCCACCCACCCGGCGCACGCTTCGCGCCAGCGTGACCTCGCCGAGTACGCCGCGCGCGTGATGCCGCTCTATCAGGGCGCACGCCGTTGAGCGGGGCGTGCGCCGGGGGCCGCTGTTCAGTCGCGCGGCCTTTGTGAAATAATCGATTCCTTTTCTTTGCGCGGAATTCACGGGATGGAAGCCCAAACGCTGTACGAAAAGCTCTGGTCCAGCCACGTCGTCCACCAGGAGGCCGACGGCACGGCGCTGATCTACATCGACCGCCATCTGGTGCACGAAGTGACCAGCCCGCAGGCCTTCGAAGGGCTCAAGCTCGCCGGGCGCAAGCCGTGGCGGATCAGCTCGATCGTCGCCACCGCCGACCACAACACGCCCACCGACCACTGGGAGCTGGGCATCCAGGATCCGGTGTCGCGCCAGCAGGTCGAGACCCTGGACAGCAACATCCGCGAAGTCGGCTCGCTCGCCTATTTCCCGTTCAAGGACGAGCGCCAGGGCATCGTGCACGTGATCGGACCGGAGAACGGCGCCACCCTGCCGGGCATGACCGTGGTCTGCGGCGACTCGCACACCTCGACCCACGGCGCCTTCGGCTGTCTGGCGCACGGCATCGGCACCTCCGAGGTCGAGCACGTCCTCGCCACCCAGTGCCTGCTGCAGAAGAAGTCGAAGACGATGCTGATTCGCGTCGACGGCGAGCTCGGCCGCGGCGTCACCGCCAAGGACGTCGTGCTCGCGATCATCGGCCGGATCGGCACCGCGGGCGGCACCGGCTACGCGATGGAGTTCGGCGGCAGCGCGATCCGTGCGCTGTCGATGGAAGGTCGCATGACGATCTGCAACATGGCGATCGAGGCGGGCGCGCGCGCCGGCATGGTCGGCGTCGACGAGACCACGATCGCCTATCTGAAGGACCGGCCATTCTCGCCCAAGGGCGCGCTGTGGGACCAGGCCGTCGCCTACTGGCGCACACTGAAGAGCGACGAGGGTGCGCAGTTCGACAAGGTCGTCGAACTGAAGGCCGAGGACATCCAGCCCCAGGTCACCTGGGGCACCTCGCCCGAGATGGTGACCACCGTCGATGGCCGCGTGCCCGATCCGGCCAGCGTCGCCGACCCGGTGCGGCGCGAGGGCTTCGAGCGCGCGCTGAAGTACATGGGGCTGGCGCCGAACACGCCGATCACCGACATCGCCGTCGATCAGGTCTTCATCGGCTCGTGCACCAACTCGCGCATCGAGGATCTGCGCGAAGCCGCCGCGGTGGCAAAGGGGCGCACCAAGGCGGCCAGCGTCCGCCGCGTGCTGGTCGTGCCCGGCTCCGGCCTGGTCAAGCGCCAGGCCGAGCAGGAAGGCCTGCACGAGATCTTCCTCGCCGCCGGCTTCGAATGGCGCGAGCCGGGCTGTTCGATGTGCCTGGCGATGAACGCCGACCGCCTCGAGCCGGGCGAGCGCTGCGCCTCGACCTCGAACCGCAACTTCGAGGGGCGCCAGGGCGCCGGTGGGCGCACCCACCTCGTCAGCCCGGCGATGGCGGCGGCGGCGGCCGTGACCGGCCACTTCACCGACGTGCGCACGCTGGCCTGAGGCGGCCGGCGAGCGAAGAGGGCAAGCCGATGAAGAACATGGCGATGCTGGCCGTGGTCGTGCTGGCCGGTTTTGCGTCCATGGCCTGCAACACCGTGCAGGGCATGGGCAAGGACATCGAGAGGGGTGGCGAGGCCATCCAGAGGGCAGTGAAATAATGAAGCCGTTTACCGTACTCGACGGGCTGGTGGCGCCGCTCGACCGCGCCAACGTCGACACCGATGCGATCATCCCGAAGCAGTTCCTGAAGTCGATCAAGCGCAGCGGCTTCGGCCCCAACGCCTTCGACGAATGGCGCTATCTGGACGTCGGCCAGCCCGGCCAGGACAACAGCCAGCGTCCGCTGAACCCCGACTTCGTGCTCAACCAGGCGCGCTACCAGGGCGCGCAGATCCTGCTCACGCGCGACAACTTCGGCTGCGGCAGCTCGCGCGAGCACGCGCCATGGGCACTGGAGGACTACGGCTTTCGGGTGCTGATCGGGCCGAGCTTCGCCGACATCTTCTTCAACAACAGCTTCAAGAACGGCCTGCTGCCGATCAAGCTCGATGCGGCCGAAGTCGACGAGCTGTTCCGCCAGTGCGAGGCGAACGCAGGCTATCGCCTGGTGGTCGATCTCGCCGCGCAGACCATCACCCGCCCGGACGGCAAGGCGATCGCCTTCGACATCGATCCCTTCCGCAAGGAATGCCTGCTCAACGGCTGGGACGACATCGGCCTGACCCTGCGCCATGCCGACAAGATCCGCGCCTTCGAAGCGAAGCGCCGCGCCGAACACCCCTATTACTTTGCCTGAGCCCGCGGGCTCGCCGACGAGAGGAAGACGTCCCGATGAAGATTTGCGTGCTGCCGGGTGACGGCATCGGTCCGGAGATCATGGCGCAGGCCGTGCGTGTGCTGAACGCGCTCGGGTTGAAGTTCGAGATGGAAGAGGCGCTGCTCGGCGGCTGCGCGGTGGACCACACCGGCAACCCCTATCCGGAAGCCACGCAGCGCCTTGCGCGCGAGGCCGACGCGGTGCTGCTCGGTGCCGTCGGCGGGCCGAAGTGGGACACGCTGGCGCGCGAACACCGTCCGGAGCGCGGTCTGCTCGGCATCCGCAAGGACCTCAACCTGTTCGCCAACCTGCGCCCGGCGATCCTCTACCCGGAACTCGCCAACGCCTCGACGCTGAAGGCCGAAGTCGTCGCCGGCCTCGACATCCTCATCGTGCGCGAGCTCACCGGCGACATCTACTTCGGCCAGCCGCGCGGCATCGAGCTGCGCGAGGTCAACGGCGAGCGGCAGCGCGTGGGCTGGAACACGATGATCTACGCCGAGTACGAGATCCGCCGCATCCTCAAGGTGGCGTTCGAGGCGGCGCAAAAGCGCGGCAGGAAGCTGTGCTCGGTCGACAAGATGAACGTGCTCGAGACCACGCAGCTGTGGCGCGACATCGCCGAGGAAGTGGCGAAGGAGTACCCCGATGTCGAGCTCTCGCACATGCTCGTCGACAACGCCGCGATGCAGCTCGTGCGCAACCCGAAGCAGTTCGACGTCATGGTCACCGGCAACATGTTCGGCGACATCCTGTCCGACGAGGCCTCGATGCTCACCGGCTCGATCGGCATGCTGCCCTCGGCCTCGCTCGACGCCAACAACAAGGGCCTGTACGAGCCCTCGCACGGTTCGGCACCGGACATCGCCGGCAAGGGCGTGGCCAACCCGCTCGCCACGATCCTGTCGGCGGCGATGATGCTGCGCTATACCTTCAACCAGGAAGAGGCCGCGCAGCGCATCGAGAGCGCGGTGAAGAAGGTCCTCGCCCTGGGCTACCGCACCGGCGACATTTTCGAGCCCGGCACGAACAGGGTCGGCACGCGCGAGATGGGCGACGCGGTGCTCGTCGCGCTGTGATGGCGCGGCACCGGCGGCGAATGGTTTCCTGAAGAACGTTTCTGTATAGAGAGTGATGAAAATGAATCGAGTCGGTCTGGTTGGCTGGCGCGGCATGGTCGGTTCCGTGCTGATGCAGCGCATGGTGGAAGAGGGCGACTTCGCCCACATCGAGCCGGTGTATTTCTCCACCTCGAACGCCGGCGGCAAGGCGCCGGCCTTCGGTGGCAAGGAAGCGGCCGACGTGCTGCAGGACGCGGGCAACATCGACGCGCTCAAGGCCTGCGACATCGTCATCACCTGCCAGGGCGGCGACTACACCAAGGAGGTGTATCCGAAGCTGCGTGCCACCGGCTGGAACGGCCACTGGATCGACGCCGCCAGCGCGCTGCGCATGAGCGATGATGCAGTGATCATCCTCGACCCGGTCAACCGCAACGTCATCGACGCCGCGCTCGCCAAGGGCGGCCGCAACTGGATCGGCGGCAACTGCACGGTGTCGCTGATGCTGATGGGCCTCGGCGGCCTGTTCAAGCATGGCCTCGTCGAGTGGATCTCGGCGATGACCTACCAGGCGGCCTCGGGCGCCGGTGCGCAGAACATGCGCGAGCTGATCAGCCAGATGGGCACGATCCACGACTCGGTCAAGGACCTGCTCGCCGACCCGGCTTCCGCGATCCTCGAGATCGACCGCAAGGTCGCCGAGACGATGCGCTCGGAGAGCTTCCCGAAGAAGAACTTCCGCAACACCCCGCTCGCCGGCAGCCTGATCCCGTGGATCGACGTCCCCGTCGAGCACGGCCAGAGCAAGGAAGAATGGAAGGGTGGCGCCGAGTGCAACAAGATCCTCGGCAACGCGCCGTTCCGCAGCGCCGGCTCGATCCCGATCGACGGCCTGTGCGTGCGCATCGGCGCGATGCGCTGTCACTCGCAGGCGCTGACGATCAAGCTGAAGAAGGACGCGCCGCTCGACGAGCTCAGCGACATCATCGCCTCCGCCAACCCGTGGGTGAAGGTGGTGCCGAACGACCGCGAGACGACCGAGCGCGAACTCACCCCGACTGCCGTCACCGGCACGCTGACGGTGCCGGTCGGCCGCCTGCACAAACTGGCGATGGGGCCGGACTATCTCGGCGCCTTCACCGTCGGCGACCAGCTGCTGTGGGGCGCGGCCGAGCCGCTGCGGCGCATGCTGCGCATCCTGCTCGAGCGTTAAGAATCGGCCAGTGATGCCGTAAAGAGGGGGCGATGCCCCCTTTTTTTACGTCTCCGGTCGGGCCCGGCCGGCGGCCGGTGGCCTCGGGTGGAAACGCGCGCAGCGGCAGGGATTGCTGCGAGAAAACCGGGAAAATGCTAGATTCGCTCGCATATCGATGGCGCTTGCGACCGTAAGGCGGAGCTTCGGGAGGCACACGGTTTGAGAAACTCCATGACAAAGTCGTTGAAGGCATCGCTGCTCGCGCTTGCGATCGCCTCGTTCCCGCCCGGTGTACAGGCGGCCGGGCTCGGCCAGATCAACGTCTTCAGCGGGCTGGGGCAGCCGCTGCGCGCGGAGATCCAGGTCAGTGCGACGGCGCAGGAGCTGCAGTCGCTGAGCGCCCGCATCGGCTCGCCTGAAGCCTTCAGGCAGGCCAACATCGGCTATTCGCCGGCGGTCGGCAGCATTCGGGTCAGCGTCGATGCGAATGCGTCGCGCCCGGTGATCCGCCTCTCCAGCGACCGCCCGATGAACGAGCCCTTCGTCGACCTCCTGGTCGAGCTCGACTGGGCGACCGGGCGTCTCGTGCGTGAATACACCTTCCTCCTCGATCCGGTCGACGTGGCCGCGCCGAAACCGCCTGCCGCGAGGGGGGAGAGCCCGGTGCTCGCCCGGCCCCTCCCGCCGCGTCCGGCGGCGGCCCCAGCCCCGGCGCCCGACACCCATGCCGTGCGCCGCGGCGATACGCTGCACCGGATCGCCAGCGCCACTGCCCAGCCTGGCGTCACGCTGGACCAGATGCTGGTGGCGCTGTATCGCGCCAACCGCGATGCCTTCGACGGCGACAACATCAATCGTCTGCGGGCCGGCTCGGTGCTTGCGGTGCCCGATGCCGCGACAGTGCAGGCGATCGATGCCGCGGAGGCGAGACGCGAGATCCGCGCCCAGGCGGCCGATTTCGAAGCCTACCGGCGCGGGCTCGCCAACGCAGCCGCGCGCCGCGCGCCGACCGAAGCACCGGCAGCCGAGCAGGCAAGTGTCGGCCGCGTGCTGCCGCGCGTCGAGGAGCAGGCCGCGGCCACCGACGGTGGCGACCAGGTCCGCGTGTCGCGCAGCGAGCCCGCGGGAAGCGGCGATACGGCCACCCGCCTGCAGGCCCTGGAGGAAGAGCTGACCTCGCGCGAGAAGGCGATCGAGGATGCCCACGCCCGTCTCGCCCAGCTTGAACAGAGCGTCCGCGACATGCAGAAGCTGCTCGAGCTGCAGAGCGGTACGCTCGGCCAACTGCAGCGCCAATCCGACGGCGCGCCTGCGACTGCGCCGGCTGCCTCGCCGCCGGCGGCGGCTGCAGCGGAAGCACCCGCGGCCGCGCCCGCCCCGGACGGCGGGGCGGAGTCGCCGCCCGCGCCTCCGCCCGCCGCGGCGCAGACCGCGCCGGCCGCACCAGCCCAGGCACCGGTTGCGCCGCCCGCGCCGCCGCCGGCGCCGAGCTTCATCGACACCTTGCTCGACGACCCGGCCGTCGCCGCCGGCGGCGCCGGCATCCTCGTCCTGTTGCTCGCCTATGCGGGCCTGAAGGCGCGCCAGCGGCGCAGGGCCGCCGGCGAGGGCGCGGCCAACGCGGGCTTCGCTGCGGACACCGTGGGCGGCGGCCAGGCGGTTTTTGCCGGCACCGGTGGCCAGAGTGTGGACACCGGCGCAAGCAGCATCCTCCACACCGACTTCAGCCAGGCGGGCCTGTCCTCGATCGACGCCGACGAGGGCGTGGATCCGGTGGCGGAAGCGGATGTCTATATGGCCTACGGCCGCGATGCCCAGGCCGAGGAAATCCTGCTCGATGCGCTCAAGGCCGACCCGGCGCGCACGGCGATTCACCTCAAGCTGCTGGAGATCTACGCCCAGCGCAAGGATGCACGGCAGTTCGAGACGGTTGCCACCGAGCTCTTCGGCCTCACCGCGGGCCATGGCCGCGACTGGGAGAAGGCGGCGGAGATGGGGCGCGTGCTCGACCCCGGCAACCCGCTCTACGGCGAGAAGAGTGCCGCGGCGGACATCTTTGCGCCGCGCACCGAGCCGCGCCCGGCGGCGGCTGGCGGCGCGGCTGCCGCAGCAGCCGCGGCGACGATGGCTGCGGCCGGCCACGGCGACGAGACCATCGTGGACGGGGGCCCCGGTGGCGAGGAGCAGGCCGAGCAGCTGCTGTCCAGCCTCGATTTCACCACCTCCCCCGCGATCGAACCGAGCCAGTCGCAGATGCGCGATACCTGGGCCTTGCCCGGCGGGCTGCGCCGGTTCGAGGCCGAGCGCCAGGCCGGCAATGCGGCGGAACCGGTAGTGAGCGACGAACCCGCGGCTGCCGGCGCCGAGGAGTCGGACGCCACGATCAATGCCGACATGATCGACTTCGATCTCGATCTGGGTGAAGAGGTGGCGGCGGCGGCGCCGGCCGATGCAGCGGCGGCCCCGGCGCTTGCCGGCGAACCGGCCGAGGCCGATGCCGGCCTGGAGTTCGATCTCGACATCGGTGAGCCCGAAGTGGCGCCGGTCGCCGAGCCGGGGGCGGAGCCGGCCGCTGTGCCTGCACCCGCAGGCGGCGCGGATCTGGCCGGGCTCGATTTCGAGTTGCCCGATCTCGACTTCGGCTCGCCCCCGTCGGCGCCATTCGACCTCGAGGCGACAGTCATCCACGAAGACGTGCTCGAGCCGGATGAGGCGGCGGCGAGCCCGGCGCCGCCGGTCGCTTCGCCGTCTGTGCCCACGCTGACCGCGGAGCCGGCGCTCGATCCGGAGAAGACCAGCTTCGACAGCAGCCTTCTCGACTTCGACTTCGACATCGACGCCCCGTTGCCTGCGCCGGCATCCCCCCCGGCCGGGCTGGACCTCGCTTCGATCGATCTCGAGCTGGACGCCTTCGAGGCGGAGCCAGCGCCGGCGGCGGACGAGCGCGCGGCCCCGGACCTGTCTGCGGAGGCCACGCAGATCGCCCCCATCGGCGATTTTTCGGGTGATGAGCCCGAGCCGGAGGCGGACAACGACGACGTTGCGACCAAGCTCGAGCTGGCGCGTGCCTACGACGAGATGGGCGACAAGGAAGGTGCGCTCGAACTGCTCGACGAGGTTCTGCGCGAGGGCTCGGCCGCGCAAAAGGCCGAGGCTCGCGAGATGGTCGCGCGACTCGGCTGACATCGGTCCGGCGGCCGCTGCAAGGCGAGACCTTGCGGCGGCCGCCGCCGTTTACGACGATGCATTCCGGTCTCATTCTGCTGCTATGGCTGGCCGCCGTGGCCTCGATCCAGCTTCTGCCGCCGGCCGCCCTGGCGCCGTCGGTGGCGCTCTGCGTCGCGCTCGCCGCCACCCTGGCGCGCACGCGCGCGATCCGGCTGCTGCGGCGCGTGCGCGTGCTGCTGCTCGCCATCGTCGTCCTCTTCGCCTGGTTTACGCCGGGTGAAGCCCTGCTCGCGGACTGGCCGCGGCTCGGGCCGAGCCGCGAAGGCAGCGTGCTCGCCGCGCTCCATGCCGGCCGGCTGATCGCGGTCGTCTGCGCGGTCGCCCTGTTGCTCGAGCGGCTGCCGCTGACACGCCTCGTCAGCGGGCTGCACACGCTGAGCCGGCCGCTCGGCCTGGTCGGGGTGGCGTCGGAACGGCTCGCCCTGCGCCTGCTGCTCGTGCTGCGCTATGTCGAGGCGTCGCCGCGCGGAACGGGGCCCGGGCACTGGAAGCACTGGCTGGAGGACGAGGTGGAGCCTGTCGAGGTGCAGTCGATCGAACTCGAGCGCGAACGCTTCGGCTGGATCGATGCGGCGCTGGCGGCGGCGGTGTTTTCGGCCTTGTTGTGGTGGAGTCTGGGATGACGCGAATCGCGCTCGGAATCGAGTATGCAGGGGATGCGTTCTGCGGCTGGCAGAGCCAGGCACACGGGCGCACCGTGCAGGACGTGCTCGAGGCCGCCCTGGCGGCGGTGGCGAGCGAGCCGGTGCGGCTGCACTGCGCGGGCCGCACCGACACTGGCGTGCATGCGAGCGCGCAGGTCGTGCATTTCGACACCGCGGCGCGGCGGCCGCAGTCCGCCTGGGTGCGCGGCGTCAACACTGCGCTGCCAGCGGCCGTGGTGGTGCGCTGGGCGGCGGAGGTGGACGACAGCTTCCATGCCCGCTATCTCGCCACCGAGCGCCAGTACCGCTACATCCTGCACAACGCGCCGACGCGGCCGGCGATGCTGGCCGGGCGCGTCGGCTGGTTCCATGCCCCGCTCGACGAGGCGCGCATGGCCGAGGCAGTCACCTGTCTGGTCGGCATGCACGACTTCTCCTCGTTCCGCGCCGCCGGCTGCCAGTCGAAGACGCCGGTGCGGCTGATGCACGAAGCACGCGTGACCCGCGCCGGCGAGTACCTGTTGTTCGATTTTCGCGCCAATGGCTTCCTCCATCACATGATCCGTAACCTGGTCGGGGCGCTGGTGTGCGTCGGCAAGGGGCGCTATCCGGTGGAGTGGATGGCCGAATTGCTGGCCGCACGCGACCGTAGCCGGGGCGCCCCGACCTTCCCGCCCGACGGCCTGTACCTGTGCGGCGTCACCTACCCGCCGCGCTGGTCGCTGCCGGGCGATGGGCGTATCATCGCGCTGCCTCAGCTTCCCCTCGTCTGAATGTCCCGTACCCGAATCAAGATTTGCGGCCTGACCCGGCCGGAGGACGTGCGCGCGGCAGTCGAGGCCGGTGCCGACGCGATCGGTTTCGTCTTCTACCCGCCCAGCCCGCGCGCCGTCGACACCGAGCGTGCGGCCGCGCTCGCGGCGCTGCTGCCGCCCTTCGTCACCGCGGTCGGCCTCTTCGTCAATCCCGCGCCCGCCCACGTGGCCGACGTGCTCGCGCGCGTGCCACTGCAACTGCTGCAGTTCCACGGTGACGAGAGCGAGGCGGACTGCGCGCGCTACGGCCGGCCGTGGATCAAGGCGGCGAGGATGCGGCCGGGAGTCGATCTGCTAGAATTCGCGTCTTGCCATCCGCGCGCCAGCGGCATCCTGGTCGACGCTTTCGTCGACGGCTACGGCGGCGGCGGCAGGACTTTCGACTGGTCGCTGATCCCGGCAGGGTTCGGGCGCCCGCTCGTGCTGTCCGGCGGTCTCGATGCCGACAACGTCGGCGAGGCGATCCGCCGCGTTCGCCCGTGGGCGGTGGATGTCTCGAGCGGGGTGGAAAGTGCCAAGGGAATCAAGGACGCGGCCAAGATCGCCGCGTTCATCGCCGGAGTTCGAGATGCAGATGGCTGACACGCCTTACCAGTTTCCCGATGCGAGCGGCCATTTCGGCCCCTATGGCGGCGTCTTCGTCGCCGAGACGCTGATGCCCGCGCTGGCCGAGTTGCGCGAGGCCTATGCCGCGTGCCAGAACGATCCGGCCTTCGTCGCCGAGTTCGAATACGAACTGAAGCACTACGTCGGCCGGCCGAGCCCGATCTACCACGCCAGGCGCTGGTCGGGCCTGCTCGGCGGCGCCCAGATCTACCTCAAGCGTGAGGACCTCAACCACACCGGCGCGCACAAGGTGAACAACTGCATCGGCCAGGCCATGGTCGCCCGCCGCATGGGCAAGCCGCGCGTGATCGCCGAAACCGGCGCCGGCCAGCACGGCGTCGCCACCGCCACCGTCGCCGCGCGCTACGGCATGGAATGCGTGGTCTACATGGGCGCCGAGGACGTCAAGCGCCAGGCGGCCAACGTCTATCGCATGAAGCTGCTCGGCGCCACGGTGGTGCCGGTGGAGTC
>JANJTU010000222.1 GCA_024710965.1 Thauera sp. | reverse complement strand
CAGCGCGTCCAGCCTGGGCACGAGCTTGGGATCCTTGCCCGCAAGCCGCAGCCGCGCGTCGAGATCCGGCCGGAAAGCGCCCAACTCGCGCAGGACCAGGCGGTCGTGGCGGGCGGTTTCAATGTCGAGGCAGAGGCACCGCGCCCGGGGCGCAGCCGGCGGACCAACCATGAACGAACATGCGGCGAGTATCGATCGTCGAGATTCTATCCGGGCGCATCAGACGCGACAGATGCATATGACAAAAGAGCGGCGGCCGACGATCGACCGCCGACCTCCGTCCTCACTGTCGCGGCACGCCGGCCGACTGCCAACCGGCCAGACACTTCTCGATCTGCGCCGGCTCCCGAAGATGGAACGGCTTCTCGCGCGCAAGGGCGCGACCATGCGTCACGGGCGGCACGGATGGCATGCTCGCCGCGGGCGACGAGCCGCTGCAAGATCTCGTCTCCGCCTTCATCGCCAACAGTGGCAAGATCTGGCTGTGCCCGGCTTGCGCGAGGGCGAAAGGGATCACGGCCGCCGATCGGATCGACGGCGCGGAGTTCGCCAGCGCCGCGCGCACGATGCCCGATCTGGCGAGCGGAGCCCGCCTGCGCTCATCAGCACCCGCCGGCGTCGCCGGCCCAAACGCCCGCGGCCCCGAGACTCGTACCCAACGGAGAATCGCGATGGACGACTACGCTGAATGCGGCCCCCTGTCCGGGCGACTGGCCCAGCTCGGCACGCAGCTCGACCGTTTCCTGCGCTTCGAGCACGCGGACGCGATGCACGACGCGGCCGCCTGGCAGGCGGCGCTCTCGCGGCCCCTGCCCGAGCACGGCGTGGGCATCGACGCCGTGCTCGACGAGCTCGGCCGCCACGTCATCCCGAACGGTTCCCAGGTGCCGAACCCGGGCTTCAGCGCCTTCATCACCACCGGCGCGACCTCGGCCGGCATCCTGGCGAGCCTCGCCGGCACGGTCGCGGCGCCGCAGCGCATCGGCCTGACCGCGTTCAACTTCCTCGAGGAGCTGTCGCTGCAGTGGCTCGCCGCCCTGTTCGAGCTGCCGGCGCACTTTCGCGGCGTCTACAGCAGCGGCGGCTCGGTGGCGAACCTGCTCGCGCTGGGCGCGGCGCGCCAGTGGGCGTTCGAGCGCCGCGGCAGCGACCCTGCGCGCGACGGCCTGCGCCTGCCGGGCCGCATCTACGCCACCGCGGCGAGTCACCACACGGTGCATCGCGCCGCCGCGGTGCTCGGCATCGGCCGCGCCGCGGTGACCCACGTCGCCTGCGACGCGAGCGGGCGCATGTCGCCCGCGGCCCTGGGCGAACGCCTGCAAGAGGATGGCGCCGAGGGCACGATCCCGGTCGCGGTGGTCGCCAACGCCGGCGCCACCGCCACCGGCAGCATCGACCCGCTGCGGCCGCTCGGCGAACTCGCCCAGGCGCACCAGGTGTGGTTCCACGTCGATGGCGCCTACGGCCTGCCGGGCATCCTCGACGAGCGCGTCCGCCCGCTCTACGACGGCCTCGAGCTCGCCGACTCGGTCGTGGTGGACCCGCACAAGTGGCTCGGCGCGCCGGTCGGCATCGGGGCGACCTTCGTGCGCGACCGCAGCATCCTCAACCGCGCCTTCACCCAGGAAGCCGCCGACTACCTGGAGGGCAGCTGCGCCGCGGGCGAGATGCGGCACTCGCTGGACAGCCTCGGCATCCCCTACGCCGACTTCGGCGTCGAGCTGTCGGCCCCCAGCCGCGGCGCGGTGGTGTGGGCGCTGATCCGCGAGATCGGCCGCCACGGCCTGCGCGAACGGGTCTGCCGCCACAACACGATGGCGCGGCGGGTGGCCGAACGCGCCCACGCCCACCCGCGGCTCGAAGTCGTGCGCGAGCCGACCCTGTCGATCTGCTGCTTCCGCTACGTCGCCGACGACTGCCCGGACCTCAACGAGCTGAACCGGCGCATCCACCGCGAGCTGATCCACGCCAGCCACAACATGCCGAGCACGGCGATGATCGACGGCAAGCTGGCGATCCGGCCCTGCTTCATCGGCGCGCGGACGACCATGAGCCACGCCGACGCGCTCGTGGACGAGGTGATCGCGACCGGCGACCGCCTCACCGGTACAGCCACGTCCGCCGCCCCCGCGCCGAACGCCGCCTGAGCCGGCATCCGTCGCCGGAGCCGTGAACGGCGAGGCATCGGCAGCGCGGCACGGGCAAGCCGCCACGGCAGTAAAAGTTGACGTGCACGTCAACGTGAACAAGAATCGGCCAGACGATACGGTGCGGTACAGACACCGATACGCCCCGGCCGGCCCACACGAGAGAGCACACAGGAATGTCCGACCCCACGCCCCCCAACGTCCTGATGCGCGATCATTGGATCGAGCATGCGCACGGACGCCTTTTCGCCCGCTGCTGGAGCCCTTCGACTGCGGCACGCCGGGCCGCGCTGCAGAGCCCGATCGTGCTCGTCCACGACTCGCTCGGTTGCGTCGAGTTGTGGCGCGACTTTCCGGCGCAACTGAGCGCCGCCACCGGGCGGCGCGTCATCGCCTACGACCGGCTCGGCTTCGGCAAGTCCGATCCGCGCGTCGGGCGGCCGGGGCTGGATTTCGTCGCCGACGAGGCGAAGACCTATTTCGCCACGGTGCGCGAGCAGCTCGGCTTCCGGCGCTTCATCGCCTTCGGCCACAGCGTCGGCGGCGGCATGGCGGTCCATTGCGCTGCCGCTTTCGGCGCGGACTGCGAAGCGCTGATCACCGAGTCGGCGCAGGTCTTTCCCGAAGACCGCACGCTGCAGGGCATCGACGCGGCGAAAGCGCAGTTCAAGGACGCGCAGCAGCTGCGGCGGCTGCAGAAGTATCACGGCGACAAGGCGCGCTGGGTGCTCGAAGCCTGGACCGAGACCTGGCTCCATCCCGAGTTTGCCGCGTGGTCGCTGGCGACCGTGCTGCCCGCGGTGCGCAATCCGGTGCTGGCCATCCATGGCGTTCACGACGAATACGGCTCGACACGCCATCCGGAGCTGATCGGGCAGCTCTGCGCCGGCCCGTCACGGGTCGAGATCCTCGCCGACACCTACCACGTGCCGCACCGTGAGCGCCCCGAAGTCGTCCTCGATCTGGTCGCTGGGTTCATCGACTCGGTCACGGCGCGGCAAGGGATAACGACTGGTCTATAATCTGGTCTAAAGCCTACGCAGGAGTCCGGCAATGAACGTCGAAATCGGCTCGTATGAAGCCAAGACCAAGCTTCCCGAGTTGCTGCGCGGCGTACAGGCGGGCAATCGGTACACGATTACCTTGCGGGGCGAAGCGGTGGCCGATCTGGTACCGGCCGAAGGACGCAAGGATGCGGCTGCCGCGGTCGAGGCGATGCGCGAATTCATGCGCTCCGCGCCGCCGGTCAAGGGCGTCGATCTGAAGGCCTTGATCGAAGCGGGTCGGGCATGAATTTCGTGCTCGACAACTCGGTGGCGATGTGCTGGCTGCTGGCCGATGGCAAGCCCACCGACGTCGCGTACGCCGACACCGTGCTCGATGCGCTGACGACGCAGCAAGCGCTGGTGCCCTCATTGTGGGCCCTGGAAGCGGCCAACGTCATTGCCAAAGGCGAAGCCAGAGGCTTTGTCACCGAAGCCCGTTCGCATGCGTTCATCGCCTTGCTCGGGCGGCTGAACATCGTGCCGGACGCAGCCACGGCATCCCATGCGCTGGGCGACACCTTGCATTTGGCCCGGCGCTACAAGCTGTCGGCCTACGATGCCGCATACCTGGAGCTGGCCTTACGGACGGGTTCGCCCCTTGCGACGCTGGACGCGGACTTGAAGAAGGCAGCCCAGGCGGCTGGCGTGCCGCCGTTCATGCCGCGCTGATCAAGCATGGCCGAGCTGTGACGGTGCCCGGCTGATCCCCATCGTCCAAATGCAAAAGCCGCTGATCTCTTCATGAAATCAGCGGCTTCCGGAAGATGGCGCGCCCGAGACGATTCGAACGTCCGACCCTGCCTTCGGAGGGTAAAGCAGGCCGTTGTTTCCCGCTGTTCTTAATCGGTCCACAACGTGCTCAGCACATCACCGGAACCGTAAACTTCTGTCGCAAAAGAGATTATC
>JANJTU010000202.1 GCA_024710965.1 Thauera sp. | reverse complement strand
GCCTTCCTGTTCTTCTACAAGCTCGGCGACTCGCTGTGCACCGCGCTCGCCACGCCCTTCTACCTCGACATGGGCTACAGCAAGACCGAGATCGGCGTCATCGCCAAGAACGCCGGGCTGTGGCCGATGGTGATCGGCGGCATCCTCGGCGGCATCTGGATGGTCAAGCTGGGCATCAACCGCGCGCTGTGGATCTTCGGCGTGGTGCAGTTCGTCACCATCCTCGGCTTCGTCTGGATGGCCTGGCTGGGGCCGGGCGAATCGACCCCGGCGCGCCTCGTCGTCCTCGCCACCGTGATCGCCGGCGAGGCGATCGGCGCCGGCCTGGGCACCACCGCCTTCGTCGCCTTCATGGCGCGCACCACTCACCCGGCCTACACGGCGACGCAGCTGGCGCTGTTCACGAGCCTGATGGCGGTGCCGCGCACCTTCATCAACGCCACCGCCGGCTGGCTGGTCGAGGCGCTGGGCTGGACCAGCTTCTTCTGGCTGTGCTTCTTCCTCGCCGTGCCCGGCATGCTGCTGCTGCTGCGGGTCGCGCCCTGGAACGGCGACGGCGAAGCCGCCACCGCTGCCGCACGGGCCTGACCCCGCCGCGCACCGGCGCCCCGCCGGGCGCTCAACCTCCTGCCTTCCGACGATGACTGCCGACCCCCTGATCGCCGCCGCCCGCACCCTGTCCGCCACCGTAGGCGCGATGCACTTCGCCCCGCCCGTGACCCACGTCTACAACCCGCTCGACTACGCCTGGGACGTGCACCGCCGCTACCTCGAGCGCTTCGGCGCGGGGCGCAAGCGCATCGTCTTCGTCGGCATGAACCCCGGCCCCTTCGGCATGGCCCAGATCGGCGTGCCCTTCGGCGAGATCGCCAGCGCGCGCGACTGGCTCGGCCTCGAAGGCCCGGTCGGGCAGCCCGCGCAGACCAACCCGAAGCGCCCGGTGGAAGGCTTCGCGTGCATGCGCTCGGAAGTCAGCGGCCAGCGCCTGTGGGGCCTGTTCCGCGCGCGCTTCGGCAGCCCCGAGGCCTTCTTCGCCGCACACTTCGTCGCCAACTACTGCCCGCTCGCCTTCTTCGAGAACGGCCGCAACCTCACGCCGGACAAGCTGCCGGTGGCCGAACAGCGCCCCCTGCTCGCCGCCTGCGACGCCCACCTGCGCGCCCTGGTCGGTGCGCTGCGGCCGGACTGGGTGATCGGCATCGGCAACTGGGCGGAGAAGCGCGCCGCAGAAGCGCTCGGCGACGTCGCCGGGCTGAAGTTCGGCCGCATCCTGCACCCGAGCCCGGCGAGCCCCGCCGCCAACCGCGGCTGGGCCGAAGCGGCGACGCGGCAACTGGTCGAGCTCGGGGTCTGGGAGGCCTGAGCCGGGCCGGCGCAGCGCGCTCGCCCCGCCCGGCACCGCCGCCCGAAACAGGCGGAGCGGGCGGAGCGCACGGGCGACGGGGCGAGCGCGGCGGACCGGTCTGCGGGCCCCCGGCGAGCGAAGCTGACAAGGAATCGCGTTGTTATCCATAATCACGCCTCCCGACCAACACCGGACGCCGGAACGCGAGACCATGGGACAAACCATCGATCACCTCTTCGCCAACAACAAGGCCTGGTCCGAGCGCATGCACACCGACGACCCGGAGTTCTTCGCCCGCCTCGTCAACCAGCAGTCGCCCGAATACCTGTGGATCGGCTGCTCCGACAGCCGCGTGCCGGCGAACCAGATCATCGGCCTGGCGCCGGGCGAAGTCTTCGTCCACCGCAACATCGCCAACGTCGTCGTGCACACCGACCTCAACGCGCTGTCGGTGATCCACTACGCGGTCGAGATGCTGCGCGTGAAGCACATCCTCGTCGTCGGCCACTACGGCTGCGGCGGCGTCAAGGCCGCGCTGCACGACAACAAGACCGGCCTCACCGACAACTGGCTGCGCCACATCCAGGACGTGCGCGACCGCCACGAGGACAAGCTGACGCGCATCGACGACCCCGCGCTGCGCCTGGACCGCCTGTGCGAACTCAACGCGATGCACCAGGTGGTGAACGTGTGCCAGACCTCGGTGCTGCGCGAAGCCTGGCAGCGCGGCCAGGGCGTCACCGTGCACGGCTGGTGCTACCGCCTCAACGACGGCCTCGTGCGCGACCTCGGCGTCAGCGCCGGCAGCCGCGAGGAGGCGCTGGCAATGTACCGCGACGCCGCCGAGCGCATCGACTGATCGGCCGCGCGCCGCGGCGCAGATCGGCCCTTCCGGCCCCCGCTGCGGCGCCGCCGCAGCTCATCGCCCGGCCGGCCGGCGGCGCCGGATGGAGACGCCGACGCTGTCGGCGGCGTCGAAGATCGCCGGCTTGCTGACGCTGACCGCGACCGAGCCGATGGCGAAGTCGGCGAGCAGGGCGTCGGCGACGTCCTGGGCGAAGGCCTCGAGCAGCACGCGGCGGTTGAGCAGGGCGAGGCGGCGCACGGTCGCCACCACCTCACCGTAATCGACCGCGTCCTCGAGCGCGTCGCTGTGGCAGCAGCGCGAGTGGACGAGGCCCAGTTCGAGATCGACCAGCAGCGGCTGCGGCGCGTGGCGCTCGTGCTCGTAGACGCCGATCAGGGCGTCCACGCGCAGGCCGCGCAGGAAGATGCTGTCGTCGCCGGGCGCGGCTTCGGCGCTGCGACGCAGCGCCGGCAGCGGGATGAGGGTGCCGGTGTCCATGGGGTGCCGCTCCTGCAGCAGGTTCGATGCGAAAAAAAACGCGGCCGTGGGCGGCCGTCGGCGACGACGGACCGCCCGCCGCCGCCTCGTCGGTGCCCCCGCAACGCTCGGCGGCCGCTGCCGGAAGCGCGGCCGCCGAGCGTCGCGGCACGGCCCGCCGGCGAGTGCTCAGCGGGGGAGGCTCAGTGGGCAACGCTCAGCGGGCAACAAACACGCCGAACTCCTCGCTCGCGTCCACCACCCAGCGGTACAGGTAGTCGGCGAAGCTGCGCCGGATCACCAGTTCCCAGCGCTGCTCGGCGACGCGCCGGATCAGCGCCGTGCTCTTCGCGAACACGGTGCTGACGCCCTTGCCCACCGGGAAGTGGCGCGGATGCACGTCGTAGGGCGTGCATTTCATCAGCACTTCGCGCGCCGCCGGGCCGCTGAGCTCGAGCACGGTCTGCGCGCCGCTGACGTTCATCACCGCGAAGTGGCCGGAAAGGCATTCGCGCAGCCGGCGCTCGGTGTCGAACTCGTGCCCGCCGGGCACGATCAGCAGCCACTCGTCGGGCGACAGCCACTGCAGGCTGGTGCCCGCGCCCTCGTCGCGCACCAGGCCGCCGGCCTTCAGCGGCAGGGCGAGGCCGAGCGCCTGCTCGACGCCGGCGCGGAAAGCCGCGTCGGCGGCATCACCGCGCAGGATCAGGTGGCCGAGGAAGGCGCGCTCGCGCACCACCACCCCCGCCCCCTGTGCCGAGGCGAGCGCGGCGACGGCGACGCGGCTCGCCGCCAGCGGGGACTCGGAGCGCACGCCGGCGCCCGGATTGACATCGAACATCGCAAGCTTAGACATGATGACGCGCTCCCTGCGGGTCGTAGAACACCGGGCTGACGACTTCGGCCGCATGGACCTGGCCGTCGGCCATCGGCAGATAGACGGTCTGGCCGAGGCGCCCACTGCCGCCCTTCACGAGCGCGAGCGCGAAGCCGTGGCCCAGCGTCGGGCTGAAATAGCTGGAGGTGACGTGGCCGACCATCGGCATCGGGATGCGCACCTCCTTCTCCAGCACGATCTGCGCCCCTTCCTGCAGCACCAGCCTGGCATCGAGCGGCTTCAGGCCGACGAGCTGCTTGCGGTCCTCGCGCCGGGTGTCGGGGCGCGACAGCGCGCGCCGGCCGATCCACGAGAACGGCTTCTTGTAGCCGACGCACCACTGCATGCCGAGGTCCTCGGGCGTGACCGAGCCGTCGGTCTCCTGGCCGATGATGATGAAGCCCTTCTCCGCGCGCAGCACGTGCATGGTCTCGGTGCCGTAGGGGGTCAGGCCGTACTTGGCGCCCTTCTCGAACAGCGCCTTCCACACGTGCATGGCGTGGTTGGCCTGGACGTTGATCTCGTAGGAGAGCTCGCCGGTGAAGGAGATGCGGAACACCCGCGCCGGCACGCCGGCCACCGTGCCCGCGCGCCAGTCCATGAAGCCGAACTTGTCCGCGGCGAGGTCGATGTCGTCGGTGAGCTCGGCGAGCAGCTTGCGGGCATGGGGGCCGTTGAGCGCCATCGCCGCCCAGTGGTCGGTGACGGAGTTGAAATACACCTCCAGCTCCGGCCACTCGGTCTGGTGCCACAGCTCGAGCCAATCGAGCACCGCGGCCGCGCCGCCGGTGGTGGTGGTCATGTGGAAGTGGTTGTCGCCCAGGCAGGCGGTCACGCCGTCGTCCATGACCATGCCGTCGTCCTTGCACATGACGCCGTAGCGGCATTTGCCGACGTCGAGCTTGGTCCACGCATTGGTATAGATGCGGTTGAGGAACTCGCGCGCGTCCTTGCCCTGGATCTCGATCTTGCCCAGGGTCGAGGCGTCGAGGACGCCGACGCCCTCGCGCACCGCGCGGCATTCACGCTGCACGGCCTCGTGCATCGTCTCCTTGCCCTGCGGGTAGTACCAGGGCCGCATCCACTGCCCGACCTCCTCGAACTTCGCCCCGCGCTCGACGTGCCAGGCGTGCAGCGCGGTGTAGCGGCGCGGGTCGAAGAACTCGCGGCAGTGGCGGCCGGCGATGGCGCCGAAGGTGACCGGCGTGTAGTTCGGCCGGAACACCGTGGTGCCGGTGTCGGGGATGGTCTGCTTGAGGCAGCGCGCCACGATCGCCATGCCGTTGATGTTGCCGAGCTTGCCCTGGTCGGTGCCGAAGCCCATCGCGGTGTAGCGCTTGACGTGCTCGATCGACTCGAAGCCTTCGCGCGTGGCGAGCTCGATGCCGGCCGCGGTGACGTCGTTCTGCTGGTCGACGAACTGCTTGGGCGCGCGCATCGCCGGCTTCACGTGCGGCACCTGGTAGAGCGCCACCGCCTTGCCCTCGCGCACCCGCTCGAGCGCCGGCAGGCTCACGCCAGCGGCCGGAAAGCCCGCCTTCAGCGCCGCGGCGCTGCCGGCCTCGAGGCCGTCGGCGAGCGCCTCGGCGAGCGCGGCGCGGCCATGCACGGCGCCGGCCGGCGTCATGCCCTTGACCTTGCCGGGGACGAAGCCGAGCAGATCGTCGCGCCACTGCGGGCGGGCGCCGGTGTGCGCGGCCAGGTGCAGCACCGGGCTGTAGCCGCCGGAGCTGGCGACGGTGTCGCAGGCGAGCTCCTCGACCGCGCCGCGCACGGCGAAGCCGGCCACGTCGATGCGGGCGACGAGCGCCGCCGACACGCGCTTCTTGCCGCGCGTCTCGATCACCGCGCTGCCACTGATGATGCGGATCTTGCGCGCACGCGCCGCGGCCACCAGGTCGCCGTCCGGGTTGTCGCGCGCGTCGACGATCGCCACCACCTCGCGCCCGGCATCATGCCAGTCGAGCGCGGCGCGGTAGGCGTGGTCGTTGCTGGTCGACAGCACCAGGCGCTGGCCGGGCACCACCGCGTAGCGGCGGATATAGGTCGACACTGCGCCGGCGACCAGATTGCCCGGCACGTCGTTGTTCGCATACACCAGCGGGCGCTCGTGGGTGCCGGTGGCGAGGATCACCTCGCCGGCGCGCACCCGGTGCATGCGCGCGCGCACCTGGCGGCGGCCGCCGGCGAGCGGGGCGAGGTCGGCCAGATGCTCGGTGCGGCGCTCGTGCAGGGTGACGAAGTTGTGGTCGTGGTAGCCGTTCGCGGTGGTGCGCGGCAGCAGCAGCACTTCGGGCAGCGCGGCGAGCTCGGCCAGCACCTGCGCCACCCATTCGGCGGCCGGGCGGCCGTCGATCGTTTCGCGCGAATCGAGCAGCGAGCCGCCCATCTCTTCCTGCTCGTCGCACAGGATCACGCGCGCGCCGCTGCGCCCGGCGGCGAGCGCGGCGGCCAGGCCAGCGGGGCCGGCGCCGATCACCAGCACCTCGCAGTGGCGGTTGATGTGGTCGTAGATGTCGGGGTCCTTCTCGCGCGGGCTGCGCCCGAGGCCGGCGGCCTTGCGGATATAGCGCTCGTACTTCGGCCACATCGACGCCGGCGCCATGAAGGTCTTGTAGTAGAAGCCCGGCGGCATGAACTTGCCGCCGACCTGGCCGACCACGCCCATCAGGTCGCGGTCGACGTTGGGCCAGCCGGCGGTGCTGGCAGCGACCAGGCCGTCGTACAGCGCCTGCTGGGTGGCGCGCACGTTGGGCACCTGGCCGGCCTCGCTGGCGCCGAGCTGGACGATCGCGTTCGGCTCCTCGGCGCCGGCGGCGACGATGCCGCGCGGGCGGGCGTACTTGAAGCTGCGGCCGACGACATCGACGCCGTTCGCCAGCAGGGCCGCGGCCAGCGTGTCGCCGGCATAGCCCTGGTAGCTGCGGCCGTTGAAGCTGAAGCGCAGCGGACGGCTGCGGTCGATGCGGCCTCCGTTGTCGAGACGGTTGCGCTGGCTCATTTCGCCACCTCCATGACGGGCGTGCGGGCGGCGGCAGGCTTGGCCGCGCTCGCCGCGGGCTGGGCGCCGACCTTGTAGGTTTCGAGGATCTCGTAGCTCACGGTGTCGCGCGTGGCGTTGAAGAACTTGCGGCAGCCGGCGGCGTGGAACCACAGCTCGTGGTGCAGGCCGCGCGGGTTCTTGCGGAAGAAGAGGTAGTCGCCCCAGTCCTCGTCGCTGGTGGCCTCGGGCTCGGCCGGGCGGGCGATGTGCGCCTCGCCCTTGGGCCGGAACTCCTCTTCCTCGCGGTATTCCTCGCAGTGAGGACAGTAGATGTGCAGCATGATGGCCTGCTCCCGTCAGTGCGCGACGCCGGCGGCGCCGTGCTCGTCGATGAGTTTTCCGGAGATGAAGCGGTCGATCGTGAACGGCGCGGCGAGCGGGTGCGCCTTGCCGTCGGCGAGCGTGGCCGCGAACACGTGGCCCGAGCCCGGCGTGGCCTTGAAGCCGCCGGTGCCCCAGCCGCAGTTGAAGAACAGGCCCCCGACCGGCGTCGCCGAGATGATCGGGCAGGCGTCGGGGCAGGTATCGACGATGCCGCCCCACTGCCGGTTCATGCGCACGCGCGAGAACATCGGGAACAGCTCGACGATGGCCTGCAGCGTGTGCTCGATCGTCGGGTAGCTGCCGCGCTGGCCGTAGCCGTTGTAGCCGTCGATGCCGGCGCCGATGACGAGGTCGCCCTTGTCCGACTGGCTGACGTAGCCATGGACGTGGTTCGACATGACGACGGTGTCGAGGATGGGCTTCATCGGCTCGGACACCAGGGCCTGCAGCGGATGCGACTCGATCGGCAGCTTGAAGCCGGCCATCTTCGCCAGCACGCCGGAGTTGCCCGCGGTGACGACGCCGATGGTCTTGGCGCCGATGAAGCCGCGGTTGGTCTCGACGCCGAGCACCTTGCCGCCGCTGAGGCGAAAGCCGGTGACTTCGGTCTGCTGCAAGAGATCGACGCCGAGCGCATCGGCGCCGCGGGCGAAGCCCCAAGCCACGGCGTCGTGGCGGGCGACGCCGGCGCGCGGCTGCCACGACGCGCCCAGCACCGGGTAGCGGGTGCTGCGCGAGCAGTCCATGATCGGCACGATCTCCTGCACCTGCTTGACGTCGAGCACCTCGCCGTCGATGCCGTTGAGGCGGTTCGCATTCACCCGCCGGTGGATGTCGCGCATGTCCTGCAGGGTGTGGCCGAGGTTCATCACGCCGCGCTGCGAGAACATGACGTTGTAGTTGAGCTCGTGGGACAGGCCCTCCCACAGCTTCATCGCGTGCTCGTACAGCCAGGCGGCCTCGTCCCACAGGTAGTTGGAGCGCACGATGGTGGTGTTGCGCGCGGTGTTGCCGCCGCCCAGCCAGCCCTTCTCCACCACCGCGACGTTGGTGATGCCGTGCACCTTGGCGAGGTAGTAGGCGGTCGCCAGGCCGTGCCCGCCGCCGCCGACGACGATGACGTCGTACTGGCGCTTGGGCGCCGGGTTGCGCCACATGCGCTGCCAGTTCTCGTGGTAGCTGAGGCCGTGCTTGACGAGGCCGAAGCCGGAATAGTGTTGCATGGTCTTATCTCCTCGCATCCGTCCGCGGCAAAGCGGGCCGGACCGCATTCGCCCTCGCGCCGAGGGCCGCTACGTTGTTCATCGCCTTCTCCCGCTGCCGGCCTGCGCTCAGCATTCGATGACGTTCACCGCAAGGCCGCCGCGGGACGTTTCCTTGTATTTGTCCTTCATGTCGCGGCCGGTGTCGCGCATGGTCTTGATGACCTTGTCGAGGGAGACGAAGTGCTTGCCGTCGCCGCGCAGCGCCATGCGCGCGGCGTTGATCGCCTTCACCGCCCCCATCGCGTTGCGCTCGATGCAGGGCACCTGCACCAGGCCGCCGACCGGATCGCAGGTCAGCCCCAGGTTGTGCTCCATGCCGATCTCGGCCGCGTTCTCGACCTGCTCCGGGCTGCCGCCCATGACCTCGGCGAGCGCGCCGGCGGCCATCGAGCAGGCCACCCCGACTTCGCCCTGGCAGCCGACCTCGGCGCCGGAGATGGAGGCGTTCTCCTTGAACAGGATGCCGATCGCCGCCGCCGTCAGCAGGAAGCGCACCACGCCGTCCTCGGTCGCGCCGGGGATGAAGCGGTAGTAGTAGTGCAGCACCGCGGGGATGATGCCGGCGGCGCCGTTGGTGGGCGCGGTGACGATGCGCCCGCCGGCGGCGTTCTCCTCGTTCACCGCCAGCGCGTAGAGGTTGACCCAGTCCATCGTCGTCAGCGGGTCGCGCAGCGAGGCTTCGGGCGCGCCCGACAGCTTGCGGTGGAGCTCGGCCGCGCGCCGGCGCACCTTCATGCCGCCCGGCAGCACGCCCTCGACCTCGCAGCCGCGGCGCACGCAGGCCTGCATCACCTGCCAGATGTGGAGCAGGCCGTTGCGCGTCTCGGCCTCGCTGCGCCAGGCCTTCTCGTTCTCGAGCATGAGCTGGCTGACCGAGAGCTCGTTCACCGCGCACTGCGTCAGCAGCTGGTCGGCGCTGTGGTAGGGGTAGGGCAGCTCGGTGCGATCCTCGACGATGCGGTCGGCACCGGCCGCTTCCTCATTGACGACGAAGCCGCCGCCCACCGAGTAGTACACCCGGCTGACGAGCTCGCCGCCGTCCTCGCCGTAGGCCGTCAGGCGCATGCCGTTCGGGTGAAAGGGAAGGCTCTGCCGGCGCAGGAAGACGAGATCGGTCTTCTCGCTGAAGTCGATCGCGTGCAGCCCGAGCAGGGTGAGGCGGCGGCCGTCGCGGATGCGGGCCAGCCGCCCGTCGATGGTGTCGGGGTCGATCAGGTCGGGGGCCTCGCCCTCCAGCCCGAGCAGCACCGCCTTGTCGCTGCCGTGGCCCTTGCCGGTGGCGCCGAGCGAGCCGTAGAGCTCGGCGCGCACGCGGCGCACGCGCCCGAGCACGCCCTCGTCCTTGAGGCCGGCGACGAAGGTCAGCGCCGCCCGCATCGGCCCCACGGTGTGGGAACTGGACGGACCGATGCCGACCTTGAACATCTCGAATACGCTGATGGCCATGGCGTGTCGCTCCCGGGCCCGATCAGCGGCTGGCCGGATAGACGGGGAAGCGGGCGCACAGCGCCTGCACCTTGGCGCGCACCGCGGCGATCACCGCCTCGTCCTCGATGTTGTCGAGCACGTCGCAGATCCAGTGCGTCAGCTCCTTCGCCTCGGCCTCCTTGAAGCCGCGGCTGGTGATCGCCGGCGTGCCGATACGGATGCCGCTGGTGACGAAGGGCGACTGCGGATCGTTCGGCACCGCGTTCTTGTTCACCGTGATGTGGGCCGCGCCGAGGGCCGCGTCGGCGGCCTTGCCGGTGATGCCCTTGGCGACCAGGTCGACGAGGAAGAGGTGGTCGTCGGTGCCACCGGAGACGATCTTGTAGCCGCGCTCGATGAAGGCACCGGCCATCGTGCGCGCGTTCTTCAGCACCTGCTGCTGGTAGGCGCGGAACTCGGGCTGCAGCGCCTCCTTCAGCGCCACCGCCTTGGCGGCGATGACGTGCATCAGCGGCCCGCCCTGGATGCCGGGGAAGACGATGGCGTTGAGCTTCTTCTCCAGCTCGGGGTTGGCGCGCGCCAGGATCAGGCCGCCGCGCGGGCCGCGCAGGGTCTTGTGCGTGGTCGTGGTGACGACGTCGGCGAAGGGCAGCGGGTTCGGGTACAGGCCGGCGGCGACGAGCCCGGCGACGTGGGCCATGTCGACGAAAAGCTTGGCGCCGACCGCATCGGCGATGGCGCGGAAGCGCGCCCAATCGACGACGCGCGAATAGGCGGAGAAGCCGGCGACGATCATCTTCGGCTTGTGCTCGCGCGCCAGCGCCTCGACCTGGGCGTAGTCGATCTCGCCGCTGGCCTCGTCGAGGCCGTACTGCACGGCGTGGTAGATCTTGCCGGAGAAATTCACCTTGGCGCCGTGGGTCAGGTGGCCGCCGTGCGCCAGGCTCATGCCGAGCACGGTGTCGCCCGGCTCGAGCAGCGCCATGTACACCGCGGCATTGGCCTGCGAGCCCGAGTGCGGCTGGACGTTGGCGTAGTCGGCGCCGAAGAGCTGCTTGGCGCGGTCGATCGCGAGCTGCTCGACGACGTCCACATGCTCGCAGCCGCCGTAGTAGCGCTTGCCCGGATAGCCTTCGGCGTACTTGTTGGTGAGCACGCTGCCCTGCGCCTCGAGCACGCGCGGGCTGGTGTAGTTCTCAGACGCGATCAGCTCGATGTGCGCTTCCTGGCGCGCGAACTCGGCGTCCATCGCGGCCTTGAGTTCATCGTCGAAGCCGGCGATGCGGTCGGTCATTGCAAACATGGGTCTCGGTCTCCTTGGTGGCGTCATGCCGCCTGGCCCGCGGCTGGCGCGACGGATGGCGGCTTGATGGAGACAGATCTTAGGAACTTCGCCGCCGGCGCTTTTGCCTGTATCCGTCACGCACTTGCCCGATACGGACAAGGGCTTTTATTGCCTGATACAGCAACAATGGCGGCAGATTCGGCATTGGACGTCAATTATCCGCCTCCCTAAGCTTGGCACTGCCTGAGGGCAACAGCAGTCGGTGGCCAGCCCCGCAGGCGGCCACCCGAGTCCTGAACACACACCCGAAAGTGGAGATGACCACCATGTCGCAAGAACTGCAGAGCATGCTCGACCAAGCCTTCGCGCAGGCCACCAAGCTGTACCAGGAGCGCGGCTTCCAGCGCCGCGTCGGCTTCGGCAAGCGCCCGGCGCTGGTCAGCGTCGACCTCGCCAACGCGTGGACGCGCCCGGGCAACCCCTTCACCTGCGAGAAGATCGACGATGAGATCATCCCCGGCGTGCAGCGCCTGCTGAAGGCGTGCCGCGAGAACAATCATCCGGTGATCCACGTGACGACCTGCTACCAGGTCACCGACCGCAACAATCCGAACACCGACATGGGCCTGTGGCACAACAAGATCCCGGTCGACGTCGTCAATCAGGAAGACGAGAACATCTGGGCAATCGACTCGCGCATCGCGCCGATCGCTGGTGAGCAGGTGCTGATCAAGAAGCGCGCGAGCTCCTTCCATGGCACCTACCTCGCGGGCTTCCTGCGCGCGGCGGGTGTCGACACCATCCTCGTGACCGGCGTCACCGCCTCGGCCTGCGTGCGCACGACATTGTGCGATGGTCTCGCGGAAGGCTTCCGCACGATCGCCGTGCGCGAGTGCATCGGCGACCGCGTGCCCGGTGCTGTCGAGTGGAACCTGTTCGACATCGATGCCAAGTTCGCCGACGTCGAGTCGGTCGATCGCTGCGTCGATTATCTGTACTCGATGAAGGGCTGATCGGGCACGCGGCGGGGGCGCGGTTACCTCTGCCGGCTTACCGCGCTTGACCCGCCCTGCGGGAATTGTGCCTCCCCCTCGCGATCCGCAGGCGCTCCAGGCTTGCGGGTCGCTTTTTTTCGCGTTCCGGTCGTGGGGAATCCTGCTCCAGGAGACCCATCGTGCGACGAGCGGCCATGGTTCCAGGGCACAGCCGCTATTCCCGCCCCTCGTGCGCGATGCCAAATGCCTCGGCGATGTCGTGCAGAACCTGCGCGAATCGTTCCGCGGCGGGTGTCGGAATGTCATTGCGCCGGCACACTAGGGTTTGAAGCGGCCTCTGGCGGCCTGCCAGTGGGTGGATCACCAGGCCCTTATGCTGGATGTTCTCCGCGCTGCGCGCGTACAACGCAACGCCGATGTTCGCTGCGACCAGTCCGAAGATACCGTTGGAGGTCGAGTCCTCCTGTGCAATGAAGGGCGAGAAATTTGCCGCGTCGCACAGCGCGAAGAAGTAACGCGAAAGCACTCCCAAGCATCTTTCGAACCGCGGATGAACTTCTCATTAGCAAGACCCAATGCGCCGCACGTTCAGAATTCCCACCGGCCCGCCTCCTCGGTCCATATCAAGCAAACGCGTGACGGATACAGGCAAAAGCGCCCCGGGCGAACTTCCTAACATCTCTTCCCATGAAGCCGCCATCCGCTGCGGCCGCTGTCGGCAACGACAGTCCAAAACCGAGGAGACAATACGAATGTTTGCACTGACCGACCGCATTGCCGATTT
>JANJTU010000030.1 GCA_024710965.1 Thauera sp. | reverse complement strand
GTCGCTCTGGCCCTGGTGGGTGCGCAGCTGATTGATCTCCTGCTCGAAGTCCGAGTAATCCACCGCGAACAGGTGGGCGGGCAGGTTCAGGCGGTGCCAGCGCGGATCGTCGCGGTCGAAGCCGCACTTGAAGTCGCAGGCCACCGGCGTAAGCCGGCCGCGACGATCGGGGCGCATGCGGATCGGGTTGAGCTCGAGGGTGGTCATGCCGAAGTCGTGGTACAGCTCCCACAGGCGCGGCAGGTGCTGCACCAGCGGCGAGATGATCTGCTTGGGCGCGCCGATGTCGGCGAGCGCGTTGGCGACGACGAAGGCCTTCAGGCCGGTGAGCGGGTCGAAGGGCACGCGCGCGACCTGCGACTTGTCGAGCTCCTCGATGTCGACGCCGCCGCGGTGGGTCAGGGTCATGGTCGGGGCACGGAACTCGGTGGAGTCGGTGATCGAGAAATAGACCTCGTGCTCGGCCGGCACCGCAGCTTCGAAGGTGACGCCGTTGGCCTTCGCCACCTGGTGGCCGTGGCGATGCTCGACGAAGTACAGGCGCTCCTTCTCGGCCAGCGCGGTGCGCAGGTCCTTGGCACGCCCGATGAGGCCGGCCTTGCCCTTCTTGCCGACACCGCCCTTGAACAGCGGCTTGACGAAGACCGCGCCGTGACGCTCGATGAGCGCCTTGATCTGCTCCTCGCTGGCGTCCGGGCCGAGCACCTCGGCGGTGGGGAAGTCGGCGAACTGCAGCAGACGCGCGCCGTACAGCATTCCCGTGATGTTCATGTCGGGTTCTCCAGTGTGCGGTTGTCGAGGGTCAGAAGCGGTGGCGCATGCCGGCCATCATCACCCGGTGGTTGTCGCCGGCTGCCGGCGTGATGTTGCCTATTGCATAGTTGGCACCGCTCTCGTTGGAGAGCTGCGAGTAGCCGGCGTAGAGCGTGGTGCGCTTGGAGAGGGCGTGCAGGTAGTAGGCCGACCAGCCGCTGGCGTCCTCGCCGGCGGCGCCGTCCGATTCGTCGCGATCGGCATAGCTGAGCGCGACCGTGTTCGCAGGGTTCAGACGGATCTCGGCGCTCACGGCCCAGGTGCGTGCCTTGCCATTGCCGACGGTGCCGCTCTCCTTGTCCTGCGACCAGGCAAAATAGGGCTTGACGATGCCGAAGTCGTAGGCCAGGCCAACGCCGCTGGTGCGCACCTTGCCGCCGCTGGCGTCGCGCTGCACGCTCTGCGTGGTGAGCGCGCCCGAGAAGGCGCCGTTGCCGTAGAGCAGGCTGAGGCCGTGGCCGTCGCCTTCCTTGCGCGCCGTGCTCGAGGTCGCGGTGCGCTCGCCCAGCCAGTAGCCGGCGTCGAGCTCGAAGCCGGCGAAGTTGGGCGAGCGGTACTTGATCATGTTGTCGAAGCGCACCTCGTAGGCTGGCCGCACCCCACCCGCCTTGCGCGTCAGCAGGCCAACGCTGCGGTCGGCGCCGCCGGTGGCCTCGAACGGGTCGAGGGCGACGAAGGCGGGCGAGTACTGGCGCCCGAGCGTGAGCCGGCCCAGCCCGCTCTCGAGGCCGACGAAGCTCTGGCGGCCGAAGGCGCGCCCGCCCTGTTCGAGCTGGCCGGTGGAAGGATCGAGGCCGGTCTCGAGCACCCACAGCGCCTTCAGCCCGCTGCCCAGATCCTCGGTGCCGCGAAAGCCGAGGCGCGAGCCGTTCAGCTCGCCGTGGTCCAGGCCCTTGCGGCTCTGCCCGCCGGACTTCTCGTAGCCGAGGTTGAGATCGATCAGGCCATAGATCGTGACGTTCGACTGGGCCTGCACCGGCATGACGAAAGCTGCGGCCAGTGCGGCCACCCCGAGCTTGTAGTTCATTGTTGCGTCTCCTTTTTGCTTTGGTCTGGCTGCCCTCGCGGCGCTGCCCGCCGCAAGGTGAGGCGCATTTCACCGCCATCGGCTTTCGGTTAGCTTTCGATTGATCCCGGACAGGCCGCCACCGGCCCGACTCTGGGACAATCACGTTCGCCCGCCCGGAGACCGCCATGGCCGACACCCTGATCGTCCTCACCAACCTGCCCGACGCCGACAGCGCGCGCGTGCTGGCCGAGCACCTGGTCGATGCCCGTCTCGCCGCCTGCGTGAACGTGCTCGCCGCCTGCACCTCGGTGTATCGCTGGCAGGGCGCACGCGAAACCGCGGCCGAAGTGCCGCTGCTGATCAAGACCACGGCGGCGCGCTACGCCGCGCTCGAGGCCGCGATCCGCGCCCGCCACCCCTACGAACTTCCCGAGATCGTGGCGGTCCCTGTCGTGCAGGGCCTGCCCGACTACCTGCGCTGGGTCGCCGCCGAGACCACCCCGGCGGCCTGACCTGAGCCAACTGACCTGAGCCAACTGACCTGAGCCAACTCACGTGAGCCAGCTGACGTCGGCGAGCCGAAATGCGTCCACTGCAGTCCGCCATCCGACCTCGGCCATCCGGCCCCTCCCCGAACCCACGAAGAACACGATGCTCCGCCTGCTGATCCTGCTCGCCGCCGTCGCGAACCTGCTGTCCCTCCCCGCCCATGCCAACCCGATCGAACCCGAGAAGGCCTTCGCCATGCGCGCCCAGGCGCTCGATGCGGACACGCTCGAGGTCGTGTTCACGGTGGCGAAGGACTACTACCTCTACGGCGACAAGTTCCGCTTCGAGTCCGAACCGCCGGGCGTGGTCTTCGGCGCGCCCGAGAAAGCCGCCGGCAAGAAGCACCAGGACGAATTCTTCGGCGAGGTCGAGACCCACCGCGGCGAGCTGCGCATCCTCGTGCCGGTGCAGGCGCCGCCCGAGCTGCGCCGCTTCGAGCTCATCGCCACCAGCCAGGGCTGCTGGGACGGCGGCATCTGCTACCCGCCGACGCCGCAGACCGCGGCGATCGACCTCGATGCGCCACCGAAAAAGGCCGGCGGCGGCTTCCTCGCCAGCGTGCTCGGCGGCGGCGACGCCAATCCGGCGCAGAGCGGCGCCGGCGGCGCGGTGGAGTCGGGGTCGGGTGACGCGGGCAGCGCAGTGAGCGGCGACGAGAGTGGCGAGATCGCGCGCCTGCTCGCCGGCGCCAGCGTGCCGCTGATCCTCGCCAGCTTCTTCGGCTTCGGCCTGCTGCTCGCGTTCACGCCCTGCACCTTCCCGATGATCCCGATCCTGTCGGGCATCATCGTCGGCCAGGGC
>JANJTU010000344.1 GCA_024710965.1 Thauera sp. | reverse complement strand
CAAGGACTCGGCCAAGGTGGCGCATTTCTGCTCGATGTGCGGGCCGCACTTCTGCTCGATGAAGATCACCCAGGACGTGCGCGACTTCGCCGCCGCCCAGGGCCTGGACGAGCAGGCCGCGCTGCAAAAGGGCATGGAAGTGAAGGCGGTCGAGTTCGTCAAGGCCGGCGCCGAAGTCTATCGGCAGGTGTGACGGCCAGCCGCCACCCGATACCGTAGAAAGGGCCGCGCACGCGGCCCTTTTCCTTTGCTGCACCGCCTTCAGCCCGCGGCGACGGCCGTCACGCCCCCCGCACCCGCGAGATGTCGCGCTCCAGGCCGTACTGCTTGACCTTCTGGTACAGCGTGCTCTTGGCGATGTCGAGTTCGCGCGCCGCCCGCGTCAGGTTGCCGTGGGTCGAGGTGATCGCGCGCCGGATCAGCTCGGCCTCGCCTTCGGCGATGCTGTGCACCGCCGCCCGCGGCCGCGGCGCCTCGCCGGGCACGCCCGCCACGCCGACCAGCTCGGGCGGCAGCGCCTCGGCGCCGAGCACCGCCCCGTCTTCGCTCATCAGCAGCATGCTTTCGATGACGTTGCGCAGCTCGCGCACGTTGCCCGGCCAGGCGTAGGCCTCGAGGGCGGCGAGCAGCGCCTCGTCGAGCCGGCGCGGGCCGAGCCCGTGCAGCTTGCGGAAGCGCTCGAGGAAATACTGCGCGAGGATGCGCACGTCGCCTTCGCGCTCGCGCAGCGCCGGAATGCGGATCGAGGTGACTGCGACGCGATAGTAGAAGTCCATGCGGAAGCGGCCGTCGGCCACCTCCTGGCGCAGATCGCGGTGGGTCGCGGCGACGAGACGGAAGTCCACCTTGCGCGGCACGTTCTCGCCCAGGCGGTAGATCTCGCCCTGCTCCAGCACGCGCAGCAGGTGGGGCTGCAGGTCGAGCGGCATCTCGCCGATCTCGTCGAGGAACAGCGTGCCGCCGTTGGCGGCCTCGATCTTGCCGACGAGGCCGCCACGACGCGCGCCGGTGAAGGCGCCGTCGACGTAGCCGAAGAGCTCGCTCGCGAGCAGTTCGCGCGACAGCCCGCCGCAGTTGAGGGCGACGTAAGGCCCGTTGCGGAAGGGGCTGGCCTGGTGGATGCCCTGGGCGAACTCCTCCTTGCCGACCCCGGTTTCGCCGAGCAGCAGCACCGGCACGCGCGAGCGCGCGAGCTGGTCGGCCTTGCGCACCGCTTCGCGCAGACCGGCATCGGCCGTGACGATCGACACAAAACCGGGCGGCATCGACGCCTGGGCCGCGGTGCTGGCCACCGTCGCGGCGGCCAGGCTGCGTTCGGTCGGGCCGGCGCAGGCGCGCCCGAGCGTCGGCAGCGGCATGATCAGCAGCGTGCCCAGCCGCTCGCCACGGCTCGTCACCGCCACCAGCCATTCCGGCCGCAGCCAGGCAGGCAGCGCCTGTCCGCCGGCCTCGAGCGCCAGCGCGGGAATCCGCCGCGGCGCAGCGAGGTTCAGCTCGCCGCCAAAGGCGGCGATCGCCGCCTGCGCGTTCTCGTTGGCCTTGATCGGGTAGCCGCGGCGGTCGAACAGCACGACGCCGTCGCTGCTGCCCGACCAGCGCGGCAGGGCCTCCTCGAGCAGGCGGTAGCGCCGTTCCATCTCGCGCATCGCCAGCCGGCTCTCGATGCGGCTGGCGGTGGTGACCACCAGCGCGAGGCTCTGCCGGCTGTAGCTCTCGGACAGGCCGGAGACGTCGACCACGCCGAGGATCTCGCCGTCCTGCGGATGGCGGATCACGGTGGCCGAACAGGTCCAGCGCTTGATGCCCGCGCAGTAGTGCTCGGCGGAATGGATCTGCACCGGCTGGCCCACCGCGAGCGCGGTGCCGATGGCGTTGGTGCCGCAGACGCGCTCGCTCCAGGCCACGCCCGGCAGCAGGTGGATCGACTCTGCCGATCCCAGCGTCGGGTTGTCGCCCTCCATCGTCAGGATGGTGGAGGCGGTGTCGGCGAGCGCCATCACCGTGCCGGTTTCGGCGAGAAAGTCACGCGCGCAGGCCATGATCGGCGCCCCCGCCTCGAGCAGTTCGCTGTGCCGATGCCTGAGCGATTCCAGCGTCGCCTCGCCCACCGGCGGCGGTGCGCTGCGCTTGTCCGGATCGACGTTGTGCTGCATGCAGCGCTGCCAGGAACCGTCGATCAGGCGGCGCAGCGCATCGGACGGCCGGCCGTCGCCGTCGAGAAAACGTTCCCAGGCCGCCATCACCGCGGCGTCGTTGCCGGGGTCGGAAAACATCTGCCCTTCGGGCGTCCGCGTCATCGAGGTCTCCTCCTTGGGGGGCGCAACGGGCGGGTCGCTGTGCTCGCGACCGGCGGACTCGGGTCCTGAGAGATACTGCCGCGCTGGCTCCACTATGCTTGTCTGCGTGTCAGCGGCGCAGCGCCGGCGCACACGCGATGAACGGGCGGTAGCTTCGCCGCCCGTACCTGAGCATAGCAAAGCGGATGCCACGTGCGGCGAGCGCGTGGCATCGCACAAGGCCCCCGATCGTCGCCACGCAGGTCGCCGAGGCAGCCGCACGCCCGGCCCGCGCCGTCGAGGCGGTGGGCCGGGCGCGATGGAGAAACGCAGACAAGCGTCCGATTTTCGCACGGACGTGAACGTCCGGACGTCCGGAAACCGGACGGTTTACCGAACGCTCGCCGTGGATCCCTTCCGCCGGATACATTCGACAGCTGGATGCCTTCCGCGGGAGTGCCTTTCTCAGGCGCCGTCCTCCCACACCGCTGCCAGATGGCTCCCGGGGTAGCCCTCGGCGCGGGGCCGATGCTGCCGTGCACGACGCGGGCAAGGCCTCAGCGCGAATCCTCACCGGTGCAGCCGGCCGCATCGCGGCAGCCGCGGATGGCGTCGAGCGCGGCCGCATCGCGGCAGGCGCGGATGGCGTCGAGCGCGGCTGCATCCTCCAGCGCGCTGAGATCCCCCAGGGCCTCGTCGAGGTAGGCGGCGCGCACCAGGCGGTGCAGGATCTTGCCGTTGCGCGTCTTCGGCAGCGCCGCGGCCAGATGCACCCGCGCCGGCGCCAGCGGCCTGCCCAGCCGGCCGGCGACATGGCTGGCCAGCTCGCGCTCCCACTGCGGCCACGGCCGCCCGCCGAGTCCGGCCGCCTGCGCCACGGTGACGAAGCACACCGCGCGCTCGCCCTTCACCGCGTCCGGCACGCCCACCGCCACCGCCTCGGTCACGAGCGGGTGCGCGACCAGGGCCGACTCGTATTCCGCCGGACCGACGCGCTTGCCGGCGATCTTCAGCGTGTCGTCGCTGCGCCCCTGGATGAACCAGTGGCCGTCGCCATCCACCCGCGCCCAGTCGCCATGCACCCAGATCGCGGGAAAGCGCGACCAGTAGGCGGCGAGGTAGCGCTCGTCGTCCTGCCAGAAGCCGGCGGCCATGCCGGGCCAGGGCGCGCGCAGCACCAGCTCGCCGACTTCGCCCGCCTCGCCGTGGCCGACATTTCCGCCCGTGTCGCCCTCTCCGCCCCTGTCGCCGGCCGCGCCCGGCACGGCAGGCACGGCCGCCACCGGCGCTCCATCGCCCCGCAGCAGCGAACGCCCGCCGGCGTCGACGACGTCGGCGCGCATGCCCGGGATGGGGCCGGCGAAACCGCAGGGCTTCTGTGGCAAGCCGGCGAAGCAGGCGAGGATGCCGCCGCCGATCTCGGTGCCGCCGGAGTAGTTGATGATCGGGCAGCGCCGCGCGCCGACGGTGTCGAACAGCCAGCGCCAGGGGGCCTCGTTCCACGGCTCGCCGGTGGAGCCGAACACGCGCAGGCTGGCGAGCGCGCCCGGCGCCGGCAGCCCGGCGGGGCCGGCCGCCATCAGCAGGCGCACCAGGGTCGGCGACAGGCCGAGGTGGCTCAGGCGGTGGCGCTCGACCAGTTGCCAGACGCGGTCGGGCGTCGGGTGGTCCGGCGTGCCCTCGAACAGCACCAGCGTGGCGCCGCGCAGCAGGCCGCCGAACACCAGCCACGGCCCCATCATCCAGCCCATGTCGGTGATCCACAGCAGGCGGTCGCGCGCCTTCAGGTCGAAGGCCATCAGCATGTCCTGCGCGGCCTTCAGCGGAAAGCCGGCGTGGGTGTGCACCACGCCCTTGGGGCGGCCGGTGGTGCCGGAGGTGTACATGATCAGCAGCGGCGTGTCGGCCGCGTGCGCGGCCGGGCCGGTCTGCGCCGTGCTCGCCGCGACCAGCCGGCGATAGTCGTGCTCGCGCCAGGGCGTCGTCGCTGCGGCCGCGGTGCGAGCGGGGGTGCCGGGCGCGAGCCGCGCCACGACGACGACATCGCGCAACTGCGGGCAGCGCGCGGCGGCGGTGCGCGCCTCGGCCAGCATGTCGACGCGCTTACCGCGGCGCAGGTAGCCGTCGGCGCACACCAGCACGGTGGCACCGCTGTCCTGCAGCCGGCTCGCGACCGCATCGGCACCGTAGCCGGAGAAGAGCGGCAGCGCGATCGCGCCGAGGCGTGCGCAGGCGAGCAGCACCACCGCGCTCTCCGGCAGCATCGGCAGGTAGAGGGCGACGCGGTCGCCGCAGCCGATGCCGAGCGCGCCGAGGCCGGCGGCGAAGCGGCGCACCGCGTCGTCGAGTTCGGCATAGCTGTGCTGGCGCACGCTGCCGTCGTCGCCCTCCCAGACCAGCGCCGGGCGCGCCGGGTCGTCGCGCGCGATGCGGCCGACGAGGTTGTCGTGGAGGTCGAGTTCGCCATCGACGAACCAGCGCGGCCACATCGGCCCGGCGGCAGTGTCGAGCACGCGGCTGTAGCGCCGCGTCCAGCGCAGGCCGAGCGCGTCTTCGACTTCGGCCCAGAAGCGCGCCGGCTCCTCGGCGGCACAGGCGTGGAGCGCGCCGAGGTCGGCATGGCCGTAGTCGGCGAGAAAGCGCGCGAGCGCAGTGTCTTCGAAGCGGATGGCGCTGGCGAGGCAGGTCTCCATGGTCGGTTCTCTTTGTTCCGTGGGTTCGAGGGCGGGGAATCGGGCAGTGCGCTGCGCGCCGGCCGCAGGTCGGCGCGCAGCGTGATGCGGCGCGGCAGGGCCGTGCCGGCCGCGCCCGGCCCGCTGCGCCCTCCCCGGCGGGAGCGGCAGCAGCGGACCGCGTGCGCGGACCGGAACGGGCCGGCGCGCCGGCCTCAGTCGGCGCGTTCGGGCACCGGCAGGCCCACCCAGTCCTGGTAGAAGGCTTCGATGTCGGGTTCGAAGTCGTGGATCACCGGGTACCACGGCGTCGGCGCCTCGATGTCGTGCATCACGCCGCAGCTCGGGCAGTAGTACTCGCGGTACACCTGCCAGTTGGTGTCGGGCGCCATCAGCTTCGGATAGACCTCGGTCATCGCCTCCTCGGTGTCGCGCACATACACGACGGCGTTGAGCTTCCAGTTCTCGCGGTAGTCGCCGAGTTCGTGGCCGCATTCGCACTTCGTCACCCACTGCCGGGTCTTCGCCGACTGCGCGATGTACAGGTGCGGCCCGAGCGGCAGCACGATCCTGTCCTGCCACGGCACCTTCTTCTGCAAGGCCTCCAGATAGAGCGCGAAGCGCTCGTTGTCCTTCGGCATCGACAGCATGCGCATCGTCGTATCCCAGTCGAGCTTGCCGTCGACCAGGCTCGAGACCTGTTCCTTGGTGTAGGTCGTCATGATTCGTCTCCTCGTTGTCCTGCTCTGTCCTGCGTGCCGCCGGCACGGCCGGCGGCATCGATTCACCCTTGATCGATCGCGGCCGCGATCACTCTTCCACCAGCACCACGGTCCTGACGTCCGGCATCTTCGACAGGTCCATGCGGTACTTCGAACCGTAGGAGGGCACGCCGAGCTCGTCCTCGCGCACGATCCAGTCGTCGGGCAGGTTCCAGAACGTCCTGAACTCGTTGAGGAACTTCGCCGACAGCGCGAAGCTGGTGGCGAACATGTGCTGCACCGCCTGGCTCGCGTGCTTGGTCAGGATGCGTTCGCGCTCCTCCTTCATCCAGTCGCGCGTCGGCACGGCCCGCTGCAGACGCTCCTTGCGGATCTCGACGCGGCGGAGCGCCGTCTTCGCCGCGTCGACCGACCACACGCCCTTCGCGTCCTGCGCGAGCACCGCGCCGTACACCTTCTCGGCGTACTCCGGCAGCAGCCAGGCGTTGTTGAGGTCGCGCGCGATCGCCTCCGGCTCGCGGTCGAGCGGGTCGCCGTAGCCGGGGCCGCCGCGCAGGTAGTTCAGGTAGAGGTCGTAGTTCTCGTAGCAGTCCTCCGTCGTCATGCACTGCTGGTCGCGCTTGATGCGCGCCGCGGCATTGATGTGCTGCTCGTAGTCGGGCGCGGCCGGGTTGGCGTCGCCGCCCAGCGGCAGGCTGTCGCCGAGCGCGATGCGCTCCTTGAGGCCGGTGTTGTGCGCCTCGAAGCGGTAGCCGGTGGCCGACGGGTAGCCGCCCATCAGGCCCCAGTCGCTGTTCATGTAGCCGTTGCCCATGAAGAACATCGTCCAGTCCTGCGCCTTCCACACCATGCGCAGGGTCTCGAAGCCGTTGCCGCCGCGGTACTTGCCGTAGCCGCCGGAGTTGGCCTTGGCGTTGCGCCCGAGGTAGAGCAGCGGTTCGGCCATCTCCCAGATCTCGATGTCGCCCATGTCGCCTTCCGGGTTCCAGATCGCGGCGGCGTGGTTGAGCCCGTCCTTGATCGCGCCGGCGCCGGTGCCGCAGCTGGACGCTTCGAAACTATTGACCGCGTGGATCTCGCCGTCCTGGTTGATGCCGCCGCCCTGCAGCCAGTTGGAGGTGTTGGCGTTGCCGGCGTTGACCTCTTCCAGGTAGCCGCGGCTGAAGTAGGCCTGGGAGAGGCCGCGCCACATCGCGCTCCAGCCCGAGACCAGGAAGTGCCAGGCGTAGGCGTGGCCGGTGCGGCGGTCGTCGGGGTTCATCCAGGTGCCCTTGGGCAGATGGAACTCGGTGCCGAAATACGCGCCGTCGTTGATGCGCTGGGTGGGCACCAGGGTCTGGGTCATCATCACCCAGATGCCGCTGGTGAAGGCGACCTGGTGGGCGTTGTAGGAGTGCCAGCCCCAGCGGCTCGCGCCTTCGAAGTCGAGCCGCCAGCTGCCGTCCTTGCGGATCTCCATCTCCACCGGCGAGTGCATGATGGTGTCGAGCTTGGCGAAGGCGTTCGAGGTCTGCACGTCGGGATGGGCGTAGGGCACGTCGACGAAGGCGACCTTGCGGTACTTGCCCGGCAGGGTCATGGCCTTGAGGCGCGTGAGCAGGCCGCGGCGCCCCTCCTCGATGACTTCGAAGGCGAACTTCTCGTAGGCCTCCAGGCCCTCGTCCTCGATCACCTCCTCGATCAGGTCGCGGATCATGTGGCAGCCGGCGATGCGCGTCTTCTCGTCGAGGATCCAGTACTTGGGCGTGCGCACCGAGCGCTGGGACTCGTGCAGCCAGTCCTTCAGCGGCTGGTCGTTCACCCCGGTCTTGCGGCAGGTGATCATGTAGCCGTCGCCGAAGCGCTGGGTCTGGCCGGTGGACATCGAGCCGGGCGTGACCGCGCCGGTGTCGATGACGTGGGTGACGCCGCCGACCCAGCCCACGAGCTTGCCGTGGGCGAAGATCGGCACGATGGTGGCGATGTCGCAGGGGTGGACGTTGCCGATCGAGCAGTCGTTGTTGGTGAACATGTCACCCGGGTTGATGCCGGGGTTGCTCTCCCAGTCGTTCTCGATCATGTACTTGATCGCCGCACCCATCGTGCCGACGTGGATGATGATGCCGGTCGAGGTCAGCACGCAGTCGCCCGCGGCGTTGTAGAGGGTGAAGCAGAGCTCGCCTTCCTGCTCCACGATCGGGCTGGCGGCGATCTTCTTCGCCGTCTCGCGCGCATGCACCAGGCCGCCGCGCAGCTTGGAGAACATCTTCTCGTAGCGGATCGGGTCGCGCTCGCGCAGTTCCAGCCGCGTGAGGCCGTTGTAGTGGCCGCCGCTCGCCTTGGTGCGCGCGAGGATGCCGTCGCGGAACTGCTTCAGGGTCTGGCCGTTGCCGAGCAGGTTGGCAAAGCCCACTTCCTTGTCACTCATCATGTTCATGGCTGTCTCCTCACTTCACTTCGCGGAGGTGGAAAAGGCGGTGCTTGTCGAGCCGGGTCTCGAAGCCGTCGGGGACGACGAAGGTGGTGGCGTCGGACTCGATGATCGCGGGCCCGCTGATGCGGTTGCCCGGCTTGAGCGCCTCCATCTTCCACAGCACCGCATCGACCCATTTCTTGTGGCGGTAGAAGGGGCGCGTGCCCAGGCGCGCCGCCGCCGGCGGGGTTTCGCCCTCCTCCGGGTCTTCCGGCAACACCGGCTTCTGCGTCATGACGAGGCCGCGCATGATCGCGCCGGTGACCGAGAAGCCCAGCTCGGGCGAGCGCGCCGAGCTCGCATAGACGCGCGAATAGGTGTTCTCGTAGGCGTCGACGATCTGGTCCCAGTCCGCCGCGCTGGCCGCGGCCGACACCGGCGAGTCGATCTCGAGGTCGTTCAACTGCCCCATGTACTGCATGCGGTAGCCGGGGCGCAGGATCACGTCCTCGGGCTTGAAGCCGTTGATGACGAACTCGTCGATGACCTTGGCGGCGAGCTCCGCCCAGGCCGCCTGGATCGTGGCGCAGGCGGCTTCCTTGTCGCCCTCGGCGGCAAACTGCGGCACCGCGATGTCCACGCTCTTGTCGTAGCGGTACTCGAAATCGGCGCAGGCGCAACCGAAGGCCGAGAAGCCCGCCGCCCAGGCCGGCACGACGACGTCCTTGAAGCCGGCGCCCTCGGTGTAGCCGTAGGTGTGCACCGGCCCGGCGCCGCCGTAGGAGAAGCAGACGAAGTCGGCCGGGTTGTAGCCCTTGGCGCTGATGTTGGCGCGCAGGTACTCGCGCAGCTGCAGGTCGAGGAGCTCGATCACGCCGGCGGCGGCATCCTCCACCGAGAGGCCGAGCGGATCGGCGATCTGCGCCTTGATGTGGGCGCGGGCGCGCTCGACGTCGAGCTTGATCGCGCCGCCGAGGAAGTTGTCCGGGTTGAGGTAGCCGAGCACGACGTGGCAGTCCGACACCGACACCGTGTCCAGCCCGCTCTCGGGCCAGCAGGTGCCGACGCGGTAGCCGGCCGAATCGGGGCCGAGCTTGAGCGCGCCGCTGTAGGGGTCGAGGCGCACGAAGCTGCCCGCGCCGGCGCCGACCGAATCCATCGCCACCAGCGGCAGCGACAGCACCAGGCGCGCCATGTCCGGATCGGAGACGATGGCGAAGCTGCCCTTGGTGATCAGCGCCATGTCGAAGGAGGTGCCGCCGATGTCCGAGCAGGCGATGTTCTCGTAGCCGAGCGCCTCGCCCAGCAGCTTGGAGCCGATCACCCCGCCGATGGGCCCCGAGACGATGGTGCGCGCGAGCTCCTTCGCCTTCCAGCTGATCGTGCCGCCGTGGGTCGCCATCACGCGCAGGTCGAACTTCGCGCCGTGCTTGCGGAAGCGGTCGCTGACCTTCTTCAGCGTCTGGCGCGAGGGTTCGGCGGCATAGGCTTCGAGCACGGTGGTGTTGATGCGGTGGCTCTCCTTGCGCGAGGGGTAGTAGTCGACCGAGGCGAACACCGGGATCTCGGCGCCGAGCTTGGCCAGTTCCTCGCGGCAGACGTCGCGCGCACGCTTCTCGTTGCTCTCGTTCTTGTGCGACTGCAGCAGGCAGATGACGATCGCCCGCGCGCCGGCCTCCACCAGCTCGCGCGTCGCCTGGCGCACCTCGTGCTCGCGCAGCGGGATGACGATCTCGCCCTGCACGTCGGTGCGCTCGGTGACGCCGCGGGTGCGCGACAGCGGCACCAGCGGCTCGTCGTAGCGGTGGGTGTTGAGGTGGATGCGGTCTTCGAGGGCATAGCCGAGGTAGCTCTGGATCGCGCGCCCCATCGAATGCACCTGCTCGAAGCCCTTGTTGCAGATCAGGCCGACGTCGAGGCCCTTGCGCTGCACGACGCGGTTGAGCATCGCGGTGCCGGAATAGACGCAGGTCACCAGCTCCGGATAGACCTGGTCCACGTCGCGCCCCCAGTGGGCGAGCGCGTCCTGCGAGGAGTTGAAGATGGCGAGCGATTCGTCGCCCGGGTTGCTCTGCGCCTTGCCGACGACGAAGCGGCCGTCGTCGCGCACGAAGAAGGTGTCGGTCATCGTGCCGCCGGCATCGATGCCCATCACCTGAACCCGTGATGCGGTCTGGACTTGCATGGTTGTCTCCGTTCCTTGTGGTTGGATGAGGCTGCGGTGTGCTGCGCCACCAACTCAAACGCAACCGCTGTGCCAGGGCCGAGCTTTTGCGCTGCCGCACGACGGCAGGACCCGGCACGCATGGCACGACGGCATCCACGCGCCGCAATGCAGCATCACCATCCAGCACGACCGGCGACCGGAATCGGGAGGGACGTCCGGAAAACGGACGTTCGTCGCCGGCGACGGCGACCGGATCGCAGGTTTCGTGCGAACATTGCCGTTTGCCTTCCGCCCTGCCCCGGCGCCACGCCCGGCGCAAGCGCGGAGCGGCCACTCGCCGCGCCCCGCCGGGCAGGGGCCGGCGGGGGCCGCGGCGACGTTTCTCGCCGCACCGGCAGCGGATCCGAAGCACCCACGAACAAGCGCATGTCACCTATCAACAGCATCACGCAGGACGAACTCGTCCGCTGGCTGGGCCCCAACGAGATCGCCAAGGGCCTGACCTACCTCGCGCGCGTCAGCGAGCTCGCGAGCGACGACTTCAGCGTCTCGGCGCGCGTCAAGGGCACGCGGCGCACGCCCTACAGCGTCTATGCGGAACTGACCGACAGCCCGCCGCGCGGCCGCCGGCTGTTCTCCGACTGCACCTGCCCGGTCGGCCACGACTGCAAGCACGTCGCGGCGATGATGCTGGCCTGGCTGCGCCAGCGCAGCGCTCCCGAGCGGCCGCGCGAACAGGTGCTCGCCTGGCTCGAAGGTTTCCGCAGCCTGGCCGCGGGCGCCACCGCGCACGACGCCCCCCCCCGCCGCGCCGCCGCCACCCACCGCCTGCTCTACCTGATCCGCTACGCGCCCGAAGTGCAGCAGTACGCGGTGAGCTGCTTCAAGGCGCGCTTCGACAAGCAGGGCCAGGTGCGCCAGAGCGAACGCTGGGACAACGTCGAGCGCGCGCTCGAGGCGCCGCCCTCCTTCGTCGACGACACCGACCTCGACATCCTGCGCATGCTGTGGGCGCACCGCCCGCGCGGCCGCTTCCAGCCGCAGGCGCTGCCGCTCGAAGGCCGCCACACCGCCGAACTGCTGCAGCGCCTGGCCGAGTGCGGCCGCGCCCACTTCGGCGAGCTCGCCACGGCCGCGCTCGGCGCCGGCGCGCCCCGCCCCGGCAGCCCCGACTGGCGCGTCACCGCCGACGGCCGGCGCGTGCCCGGCGTGCGCACCGACCCGCCCGCCGAGGTGGTGCTGCCGCTGCTGCCGCCCTGGTATGTCGACACCGCACGCGGCGAGCTCGGCCCGATCCGGCTGGAGGTGCCCGCCGAGCTCGTGCACCGCCTGCTCTTGCTGCCGCCCCTGACCCAGGTCGAAGCCGAACTCGTCGCCGCCGCGCTCGCCGAGCTCGCCCCCGAGCTGCCGGTGCCGATGCCGCAGGGCGAGGCCGCCGTGCGCCTGGCCGGCCCGCCGCTGCCGGTGCTGCAGTTGGCGACGGTGCCGGTGGTGCAGGCGCGGTACCGCGACTACGCCCCCTACGGCACCTACGACTTCGACTTCGCCACGCTCGCCTTCCGCTACGGCCCGCTCACCGTCGCCGCCGCCGACACCGCCCTCTTCCACGCCCTGCCCGACGGCAGCAGCGCACGGCTCGAGCGCGACGCGAGCGCCGAGGCCGCCGCCGCGCGCCGCCTGACCCAGGCCGGCTTCGCCAAGGTGCCGGGCGGCCGGGTGCTCACCGCCTACAAGGCCCTGCCCGCCGGCGCGCTGGGGCTGGCGAGCGAAGCCGCCTGGCCCGGCTTCATGGCCGGAACCCTGCCCGCGCTGCGTGCCGAAGGCTGGGAGATCGAGCTGCCGGCGGATTTCCGCCATCACGCGCTCGACGTCGATGCCCTCGTGCTCGACATCGACGAGGCCGACGGCGGCTGGCTCGACATCTCGCCCGGCATCGAGGTCGAGGGCCGGCCGGTGGCGCTGGCGCCGCTGCTCGCCGAGCTCTTCGCCGCCGATCCGCGCTGGCTGTCGGGCCGCATCGACGACATCGGCGACGGCGAGGCGGTCATCCTGACCCATGCCGAACTCGGCCGCCTGCGCATGAGCGCCGGGCGGCTGAAGCCGCTCGTGCGCGCGCTGGTGGACCTGTTCGAGCGCCACGACGGCGGCCTGCGCGTATCGAAGCTCGACGCCGTGCGCCTGGCCGAGCTCGAGCTGCCCGGCCGCGGCCAGGAGCTCGTCGCCGCGCTCGCCGCCCGCCTGCGCGGCGCCGGCGGCATGGCCGCGGTGGCGGCACCGGCGGGCTTCCGTGCCGAGCTGCGGCCTTACCAGCTCGAAGGCCTCGCCTGGCTGCAGCACCTGGTGCGGCACGACCTCGCCGGCATCCTCGCCGACGACATGGGCCTGGGGAAGACGGCGCAGACGCTCGCCCACCTGCTCACCGAGAAGCACGCCGGCCGGCTCGACCTGCCGGCGCTGGTGGTGCTGCCCACCTCGCTGGTATTCAACTGGCAGGCCGAAGCCGAGCGCTTCGCCCCCGCGTTGAAGGTGCTGAACCTGCACGGCGCCGACCGCCACGCGCGCTTCGACGAGCTCGACAAGGACGGCGCGGGCGGCGGCGATGGCTGCAGCGAGGGGGCGGGCAGAGTCGACGTCGCCCTCACCACCTACCCGCTGCTGTGGCGCGACGCCGAGGCGCTGCAGGCGCGGCGGTGGAGCCTGCTGATCCTGGACGAGGCGCAGACGGTGAAGAACGCCGCGAGCAAGGGCGCGCAGGTGATCCGCCGCCTGCAGGCGCGCCACCGCCTCGGCCTCACCGGCACGCCGCTGGAGAACCACCTCGGCGAGCTGTGGGCGCAGTTCGACTTCCTGCTGCCGGGCCTGCTCGGCACGCAGAAGCAGTTCGCCGCGACCTGGCGCACGCCGATCGAGAAGCACGGCGACCGCGTGCGCCGCGACCTGCTCGCCGCCCGCCTGAAGCCCTTCATCCTGCGCCGGCGCAAGGAAGACGTGGCGAAGGAGCTACCGCCCAAGACCATCATCGTGCGCAGCGTCGGCCTCGAGGGCGGCCAGCGCGACCTCTACGAGACCGTGCGCGCGACGATGGACGAGCGCATCCGCGCCGAGATCGCGGGCAAGGGCTTCGCCCGCAGCCAGATCGTGATCCTCGACGCGCTGCTCAAGCTGCGCCAGGTGTGCTGCGACCCGCGCCTGCTGCAGTCAGCCGCGGCGGCCAGGGTGAAGGAACGCGCCAAGCTCGAGCTGCTGATGGACATGCTGCCCGAGCTGATCGCCGAGGGCCGGCGCATCCTGATCTTCTCCCAGTTCGCGCAGATGCTGGCGCTGATCGCCGCCGAGCTCGACCGCGCGCAGATCGGCTGGGTGGCGCTCACGGGCGACACCCGCGACCGCCGCACGCCGGTCGAGGACTTCCAGAAGGGGCGCGCGCCGGTGTTCCTGATCAGCCTGAAGGCGGGCGGCGTCGGCCTCAACCTCACCACCGCCGACACCGTGATCCACTACGACCCGTGGTGGAACCCGGCGGCGGAGAACCAGGCCACCGACCGCGCCCACCGCATCGGCCAGGACAAGCCGGTGTTCGTGTTCAAGCTGATCTGCGCCGGCAGCATCGAGGAGCGCATCCTCGCGCTGCAGGAGAAGAAGGCCGCGCTCGCCGCCGGTGTGCTGTCGGAGGACGCCAGCGCGCTGGCGAAGTTCGGCGAGGCGGACATCGCCGCGCTGCTCGCGCCGCTGCCGCAGTGAGCGCACACCGCCGCGGGCGAACAAGAAGCCCGCCGGCGGGTCACGCGGGCGGGCTTCGTCGCGCCGCGGGCGCGCCGCGCCGGGCGCACGATGCTCAGCGCGCCTGCTCGGCGATGAAGATCTCGACGCGGCGGTTCATCGCCCGCCCGCTGGCCGTGCTGTTGTCGGCGATCGGCTGGCGCGAGCCACGGCCGTCGATGGCGATGCGGTTGGCCGACACGCCGCGGGCGACCAGGTAGTCGCGCACCGCAGCGGCACGATTGATCGACAGCGGGTTGTTGATCGCATCGGTGCCGGTGCTGTCGGTGTGGCCGACGATGCTCACCGTGGTGACCGGATGCTGGTTCAGGCTCGAGGCGAGGCGGTCGAGCACCGGGCGCATGTTGGGCTTGATGTCGTAGCGGCCGGTGTCGAAGGAGATGTCGCTCGGGATGTCGACCTTGAGCTGGTTGTCGGCGGTCTGGCTGACGCCGACGCCGGTGCCGGCGGCCGCCTGCTCCATCGCCGCCTTCTGCTCCTGCATGCGCTGCGACCACAGGTAGCCGCCCGCCGCACCGATCGCCGCACCGACGGCCGCGCCGGTGGCCGTGCTCTTCGACTTGTTCCCGCCCGCGGTGGCGCGGCCGATGATGGCACCGGTCACTGCACCGATGCCGGCGCCGACGCCAGTGTCGCGCTGCGTCTCGGTCATGCCGGCGCAGCCCACCAGACCGCTGGCGGCGAAGGTGGCAGCGGTCAGGGAAACGATGATCTTCTTCATGTTTTGAGCCTCCGTTTTGCTATGCAACAAACCCGGCAATTATCGGGGCGGCACCGCACCCACCCGCGTTCCAGTGTGCAACAAAGGATGACGAACGCTCAGCCCCGGATTACGTCATCATCCACGCAGGGCGTTGAATACAGAATAGCCTACCCAGGTCATCAGCACCGAGCCGGCCACATGCGCGCCGAGGTGCACGCCGAACCAGCCCCAGGCGGCGCGCTGGGCAAGGTGAAAGGATTCGGCGGAGAAGGTGGAGAAGGTCGTCAGCCCGCCGAGCAGGCCGGTGGTCAGCAGCAGCTTCAGTGCCGGCGACAGCGCCGGCCAGCCCTGCACCACCGCCAGCGCCACGCCCATCAGCAGCCCGCCGACCAGGTTGGCCACCAGGGTGCCGAGCGGAATGGCGGCAAACAAGGGATTCAGCCACACGCCCAGCCCCCAGCGCAGCCAGGCGCCGCAGGCCGCGCCCGCACCGACGGCCACGAAGGCAGAAAGATTCATGGCCGCTCCCGACATGCTCCGCTTCCCCCAGTGCCCTGCCGCCGCGCCGACGGCGCGGGGGCGCCGCTGCGGCCATCCCGCAGGGCGCGCCATTATAGTCGCCACGCCGCGGCGCAAGCGGCAGCGGCGGCGCATCGGCTACAATTCCGCCATTCGTCACGCTGCTGTCACCACCGCGCTTACCCCGCGCTTGCCACCATTCACAACCCGGCGCCAAGGCCAGGCCCAGCGCCCGTTTTCCCGGATCCGCCCAGCCCGATGAACCCGAACACCCCGAAAGACGGTGCCGCTGCTGCGCCGTCCAACTTCATCCGCAGCATCATCGACGAGGACGTCCGCACGGCCAAATGGGCCGGTCGCGTCGAGACCCGCTTCCCGCCCGAGCCGAACGGCTACCTCCACTACGGCCATGCCAAGTCGATCTGCCTGAACTTCGGCCTCGCCCAGGCCTACGGCGGTGCCTGCCACCTGCGCTTCGACGACACCAACCCGGAGAAGGAAGAGCAGGAGTACGTCGATGCCATCGTCGAGGCGGTGCGCTGGCTGGGCTTCGACTGGGGCGAGCATCTGTACTTCGCCTCCGACTACTTCGACACCATGTATGCCTGCGCCGTAAGCCTGATCCAGGCCGGCAAGGCCTATGTCGACTCGCTCTCGGCCGAGGAGATGCGCGCCCTGCGCGGCACGCTGACCGAGCCGGGCAAGGACAGCCCGTACCGGAACCGCAGCGTGGCCGAGAACCTCGACCTGTTCGCCCGCATGCGCGCCGGCGAGTTCGCCGAAGGCAGCCACGTGCTGCGCGCCAGGATCGACATGGCGAGCCCCAACATCAACCTGCGCGACCCGGCGATCTACCGCATCCGCCACGCGTCCCACCACCGCACCGGCGACGCCTGGCACATCTATCCGATGTACACCTTCGCCCACCCGATCGAGGACGCGATCGAGCACATCACCCACTCGCTGTGCACGCTCGAGTTCGAAGACCAGCGCCCGTTCTACGACTGGCTGCTGGACGCGCTCGCCAGCGCCGGCCACTTCCCGCGCCCGCTGCCGCAGCAGATCGAGTTCGCGCGCCTGAACCTGACCTACGTCGTGCTCTCCAAGCGCAAGCTGATCCAGCTCGTCAACGAAGGCCACGTCGAGGGCTGGGACGACCCGCGCCTGCCGACCCTCGTCGGCGCGCGCCGGCGCGGCTTCACCGCGGCCGGTTTCCGCCGCTTCGCCGAGCGCATCGGCGTCGCCAAGGCCGACTCCTGGATCGACATGAGCGTGCTCGAGGAGTGCATGCGCGACGACCTCAACGAGGCCGCCGAGCGCCGCGTCGCGGTGCTCGACCCCCTCCGGCTGGTCATCACCAACTACGCGGCGGGGCAGTCCGAGCTGTGCCAGGCGCCGAACCACCCGCTGAAGCCGGAACTGGGCAAGCGCGACATGCCGTTCGCGCGCGAGCTGTGGATCGAGCGCGAGGACTTCATGGAGGAGCCGGTGAAGGGCTTCCACCGCCTCTACCCGGGCAACATGGTGCGCCTGCGCTACGGCTTCGTCGTGAAGTGCACCGGCTGCGAGAAGGACGCCGCCGGCAACATCACCGCGGTGCTCGCCGAATACCTGCCCGACTCCAGATCCGGCACCCCCGGCGCCGACAACTACAAGGTCAAGGGCAACCTGCACTGGGTGTCGGTGGCCCACGGCTACGAGGCCGAAGTGCGCCTCTACGACCGCCTCTTCGCCCACCCCCACCCCGGCCAGCGCCGCGAGGGCGACGCCCCCGAGCGCGAGCGCAGCTTCGTCGACGACATCAACCCGGCCTCGAAGCGCGTCATCACCGCCTATCTGGAACCGGCGCTGAAGGAGGCCCGAGCCGAGGAGCACTTCCAGTTCGAGCGCCACGGCTACTTCGTCGCCGACCGCGTGGACTCGCAGCCCGGTGCACCGGTGTTCAACCGCACCGTGACGCTCAAGGACTCGTGGGCGAAGGGCGGCAAATGAGGAGCTGGACGAGCTCCCGGAGCGCGCGGCGCACCACGGACCGGCCATGAAAACCTTCCGCCGCCTGCTGCTCGCCGTCCTCGTCATGGCCCTGCTCGCAGCGGGCGGCTGGTGGTTCACCCGGCCCAAGCCCATCCCGGTGGTCCTCCACGAAGTCGCACGCGGCACGGTCGAGGCCACGCTCGCCAACACCCGCGCCGGCGAAATCGAGGCCTGCCAGCGCACCCGGCTCGCCACCATCGTCGGCGGGCGCATCGACTACCTCGGCGTACGCGAGGGCGACCGCGTCGCCGCCGGCCAGGTGCTGATGCGGCTGTGGCATGGCGACCTCGACGCCCGCCTCGCGGTGAACCGCGCCCAGCTCGCCACCGCCACCCGTCGCGTGCAGGAAGCGTGCGCGGTGGCCGACAACGCCGAACGCGAGGCTGCGCGCCAGGCCGCCCTGGTCAAGCGCGGCTTCGTCTCCACCCGCGCCGAGGAGCGCGCGCGCACCGAGGCCCGCGCGCGCCGCGCCGCCTGCAACACCGCCCACGCCGACGTCGCCACTGCCGAGGCGCAGGTCGCCGCGACCACGACCGAGCGCCAGCGCCTGGTGCTGCTCGCCCCCTTCGCCGGCACGGTGGCGAAGATCACCGGCGAGCTCGGCGAGATCTCCACGCCCTCGCCCCCCGGCGTGCCCACGCCGCCGGCGATCGACCTCATCGACGACTCCTGCCTGTACGTGAAGGCGCCGATGGACGAGATCGACGCGCCCCGCATCCAGCCCGGCCAGCCGGTGCGGATCACCCTCGAGGCGCTGCCGGGTCGCGTCTTCGAGGGCCGCGTCAAGCGCATCGCGCCCTACATCACCGCAGTGGAGAAGCAGGCGCGCACGGTGGAGGTGGACATCGACTTCGTCCGCTCCGAGGAGGCGCGCGGCCTGCTCGTCGGCTACAGCGCGGACGTCGAGATCATCCTCGCCAGCCGCCCCGACACGCTGCGCATCCCCACCGCGGCGCTGCGCGAGGGCGGTCGCGTGCTGGTCGAGCGCGACGGCACGCTCGCCGAGCGCACGCTGCGCAGCGGCGTGTCGAACTGGGAATACACCGAGGTGCTCGAGGGCCTCGCCGCCGGCGAGCGCATCGTCACTTCGCTCGAGCGCGAAGGCGTGGCGGCGGGCGCGCGCGTCGTCGCCGAACCGGCTGGCCGCTAGGCGCCCGCCATCGCCTCGGCGCGACGGGCACGCAGACACGGGATCGGATCGGAAAGGGGACGAACCGGGATGGCGCAGATCGAACTCGACGGCATCGAGCGCGTCTTCCGCCTCGGCGACAGCGAGGTGCATGCGCTGCGCGACGTCTCGCTGCGGATCGAGGCCGGCGAGTATCTGTCCGTGATGGGGCCCTCGGGCTCGGGCAAGTCCACGCTGCTGAACCTGCTCGGCCTGCTCGACCGCCCGAACGGCGGCCATTACCGGCTCGAAGGCCGCGACGTCACCACGCTCTCGGCCGACGAGCAGGCGGCGGTGCGGCGCGCGCGCATCGGCTTCGTGTTCCAGAGCTTCCACCTCGTGCCGCGCCTGAGCGCGGCCGAGAACATCGCCCTGCCGCTGATGCTCGCCGGCGTGCCCGCCCACGAGCGCAAGCCGCGCGTGGCCCGGGCGCTGCAGGATTTCGGCCTAGCCGACCGCGCCGACCATCGGCCGGAGGAGCTCTCCGGCGGCCAGCGCCAACGCGTGGCGATCGCGCGCGCGACGATCATGCGCCCGGCGGTGCTGCTCGCCGACGAGCCCACCGGCAACCTCGACCGCGCCACCGGGCAGGAAGTCACCGCCCTGCTCGAGGCGCTCAACGCCGCCGGCACGACGCTGATCGTCGTCACCCACGACCCGGTGATGGGCGAGCGCGCGCGCCGCCGCCTGCTGATGGAGGACGGAGCGATCCGGCAGGACCTCCACGCCGCGGCGGCACGGGCGGAGCGCGCAGCGCCATGACTCCCGCCGACACGCTGCGCTTCGCCGTCCGCGCCGCGCTCGGCTATCCGCTGCGCACGGCGCTGATGGTGCTGGCGATGTCGATCGGCGTCGCCGCGGTGGTGGTGCTGACCGCGCTCGGCGACGGCGCGCGCCGCTATGTCGTCGGCGAGTTCGCTGCGCTCGGCGCCAACCTGGTCATCGTGCTGCCCGGGCGCACCGCCACCGGCGGCGTCAACCCGGGCAGCTTCGTCAGCAGCACGCCACGCGACCTCACCACCGCCGACGCCGCCGCGCTGCTGCGCGTGCCGCTGGTGCGCCGCGTCGCGCCGCTCGCGGTGGGCAACTCCGAGATCGCCGTCGGCGGCCGGCTGCGCGACGTGATGGTGGTCGGCACCAGCGCCGACTACCTCGACATCCGCGGCTTCGCGCTCGCGAGCGGGGCTTTCCTGCCGCGCGAGGACTTCGCCCGGGCCTCGGCGGTGGCGGTGATCGGCGACACCCTGCGCGCCGAGCTGTTCGGCAACCGCGCCGCGGTCGGCAGCATGATCCGCATCGGCGACAACCGCCTGCGCGTGGTCGGCGTCATGGCGCCGGCCGGCCAGGGCCTCGGCATGAACACCGACGAGCTGGTGCTGGTGCCGGTCGCCACCGCGCAGGCGATGTTCAACACCAACTCGCTGTTCCGCATCCTGGTCGAGGCGCGCGACCGCGACGCGCTCGCCGCCACCCAGCGCCAGATCGAGGACCTGTTGCGTGCGCGGCGCGAGGGCGAGCTCGACGTCACCCTGATCACCCAGGACGCGGTGCTCGGCACCTTCGACCGCATCCTCGGCGCGCTCACCCTCGCCGTCGCCGGCATCGCCGCGATCAGCCTCGCGGTGGCCGGCATCCTGGTGATGAACGTGATGCTGGTGGCGGTGACCCAGCGCACGAGCGAGATCGGCCTGCTGAAGGCGCTCGGCGCCGGCGGGCGCGACATCCGCCGCGCCTTCCTCACCGAAGCGGCGCTGCTGTCGCTGGCGGGCGCGCTCGCCGGCTTCGCGCTCGGCCACCTCGGCGCCTGGGCCATCCGCCTCGCCTACCCGGTGCTGCCGGCGTGGCCGCCGGACTGGGCGGTGGCGGCGGCGCTCGGCACCGCGCTCGGCACCGGCCTGCTGTTCGGCGTCCTGCCCGCGCGCCGCGCCGCCCGCCTCGACCCGGTGCAGGCCCTGGCCAAGCGCTAGCCGACGATGCGCTGGCCCGACTTCCTCCACCTCGCCCTGCGCGCACTCACCGCGCACCGCCTGCGCAGCTTCCTGACCCTGCTCGGCATCGGCGTCGGCATCGCCGCGGTGATCCTGCTGACCTCCATCGGCGAGGGCCTGCACCGCTTCGTGCTGAGCGAATTCAGCCAGTTCGGCACCAACGTCGTCAGCATCACGCCGGGCCGCCAGGGCGCGCGCGGCGGCCCGCCCGGCCTGCCCACCACCGCGCGCGAGCTGACCCTGGCCGACGCCGCCGCGCTCGCCCGCGTCGCCCACGTGCGCCACGTCAGCGCCTCGGTCAGCGGCAACGCCGAAGTGCGCGCCCAGGGCCGGGTGCGGCGCACGACCGTGCTCGGCGTCGGCCCGGCGATGCAGGAGGTGTATTCGCTGCGCGTGCGCGTGGGCCAGTTCCTGCCCCCCGACGAAGCCGAGACCGCGCGCCCCTTCGTCGTCCTCGGCGCGAAGCTCAAGCGCGAGCTGTTCGGCGCCGGCAACGCCCTCGGCGAGCGCGTGCAGATCGGTGCCGAGCGCTACCGCGTGATCGGCATCATGGAGGAGAAGGGCCAGTTCCTCGGCGTCGACCTCGACGACACCGCCTACGTCCCGGTGGCGCGCGGCATGGCGCTGTACCAGCGCGACGGCCTGATGGAGATCGCCCTCACCTACGACGAGAACGTGCCGGTGGCGCGCGTCGTCGACGCGGTGAAGCAGCTGCTCGGGGCGCGCCACGGGCGCGAGGACTTCACCCTGATCACGCAGGAGGACATGCTGGCGACGCTGTCGAACATCCTCGACATCCTCACCGCCGCGGTCGGCGCGCTCGGCGGCATCTCGCTGCTGGTGGGCGGCGTCGGCATCGTCACGATCATGACCATCGCCGTGGCCGAGCGCACCAACGAGATCGGCCTGCTGGTGGCGCTGGGCGCGCGCCGGCGCACCATCCTCGGCCTCTTTCTCGGCGAGGCAGTGGTGCTGGCGGCGATCGGCGGCCTGCTCGGGCTGGCGATCGGCACCGGGCTCGCACAGCTCGCCGGCCTGCTCGTGCCCGCGCTGCCGGTGGCGACGCCCTGGCACTTCGTCCTCGTCGCCGAGGCGCTCGCGGTGCTGGTCGGGCTCGCCGCCGGCGTGCTGCCGGCGCGCAAGGCCGCGAGCCTCGACGCGGTGGAGGCCCTGCGTGCGGAATGAAACGCGCCGCGCCGGCCGCGGCCTGCCTTGCGCCAGTCTGGCCGGCCTGCTGCTGCTCACCGCACTGCCGCTGGCGGCGGCCCCCGCCCCCTGGTACGTCTGGCGCAGCCGGCTCAACGGCAGCGAGCACTGCGCGCAGGTTGCGCCCGGCACCGGCTGGATGCGTGTGCGTGGCCCGTTCCGCGACCTTCGCTGCCAGCCGCTGGCAGGCGAGCGCCGTCCGGCCGCAAGACCCGATCCACGGTTTGACCCCGGTCAACTCCGCGCCAGATCGCCTGCCACGTCCGGGGCGCGCAACTAGACTGAAACGAGTACGGCACTGTGCAATGCATCACGCCCGGAGCCAGAAATTTCAGCATCACCGCCATGAATCGTCTACCGGGAGACCGCCATGAGCATCATCGACTCGCCCTTCGCCCCGTGCGAGGTCGTCCATGAGATCGTTCTGCTGGACGAAACGCAGGCCGAGTGCGCCCGCGAACACGGCTGTCCGCCAGGGACAGCATGCCCGCTCGCGGACTGTTTCGCCAAAGTCAGCGGCCTCAGCGACGAAGACGCCGACGCCATCGGCGCAATGCGCGCCAGGCGCAAGAAGAAGGTGAGCTGAACCGCCTGCGCCGCTGCCGCCGCGCGCGCCCGGACGGGTCCGGCGCGGGTGTGCCGCAGCGGCGGATCCGCTCCCCCGCGCGGTCCATGGCGAGACGCGCTGCGCCGGGCCGGGAACCGCCCCCGGCTTTTCCCGGTCTTTTTTGGCACGCACGACGATGAACAACGGCGCACGCGTGCTGCCTGGCGCCGTCCACCCGGGGGATGTCGAGCATGCCCGTTGACCGGAGCGTAGCGTGCTGGGCGATCTAGGCCTCATCGCCGGCGCGCTGCTGCTCGCGCCGCTGCTGACGCGCCTGCTCGGTGACCGTGCGAGCTGGGTGCTGGCGCTGGTGCCGCTTGGCGTCTTCGGCCACTTCGTCAGCCGGGTGCCGACGGTGGCAGCGGGCGCAGCGCTGACCGAAACCCTCGCCTGGATCCCCGCCCTCGACATCGGCCTGACGCTGCGCCTGGACGGCCTCTCGCTGCTGTTCGCGCTGATGATCAGCGGCATCGGCACGCTGGTCGTGCTCTACGCCGGCGCCTACCTCTCCGACCACCGCCACCTCGGCCGCTTCCACGCCTACCTGCTCGGCTTCATGGCGGCGATGCTCGGCCTCGTGCTCGCCGACGACCTCGTTGCCATGTTCGTGTTCTGGGAGCTGACCAGCGTCAGCTCCTTCCTGCTGATCGCCTTCCAGCACGACCGCGCCGACGCGCGCCGCGCCGCGCTGCAGGCGCTGCTGATCACCGGCGGCGGCGGCCTCGCCCTGCTCGCCGGGCTGATCCTGCTCGGCGCGGTCGGCGGCAGCGGGCGCTTCTCCGGCCTGTCGGCGGCGGCGGTAGAAGGCCACGCGCTCTACCCCGCGATCCTGCTGCTGGTGCTGCTCGGCGCCTTCACCAAGTCGGCCCAGCTCCCCTTCCACCTCTGGCTGCCGAACGCGATGGTGGCGCCGACGCCGGTGTCGGCCTACCTGCATTCGGCGACCATGGTGAAGGCCGGCATCTACCTGCTCGCGCGCCTGAACCCGGTGCTCGGCGGCTCCACCGGCTGGGGCATGATCCTGATCAGCGTCGGCGCCGCGACCGCGCTCGCCGGCGCCGTGCTGGCGATCCGCCAGACCGACCTGAAGCGCCTGCTCGCCTACACCACGGTGACCGTGCTCGGCCAGCTGACGATGCTGCTCGGCACCAACACCAGCTACGGCCTGCAGGCCTTCGCCATCTACCTGCTCGCCCATTCGCTATACAAGGGCGCGCTGTTCATGGCCGTCGGCGCGGTGGACCACGCCACCGGCACGCGCCAGATCCCGCTGCTGGGCGGCCTGATCCGCCACATGCCGCTGACCGGCGCGGCGGTGGCCCTGGCGGCGTTCTCGAATGCCGGCCTGCCACCCTTCTTCGGCTTCATCGCGAAGGAGTTCACCTACGCCGGCCTGCTCGAGCTCGGCTGGGCGGGCTGGGTCACGACCGCGGCGATGATCCTCACCAACGCCCTGCTGCTGACCGCCGCCGGCCTCGTCTTCGTGCGCACCTTCCTCGGCCGCGAGGGCCGCTATCCGCGCCCGCCGCACGAGGTCGGCCTGCCGCTGTGGCTCGGCCCGATGACGCTCGCGGCGGGCGGCTTCGTCCTCGGCGCCTTCAACAACTTCGCCGAGGTGTGGCTGATCGACGCCGCGGTGCAGGCGGTGTCGCGCGGGCCGGTGACGGTGAAGCTCTACCTGTGGGACGGCATCACGCCGGCGGTGGTGGCGAGCCTGCTGACCGTGGCGCTGGGCATCTTCGCCTACCTGCAGCGCACCCGCCTGCGCCGGCGCCTGGCGCTGTGGCGGGTGCTGTGGCGCGTCAGCGGCGACATGATCTGGGACCGCCTGCTGAAGCGCCTCTTCCGCTTCGCCGGTGGCGTCGCCGACCGCTTCCAGCACGGCTCGCTGCGCCAGCACATCAGCCTGCTCGTGCTTGCGAGCGCGGCGGCGGCGCTGCTCGGCGTCGTCGCCGCGCTCGGCGCCGGCGGCGGTCTGCGCGGGCCGCTGCCGGCCAGCCCGCTGTCGTGGGCGGGGACGGCCGGCTGCGTGCTTGCCGTCGCCGGCGCCGGCGCCGCGGCGCGGATGCACGGTCGCGTGGCGCTGGTGGCGACGCTGGGGGCGAGCGGGTTCGGCCTGGCACTGTTCTACCTCGCGGCGAACGCGCCCGACGTCGCCATCACCCAGCTCATGGTGGAGACGCTGACGGTGATCTTCCTCGCCCTCGTGCTGCGCGAGCTTCCGCCGCTCGCCGGCGTGGGCTCGCGCCGGCCGGCGGCGCGGCGCATCCACGCCACGGTGGCGATCACGCTCGGCGTGCTCGTCGGCGCGATGCTGCTGGTCTCGGTGAGCGCGCCGCTGCCGGGCGACATCGCGCGCTGGTACCTGGCGCACAGCCTGACGGACGGGCACGGCGCCAACGTCGTGAATGTGATCCTGGTCGATTTCCGCGCCCTCGACACGCTCGGCGAGATCCTCGTCGTCGCGCTCGCCGGCCTGGCCGCGGCCGGCCTGCTCGGCGCCACCCGCCGCCCGGACGGCTTGGCGGCGAACCGGCCGGACACGCTGCCGCCGCCCCTGCCGGACGGCCTGCCCGAGCCCCGCGCCAGCGGGGGCCGCACCGAGTTCGGCTCGGTGCTGCTGCAGCAGGGCATCCGCCCGCTGTCGGCGCTGCTCGTGCTGATCGCGCTCGTGCTGCTGTGGCGCGGCCACAACCTGCCCGGCGGCGGCTTCATCGGCGGCCTGATGGCGGCGGCGGCGACCGTACTGGTGGCGCTGGCCTGGGGCGTGGACCGCGCCCGCGCGCTGCTGCGCATGGCGCCGGCGTCCATTGCCGGCACTGGCCTCGCGGTCGCTGGCGGCGCGGGCGTGATCGGCCTGCTGCGCGGCGAGGCCTTCCTCGCCGGCAGCTGGATCCATCCCGGCGGCCTCGCCCTGGGTTCGCCGCTGCTGTTCGACCTCGGCGTCTTCCTCACCGTGCTCGGCGCGGTGCTGCACATGCTGTTCCGCCTGCTCGACCGAGCGCGGACGGAGGCTTGAGATGGAAGTCGTCGCCGCCCTCACCGTCGGCTGCCTGGTCGCGATCGGCGTCTGGATGCTGCTCGACCGCAGCCTGCTGCGCGTCGTGCTCGGCCTCATCGTGCTCGGCAACGGCATCAACCTGGCAGTGCTCGTCGCCGGCCGCCTCGGCAGCGGCGCGGCGGCCTTCGTCGCCGCCGCGGGCGCCCCCGCCCTGGCCGCCAACCCGCTGCCGCAGGCGCTGGTGCTGACCGCGATCGTGATCGGCTTCGCCCTCTTCGTGTTCGCGCTCGCGCTGCTCAGGCGCAGCTGGGAAGAGCACGGCAACATCGAGACCGACCGCATCACCGCGATCGCCGAGGCGCCCGCGCCCAAACTGCCGCCGGCCGCAGCCCCGCCGCGGCGCAGGAGCCGGGCATGAACGCGCTCCTCGTCGCGCCGCTGCTGATCCCGCTCACGACCCTGGTGCTGTGCCTGCTCGCGCGCCGGCGGCGCCGGCTGGTGCAGGCGCTCAGCCTCGCCGGCGTGCTCGCGCTGACGCTGGCCGGCCTCGCCCTGGTCGGCCTCGCCGCCGGCGGCACGATCCTCGCCGGCCAGGCCGGCGGCTGGGCCGCGCCCTACGGCATCACGCTGGTGGTCGACCGCCTGGCGGCGGCGATGGTGGCGATCAGCGGTCTGATCGGCAGCGCGACCGTGCTCTACGCGCGGGCGCACGACGCCGACCCGGCGCAGCGCGGCGACTTCCACCCCCTGGTGCACGGCCTGCTCACCGGCGTCTGCGGCGCCTTCGTCACCGGCGACGTGTTCAACCTCTATGTCTGGTTCGAGGTGCTGCTGGCGGGCTCCTTCGCCCTCATCGTGCTCGGCGGCGGCGTGCGCCGGCTGTCGGGGACGGTGGTGTATGTCGTGCTGAACCTGGTCGCGACGATGATGTTCCTGCTCGCCGCGGGCCTCATGTACGGCGCCAGCGGCAGCCTGAACATGGCCGAGCTGTCGCAGCGCTTCGCCGCCGGCACCGTGCCCGCCAGCGCCAATGCCGCCGTGGTGCTGATGCTGCTCGCATTCTCGATCAAGGCTGCGCTGTTCCCGGTGTTCGGCTGGCTGCCGGCGTCCTACCACGTGGCGTGGACGCCGGTGTCGGCGCTGTTCGCCGGCCTGCTGACGAAGGTTGGCGTGTATGCGCTGATCCGCATCGTCACCCTGCTGTGGCCGGCGGCGGCGCTCGCCCACGACGTGCTGCTGTGGGTGGCGTGTGCGACGATGCTGATCGGCGTGCTCGGCGCCGCGGCGCAGACCGAGGTGCGCCGCATCCTGTCCTTCCATATCGTCAGCCAGGTCGGTTACATGGTGCTCGGCCTGGCGCTGGCGACGCCACTGGCGCTGGCCGGCACGGTGTTCTATCTGATCCACCACATCATCGTGAAGGCCAACCTGTTCTTCATCGGCGGCCTCGCCGCGCGGCTGAGCGGCTCGGAGCGGCTGGCGGCGATGGGCGGGCTCTACGCGCACGCCCCCGGCCTCGCGCTGCTGTTCGCGATCCCCGCCCTGTCGCTGGCGGGCATCCCGCCGCTGTCGGGCTTCTGGGCCAAGTTCGTGCTGGTGAAGGCGAGCCTGGACGGCGGCGTCTGGATCGCCGCCGCAGTGGCGCTGGTGACCGGCCTGCTCACGCTGCTGTCGATGAGCAAGATCTGGAACGAGGCCTTCCTCAAGCCCCACCCCGCCGGCGCGGCCGGGCTGCGCCGCGGCACCGCGCTGCGGCCGGCGCTGGCCGCAGTGACGGCGCTGGCGGCGCTGACCGTGCTGATCGGCCTCGGCGCCGGGCCGGTGATGGACTACGCGCTCGCCGCCGCCGAGCAGCTGAGCACGCCGCAGCACTACATCCGCGCCGTCCGTGGCACGGTGGCGGACTGAGCCATGCTCGGCGTGCACCTCCTCCTCGCCGTCGGCCTCGCCGTCTTCGCCGATGCGCTGTCGCCGCTCGGCGTCGCCGTCGCCTTCGTGCTGATCCTCGCCGCCCTGCACCTGGGCAGCGAGCTGCTCGGCCTGCGCCGCTACGTGGCGCGCCTCGAGCGCGGCGCGGGCTTCGCCGCCTGGTTCGCGGGGGCGGTGTTCAGGGCGGCACTCGACGTCGCCCGCATCGCCCTCGCGCGCCGCGTCGCGCCGCGGCCGGCGGTGGTGGCGATCCGCCTGCGCGAGCCCGACGCGCGCGTGGCGACGCTGCTCGGCTGCCTGCTGACGCTGACGCCGGGCACGATCGCGCTCGACTACGACGCCGATGCCGGCCTGATGTACGTGCATGCGCTCGACGCCGAGGACGCCGCCGCGGTGGAAGCCAGCGTGCGCGCGATCGAGGCGCGCCTGCTCGCCTGGCTGCATGCCGGCGCCGACGACGAGGCGGGAGCGGACCGATGACGATCGACGTCGCCGGCGCAGCCTGGGTGCTGCCGCTGACCTTCACGCTGCAGGGCCTGGGCGCGCTGCTGATCCTGCTGCGCCTGGTGCGCGGGCCGCGCGTCACCGACCGCGTGGTGGCGATCGACGCCCTCGGCCTGCTCGGCATCGGCGTCATCGCCCTGCTCGCGCTGGCGAGCGCGCAGCCGATGCTGCTCGATGCCGCGGTGGTGCTGGCGCTGGTGTCCTTCCTCGGCACCACCGCCTTCATCCTGATGTTCCGCCGCCGCGGGCCGAATCGCGACAGCGAAGGCGAAGGCGGGCGCGGGGATGGGGATGGGGCCGGGGACGACCCGGACGGCGGCGCCGGTAGCCCCCGGCGCGCGACCACACCGACGGAGGAATCATGAGCGAAGGCATCCTGCCCTGGCTCGCGTCCGCCCTGCTGCTGCTGGGCGGCGTGACCGGCCTCATCGGAGCGATCGGCGTGCTGCGCCTGCCCGACAGCTACACCCGCATGCACGCGGCGAGCAAGGCGGGCGCGCTCGGCGCCGCGCTGGTGCTGGCGGGGGTGGCGGCGGCGAGCAGCGGCGCGGTGTCGCTGGCGGCGATCTTCGCCCTCGTCGTGCTGCTCGCCACGACGCCGCTGGCGGCGCATGCGGTGTCGCGCGCGGCGCACCGGGCCGGCATCCTGCCGCAGACCGGACCGCTCGGCGACGCCCTGGCGCGCGCGTCGCGGCGGCAGGACAGGCCCTGAGGCGTGCCCTGCACCAGACGCCGGAGCGCCGCGGGCATGCTCGCCCGCCGACGGGGGCGGGCCGCTGCCACACGGCGGCCCGGGGCGTTCAGAAGGTCTCGTCCTCGCGCAGGAAGCGCCACTGGCCGAGCGGCAGCTCGCCGAGCTTGACGCGACCGATGCGCACGCGCTTGAGCCCCACGACCTTGAGCCCGACCAGCTCGCACATGCGCCGGATCTGGCGCTTGCGCCCCTCGCGCAGCACGAAACGCAGCTGGTCGTCGTTGATCCACTCCACCTGCGCCGGGCGCAGCGGCCGCTCGTCCAGCCAGAGGCCGTGGTTGAGCAGGGCGAGGCCGTTTTCCGCCAGTTCGCCCTCGACCCGCACCAGGTATTCCTTGTCGACGTTCGAATCGTCGCCGATCAGCTGGCGTGCGACCCGGCCGTCCTGGGTGAGCACGAGCAGGCCGGTGGAATCGATGTCCAGTCGCCCGGCGGGGGCGAGGTTCTTCAGCTGGCTGGGGTGGAAGCGCTGCGCGCTGTCGCGGTCGAACTGGTTGCCGGCCCCGATCAGGCTCACCGCCGGTTCGTAGCCCGGCTCGGGCTGGCCGGACACGTAGCCCACGGGCTTGTGCAGCAGGATGGTGACGCGCTCGCGCTGCGTGCGCGTGGCCTCCGGCGCGAGCGTGATGCGCGCCTCGGGGTCGATGCGGATGCCGAGCTCGGACACGCGCCGGCCGTCGACGAAGACCCAGCCGCGCTCGATGAACTCGTCGGCCTCGCGCCGCGAACAGATGCCGCGCTCGGCCATGACCTTGGACAGACGCACGCCCTCGGTTGGCAACTCGGTCGGCAACTCGGTCGACGGCCTGCCCGGCACCGGCCGGTGCGGCGCGGCGGCGTCGGGCCCCGCCTTCCGCGGCGCAGCATCCGGCCCTTGTCGCCTTGCCGGCTTTTCCGCCCGTTGTGGCGGCGCGCCTCGCACCGGCGCCTTGTCAGGCCCCCGGCCGGATCCCTTCATCGGTCCCTGCATTGGCGCCTTCATCGGCCCCTTCCGCGCCGGCGCCTGCTCCGCGCCCCGCGCGGGTGCGCCGCCCTTCCCGGCGTCGCGGGCCTCGCGCGGCAGCCGCTCGGCGCTCGCCGGCCGCTCCCGGCGTGCCGGCTCGCG
>JANJTU010000085.1 GCA_024710965.1 Thauera sp. | reverse complement strand
TCAACATCGAGCGCAAGGACGGCCCCGCCGTGCGCGCCTTCAAGGCGGAGGGCTTCAGCGTGCCGCCGCGCATCGTGCACCCGACCGACGTCAGCGGGACGCGCTTCTACGACATGACCGGGCTGCTCCTCAACGACGCGGTGACAGGCATGCGCGCGACGATCGGCAAGTCGGGCTCGGTCAACCCGTTCGCATCGGTGTTCCGCGCGGAGGACCGCGAAGTCTATGCAAAGGCAGTGACCGCGACGCGCGCCGCCGCATCCTCGCCGCCGAATGCAGCGCTCGCCTACGAGAAGTTCTGGCGCACGCGTCAGTTGTCCGACCACATCCCGCTGTGGGTCGAACTGAAGCTCGGCCGCAGCCCCTCCGCCGATACTGCCGTGCTGCCAACGGCGTCAAGGCGGGTAAGGTGAGCTGCAGCCGGCGTCACGATTTCTTCCACGCGCGTGGCGAGCAGGCTGCCAGCGCCGGCGGCGATGACGCGGGCGCTGCTGCGGCAGATCCGGATCGCGTCAGGCATGGATTGCAGGCGCACGCGGGCGCAACGTCAGACAGAACGCTGCTGGACTCCGAGAGCGCTATTCACAAACATTCTAATAATTGTTAGAGGGTTGCCATGAAACGCAACATCACAAAGTCCTCCCTCTATGAGCACGTCTCGCGCATCGGCAAGGCGCTGTCCAGCCCGAAACGGCTCGAACTGATTGAGCTTCTCGCCCAAGGCGAAAAAACGGTGGAGACGCTTGCGCAGCAGGCGAGTATCGACGTTCGGCTCGCCAGCGCCCACCTCAAGGCACTACGTGAAGCGCGCTTGGTCGAGAGCCGCCGTGAGGGCAAGTTCGTCCACTACCGCCTTAGCGGGCAGGATGTAGCCGAACTGTGGCTCAACGTTCGGGACGTGGCCGAGGCCCATCTGCTTGAACTACGCCTTGCGCTCGAGCAGATGAGTGCAGCCCCGGACCTGCTCAGTTCCGAGAGTAGCGAGTCCCTGCTGGCCAAGGCGCGCAGCGGCGACATCGTGGTCATCGACGTCCGCCCCGAGTCGGAGTACGAGGCCGGGCACCTGCCGTTCGCCCGCTCGATGCCGCTGGGCGAACTGGAGAAGCGTCTCGCCGAGTTGCCGGCCGGCAAGGGCGTGGTTGCCTACTGTCGCGGCCCCTTCTGCGTCATGTCCGACGAGGCGGTTGAGTTGCTGCGCAGGCACGGCTTCACCGCGCACAAGATCACCGATGGCGTCACAGAGTGGCAGGCAGGGGGCCTGCCCGTCGAACGCTGACTCCTCCGACATACGAAGCAACATCCACAACCGAGGAGACAACCCATGAAGAAAATCACTTTCACCGTGCTGTGCGCCTTGTTGAGCCTGCCTGCCGCTGCGGCCGACGTGTCCATGGCTGTACCCGGCGCCCAGACCACCGCCGGACAGAAGGTGCTGACCTTCATCGCCAAGGATCCTCCTGGCCAGCGCTGCAACGGCAATCTGCAGGTCGCGGCCGAGATCGCTAACACCTACCGCCTGCCCATCCAGCTGTTGCCTTCGAGTCTCGCTAGCGGTCTGCCTGCCCCGGCGGTTTTCTACGGCAACCAGTTGATCGTTGCCGAGGGCAAGGAGCACAACGGCGCCGCCAGCTACCAGATCGTCGCCGACGTGCTCGATCTCGAAGGCGTGACCAAGCAGGACAAGTCCGGCTTGCTGTTCCAGGACACCGTACGCCGTGACTTCGATGCGCTGAAAGCCACCATAAGGTCGGGTGGCAAGTAAGCCGCTCAAGCGGAGAGAAAGTGATCGTGAACACGCTTTTCATCCTCAACGACGCCCCTACGGCACCGAGCGCAGTTGCAACGGCCTGCGCCTGGCGCCTGCGTTGGGCAAGCTCGAGAGCGAAACGGTGCGCGTCTTCCTGCTGGGGGATGCGGTGGCCCGCGCCAAGGCCGGACAGACGGTGCCCGGGGGTTACTACAACGCCGGTGACATGGTGCGCATGGTCGGTGGCGAGGTCGCCCTATGCGGCACCTGCATGGACGCACGGGGCCTCGGCGACGGCGAGGTGGTTGAGAATGCCCGCCGCAGCACGCTGAAGGAACTGGCCGAATGGACGGCTGCCGCGACAAGGCGGCAAACCAGGCCAAGCATTGAGGGCGGCAATGAAAGGGCGCGAAAGCGGCATGCCGGACGAGGCCTACTGGGTCTCGTTTTTTGATCCTGAGGCCATCCTGGATCGGCTCTTGGGGGCGCGAGGTGGCACTTACAACCTGCTCGAGTTCGGTTGCGGCTATGGCACGTTTACCTTGCCAGCGGCAAGCCGCACGCGTGGCCGGGTAACGGCGCTCGACATCGAGCCGACCATGGTCAGGCTAGTCGAGCAGCGGGCCAGGGACGCGGGACTGGCGCATGTTCATGCCGAGACTCGTGACTTCGTCGACCAAGGCACGGGCGTGGCGGATGGCTCGCAGGGCCACGTCATGGTCTTCAACCTGCTGCATATCGAAGATCCGCTGGCACTGCTGCGTGAAGCGCATCGAGCACTTCAACCGGGCGGAATCCTGTCGGTGATTCACTGGCGCAGCGACATCGAAACGCCGCGCGGGCCGCCGCGGGCAATCCGACCCAAGCCAGCGCAGTGCGCACTCTGGTTAGCCGAGACGGGATTCGATTCTGTCCTTCAAGTAGACCTCGGTCCGGCCGCTCCGTATCACTTCGGCATGCTGGCAAAGCGCGCAGCAAGCTGAGCCTACGATGCAGCTGCTTGGGACGGGATGGAAGAAGCGTCGCCCCGAGTCAGGGGACTGAGCCGGACAACGGCTACTCTGGTTTGAAAGACGGGTGGCAGCTGCACAGTTGCCGGTGGCCGCTGTCGGATCGCCTTCGACTTGTTCTGTCCGGCGCTCTCGGCGATCCGGAAAAACGCGTAGATCACCGTCGGCTTGCAGTGCGGATCCTGCGCGGGATCGTCGAGGAAGTTGACCCGACCGACCCCCATGCACGGCCGCCGCCGCCCAGACATAGTCCTTGCCGCTCGACGGCGGTGAAGGGCGTTTGCGGGCGAGGGTGCCCACCACGCGGTGGATCATCCGCCGATCTTCTTTGTTGAGGTGTTGCGCGCAGAACGCGCCGGTCAGTGCGGAAATGGCGGCGAACTTCCCTGCCGTGGCCGCGGGGATTCGCTCTTTCCGCCTATGCGTGACAGGCGCTGAGTCCCGCCGCGCGCGGCTGGGCGAACCCCGCCGGGCGGGCGCTCGTTGCGGCGCCAGCGCGCTTGCTCAGAGGCCGGTGCAGCGTCACCCGCTTGCCGGCGACCGAGATCAGGTGCGCTTCGGACAAGGTGCGCAGGGTGCGCGAGAGGGTCTCGGGGGTGAGGTCGAGGCGGGCGGCGATGAGTTGCTTGCTCGTGGCGAGCTCGAGGGTGGTGTCGGCGGTCGTGCTGAGCTGGGTGCCGGCAAGCTCGAGAAGGTAGTCCATCACCCGCTCGCAGCGGTTCTGCAGTTGGCGGGCGGCGGCGTCGCGCTCGAGCAGGGCCTGGCGGTCGGCCAGTGCGCCCAGCATGTTGAGGGCGAGCCGCGGGTCGCGTTCGATCAGGCGCAGGATCGGCTCCTTGCCGATCTGCAGCAACACCGTGGGCCGCACCGCCTCGGCGAAGCAGACGTAGGGGCGGGTGCCGAACAGCTCGGGTGCGCCGAAGCTCTGCACCGGGTTGAGGATCTCGAGCACCTTCTCGCCGCCCTCGGGTGAGGAGGCCGCGCGCTTGATCTGGCCTTCGAGCAGGTGATAGAAGGCCCGCGGTCGATCGCCCTCGCGGAACGCCCGTTCGCCCTTGGCCAGGTGGCGGATGTGGCACGACTGGGCGATCTCGCCCAGTTGCGCGGTGCTCATGCCGGCGAAGACGGGAATTTCGGCCAGCAACTGCAGCAGCTCGGTGGGGGATTGTTGGGCCATGGCGCCGCTCCTTCCTTGTTCTGATTTCGGGACTGTCACCCGACGACTGCCGCGCTCGCTGAGGAGCCGGGGTGGCGGGTGGTGCCATGGTGGGGGAGGGCGGTAACGGCGCGACGTCCACCGACGAACGCTGGGTAACGACCGGTAACGTTCGGCAACACGGAAGGCGCGGGCGGTACCGGCCGCCTCGGCAGCGGCGGCCGGCCCGGTGCGCGCGGCGCGCTACCCGCCCTGCTCGAGCACGCTGCGCACGGTGAGGGCGAGCTTCTCGCGCGAGTACGGCTTGGCGAGCAGGCGGGCGCCCGGGTCGAGGCGGCCGTCATGGACGATGGTTTCGCGCGGATAGCCGGAGGTGAACAACACCTTGAGCGCGGGACGGCGGCGGCGGGCCTCGGCGGCAACGTCGGCCCCGCTCAGCGCACCGGCGAGGACGAGATCGGCGAAAAGCAGATCGATCGCCTCGTCGCCCTCCAGCAGGCGCAGCGCAGTGGGCCCGTCGGCCGCCTGCAGGACGCGGTAGCCCAGGCTGGTGAGGAAGGTCACGGCGAGCTCGGCCACACCGCGGTCGTCCTCCAGCACCAGGATGGTCTCGCCGCCGCCGCGGTAGGGCGGCGCTGGCGCCGCCGCGCGGCGCGCTCCGGTCGGCGCGCCGGTCCGCGGCAGGTAGAGCTTCACCGTGGTGCCGTGGCCGAGCTCGCTGTAGATCTTGAGGTGGCCGCCCGACTGCTTGGCGAAGCCGAACACCATCGACAGGCCGAGCCCGCTGCCCTTGCCCGGTGGCTTGGTCGTGAAGAAGGGTTCCAAGGCGCGCGCCAGCGTCTCGGGCGTCATCCCGGTGCCGGTGTCGCTCACCGCGAGCATGACGTACTCGCCCGCAACGACGTCGGGCTCCTGCGCGGCGTAGTCCGCGTCGAGCTCGACGTTGGCAGTCTCGATCGTGAGCCGCCCGCCGCGCGGCATCGCGTCGCGGGCGTTGACCGAGAGGTTGAGCAGCGCCGACTCGAGCTGCGCCGGGTCGGCCATCGCCTCCCACAGGCGCTTGCCGCGGATCATCGCGACTTCGATGTTCTCGCCCAGGGTGCGCTCGAGCAGGGGCAGCAGCTGGGCGGTGGTGTGGCCGAGCTTCACCGGCCGCGGCTGCAGCACCTGCTTGCGCGAGAAGGCGAGCAGGCCACGCACGAGCTCGGCGCCGCGGCCTGCGGCACCGGCCGCGGCCGACACCAGGCGCAGGTTGAAGGCGTCGCCGCCGACGCGCTCCTGCAGCAGCTGCAGATTGCCGCTGATGATGGTGAGGAGGTTGTTGAAGTCGTGGGCGACGCCGCCGGTGAGCTGGCCGACCGCCTCCATCTTCTGCGCCTGCACCAGCGCCGCCTCGGCGCGGTTGCGCGCGCTGATGTCAATGATGGTGGTCGCCACCAGCAGCCCGCGCTCGGTGTGCAGCGGGGTGAGGCCGATTTCCACCGGGAACTCGCTGCCGTCGCGGCGCATGCCGTAGAGCTGGAGGCCCAGTCCCATCACGCGCGGATGCGGCGTGGCCCCGTAGCTAGCGCGGTGGTGCACGTGGGCTTGGTGGAAACGCGGCGGGATCAGGGTCTCGACCGCCTCGCCGAGCAGGGCGTGCGGCTCGTAGCCGAACAGGCGCGCGGCCTCCTTGTTGAGCAGGATGATGCGGCCGGCCTCGTCGACGACGACGATGCCCACCGAGGTCATGTCCATCAGCCAGCGGAAGCTCTCGTGCGGCGCGCCGCGCAGGGTGTGGTCGCGGCAGGCGACGGTGAAGCCCTGCACGGCGCCGTCCTCGTCGCGCAGCGCGGAGATGACGTCGGTGGCGCTGAAGCGCGCACCGCCCCCGCGCAGGTGCCACACCGTGCGTTCGAGGCGGCCGCTGGCGGCGGCCTCGCCGAGCAGCCCGGCGGGCAGGCCGCGGGCGGCGTCCTCGGCGTCGAACAGGCAGGCCCAGTCGCGCCCGACGACGTCGGCGGCGGCGCGGCCGAGCACGCGCTCGGCGCCGCTGTTCCAGCGTGTGACCCGCCCCGCCGCATCGACGGCGAAAGCCGCACAGTCCTCCGCCGCGGCGGCGAGGGCCTCGAACAGCAGGCGGTCGCTGGCCCAGTCGTCGGTGTTGCGCGCGGCGGCCGGCCGGGGCGCGTCCATCACAGGTGCTCCACGCTGGCCGTGAACACGTAGCCGGCGCCGCGCACCGACTTGATCAGCACCGGCTTCTCGGGGTCGGCTTCGATCTTGCGCCGCAGGCGGCCCACCTGGACATCGATGCTGCGGTCGAAGGGGCCCGCACGGCGGTTGTGGATGAGCTCGATGAGGGCGTCGCGGCTCAGGACGTGGTTGGGGCGGTGGACGAAGATGTTGAGCAGGGTGAATTCACCGGTGCTGAGCACCACCTCGGCACCGTCCGGGGCGAACAGCCGGCGGCTGCGCAGCTCGAGCCGCCAGCCCGCAAAGGCCAGGCCGTCCTGCGCCTCGGCCTCGGCCACGGTGCCGGCCGGCGCGGCCTGCGCCACGCGGCGCGCGCGGCGCAGCACGCTGCGCACCCGCGCCAGCAGCTCGCGCAGCTCGAAGGGTTTGGCGAGGTAGTCGTCGGCCCCGACCTCCAGCCCGATGACGCGGTCGAGCGGCTCGCCCTTGCCGGTCACGATGATGATGCCGACATCGTAATGCTCGCGCACGAAGCGGGTGAGCGAGAGGCCGTCCTCGCCCGGCAGGCCGAGGTCGAGGAGAACGAGATCGGCCGGCTCGCGCTTCATCGCGTCGCGCAGGCCGATGCCGCTCTCGGCGGTGGCCACGCGGTAGCCCTCGCTGCTGAGATAGGTTTCGATCAGGTCGCGGATTTCCGGGGTGTCGTCGACCACCAGAATGCGGAAAGGCTCGGACAGGTTCATGTGTTCCATTGGGGGGTGATGCTTCGCGGCCCTCTGGCGGGGCCTGTCGATCGTGTTGCAATGGCGTTACACAGCGCGACAGAAAGCGGGCGCTGGCGAAATTGCAGCGTTACCGCCCGACGCTACCTTGACGCTGCGATCGGCGGGAGCGGTGGCTGCCGGCGCGATCGCCGTGGCGCGGGCCCATTCTAGGTGGCCGACCGCGAAGATTCAGCCATGACGACACCAGGGTTTTCACGCGCTGCGGCGCGCACCCGCACATTCGGATGAGGAACATGAACGAGGCAGACAAGCTGGGCAAGGTGATCCCGTTTCCGCTTCGCCGGCCGCCGGCCGATGCTGCACCGACCAGGAGCGGCGCCGTCGCGCCCTGGCTGGTGGCGCTGGAGGCTTGGCTCGGCGTCTGGTGTGCGCTCGCCGGCGCCCGCGGGTCGGTTGAGCCGGCGCCGGCGGCCGAATACAGCACGAAGGCCGCACGATGAGCGCGCACGCCCCCGCCGCGCGGCGGGTCTGCATCGTCGATGACGAGGCCGGCGTGCGCGAGCTGCTCGAACTGGTGTGTGCCTCGGCCGGCCTGTCCTGCGCGAGCTTCGACTCCGCCGAGGCCTTCCTCGCCGCCTGCTGCACCAATGCGCCCGAATGTGGCCTGATGCTGCTCGACATCGACCTGCCCGGCATCAGTGGCCTCGATCTGCTCGCCCTGCTCGGGGCACGGCGGTTCGCCGCACCGGTGGTGGTGATCAGCGGCGCGCTCGACGGCGACAAGCTGGCGCGGGCGAGGGCGCTCGGCGCGGTGGAAGTCCTCGGCAAGCCCTTCGACGTCCACGCCATCCGTCAGCGCATCGGCGCACTGGTCAAGGGCGGCGCCCCGATGCGCGGCTGACGGGACGACGGCAAGCCCTCATCGTGGACATCATTCCGTCCTGTGCTGTAATGGAAATGCCGTCTTGGGCCATCGTCCGCGGGCCGCCCTGAGCGAGCTGTGTTCAACTCGAGGGAAGGAGAAGAGCATGAACATCCGCAAGTTTCGTGGAACCTTCTTGGCCTTGGGTGCGGGAGCGTTGATTGCACCCATGGCCTTGGCGGACTCCCCGGCCAAGGGGGGCGGTTTCATATCGGTCAAGTCCTCCGAGCTCAAATGGTCAGACGCCCCTGGAGTCGCGGCGGGCGCCAAGATCGCCGTCATTGAGGGCGATCTGAAGGCGGCTGAGCCATTTACCTTCCGTCTCAAGCTCCCGCCCGATTCGCGAATCGGTGTGCATACCCATCCGGCGGTGGAGCGCGTGACGATCATCTCGGGCAGCCTCCATTTTGCGGCGGAGGATAGATTCGATCCCGCGACGGCCACCGTCTACGAGCCGGGTGACGGCTTCATCGTCCCCTCCGGCATGGCCATGTATGCCTTCACCAGCAAACAGGAAGCGGTCCTGCAGATCCATGGAACGGGGCCATGGGGGATCACCTACCTCGACCCGGCGGACGACCCGAAGATGAAAAAGTAGCGGTCGGGACGGTCGCCGCTCTTGCCACCTGGTTGGCGAAGCCGACCACGCGCCCGCCCGCGACGATGGAGAGCAGCCGGTACCCGAGCGCGCGCCACCCACTCCTTACGGGAGCGCCCTCACCTCGTCCGTCACACGGAGGTACTTGCACTCGCGGTGCTCGTAGTACTTCGGCCGCTCGCAGGCCTCTTTCATGCAGCGGTAGAGGGCGAAGTGGGTGCGTGGCCCGCACAGCACCCGCGGATTGTCCGGCTCCCGCTCGACGAGCTTGGCCGGGGGCGGCGGGCTCGGCGCTTGTTCCGCCGCGGCGGGAGCCCCGGGCGCTGAGTCGTCGGCCGGAGCTTCCGTCTCCGCGGCCGCTTCCTCCGGAAGCGGGGCGGCCGGCCCAGCCTCCGACGGCAGCGGCGCCGGCTCTTGCGGCACCTGCTCGGCCTGCTCGGCCTGCATGGCGGCAGATCGGGATTCCGCGGAATCAAGAGCCGCTTCGGACTGCACCGCCGGCGCAGCTGGCGCAGCGGTTGCGGGCGGCGGCATCTGCGGCGCGCTCGCGGTGCCGGAGGGGGCTGGCGCAGCGGCTTCCGCCGGCGGCTCGGGTGGGAGGAGCGGCGTGGGCCGCACCCCTGGCTCCATGCTCCGCGCCATGGCGCGCAGCGCCACGCTCGTGTCGCGGTAGTCCGACCACATCATCCAGCCGCCCGCCGCCAGCGCGACGAGCACTGCGGCTGCCACACCGATGAACAAGGTCCGGCGCCCACCACCCGGCTTCGCCCCGCCCGCCGCCGGCGGAAACCCGCCGTAGTCGTCCGGATCCAGGCGCAGCGCGGCCGCCAGGGCGTCGCGCAGGGCGGCATCGTCCGCATCGTCGACACTGCCGCGCGGAGCCTGCCCGGCAGGCGACCCGAACTGGGTCTGGGCTTCCCACGCCGAGTGCGGCTCCGGCCCGGCCCCCGGCTCCGCTTCCGCCTGCCATGGGGCCGAGCGCTCCCGCGAAGTGTCCTCGTCGCTTCCGCCATCCGGGGCCTTCGGCGCGAACCGGAACGCCCCGGCCTCGTCGCGGGCGGCATGGAACGGGGGCGACGCGCCTTGCGGCTCCGCTTCCTCGGCGGCGGGTGGCAGCATGCCGGATTCCGCGGCGCCCCGGCCGCCGAGCAGGGCACGCCTGAATTCGGCCACGCTCTGGGGCCGTTCCTGGGGCCTGACGCGGAGGGCCCGTTCGATCGCCGAGACGAAGGCCACGCTGTAGTCCAGCCCCGGGAAGCTGCGGCCGAGGCGGTCCACCACCTGGAACAGCGGCTCCATCTGGTCGTCGACGGCCCGTATGGTGGAGGCCACCGGCGCGTTGCCGCTGACGCAATAGTAGGCGACTGCAGCCAGGGAATAGAGACTGGTCCACGGCCCCTGCCGCAGCGTCGCCGATTCGGCGTACTGCTCGATGGGGGCGAAGGCCGGGTTGAGGATGAGCGTGGCCGACTGGTTGCGATCGTCGAGGACGTGGCGCGCGGCGCCACGATCGAGCAACACCGGGCGGCCGTCGGGCAGCAGCAGGATGTTCTCCGGCGAGATCTCCCGCTGATAGCAGGCGGCGCCGTGCAGTGCATCCAGCGCGCCGAGCAGCGGCAACAGCAACTCGCGCAGCCAGGCTTCGTCCGGCGGGCGCGCCATGGCCTGGCGCGCGATGGCGACGGTGACCCCCTCGTAGCGGGGCATCACCATGTAGGCGGTGCCGTTGGCCTCCCAGAAGCGATGCACCCGCATCAGCGCCGGGTGGTCGAAACGGGCCAGCAGCCTGGCCTCGTCGACGAAGGAGCGCAGGCCCAGGGCGAAGGTCTCCGCATGCCCGTCGGATCGAAGCGTCACCAGCGATCCGCTACCGCGGGACGCGAGGGCGGCGGGCAGGTACTCCTTGATCGCGACCTGGCGCTGCAGGCCATGGTCCATGGCCAGGTAGACGATGCCGGATCCGCTTTCGCTCAGGACGGACAGGATCTCGTACTCGGCGAACCGGGCGCCCGCCGGCAAGGCGTCGTGGCTTGGCCGCTGGATCGGGTGCTCGGTCGGTTCCGCGTCGAAGCCGGGAGCGCTGAAAGGGGGAGACTGGGGAGGCGAGGGTCGGTTCATGGGCAATCCGCGAGACTGAGGTCGTCCACGGGGAAGCGCTTCGGTTTCGGATTGAGCCTTGTTGCAGAGAACGCATCCGCCGGCAGACGCCAGGAGAGCTTGGCAGGGGCACCAAGGTTACGCGGCTCGCCCGAGATCCGCGTACTTCCTAATTCTTTCTTGCACAAGTTCCGGCCGAGCTCGGGCGGTCCGCGCGGCTTGGCCTGGAGGGGCGGGTTTTGCACCTTGCGCAGCACATTACCGTCAGGCCTCCCCTTCAAGAGCCGGCCGGCGCGGGCGTGCTCAGCTCCAGCCTTCCAGCCGCATCGTGGCGCGCACCAGGCGCTGCTCCTCCTGTTCGATCTCCATGAAGCTGTCGCGCACGCTGTTCAGGTGTTCGCGGGCGATGCGCTCCGCGCGCTCGGGCTGGCGCTCCATCACCGCCTGGTAGAGGCGGGCGTGCTGGCGGTCGAGCAGGCGCTTGTGTGCCGGCCGGTGGTAAAGGTTGTTCACCGAGGCGAGCACGCTGTTGAGCATCAGGTCGGACAAGGACTGCAGCGTGTGCACCAGGACGGGGTTGTGCGAGGCCTCGTTGATCGCGTGATGGAAGGCGTGATCGAGTCGCGCCAGTTCCTCCAGCGGAGTTGTCGCCTCCATTCCGTGCGCCGCCGCCATGTCTTCGTAGCGCCGCCGGATCATGACGAAGTCGGCGGTCGTGCCGCGCAGGGCGGCGAGGCGGGCAGCCTCGCCTTCGAGCAGTGCGCGCACTTCGAGCAGGTCGTACAGCGTGCGTGGCTGCGAGCTGAACAGGTGCAGCAGCGGGCTGGTGTCCCGCGCCGACGACAGGCGGGCGACGAAGGAGCCCCGGCCGTGATGGGTTTCGATGATGCCCAGGCCGCGCAGCACGCGCAGGCCCTCGCGCAGGGCGGAGCGCGACGCACCGAGCTTTTCGCACAGGCGCCGCTCCGAGGGCAGGGCCTGGCCGACCTTGAGCACGCCGTCGGTGATCAGGCGCTCGATGCGCTCGGCGACGATGTCGGCCACTTGCTGGCGTTCCGGTGCGCTGCCGGAGGTTTCAACGGGGTTCTTCATGGTGGTCGGACCAGTTTTCGGGTGTGTTCAGCATAGCGCATCCTTATCCACGTATAGCCTGTATTACTGAAGTTTTTTGTCCCGTCCTGCATGCCGAGTTCAGAAAGAACTGGTACGACCAGTCATGGAACGCTTGGATGCGGCGAGGCTGCGCCGTAGCATCTGTCGCCAACGGTGTCGACGCCGGGCCGATCTTCCCGCCCCGGTGGCGGACGACGCCAAAAACCGGACCGACATGAGCGCTGCCATCTGCATCGACCGCGAGACCCTGCCCGAGACCGGCCGCCAACGGCCGCTGCGGCGCCACCTCGGGCGGGTCGGCACGCGCGGCGGCTGACGAACAGGCTATGCACGGCCAGGCCCCACTTTCCATCCCATCCACCCCCCCGGAGATAGACCATGCAGACCAAGGTAATCCTCAGCC
>JANJTU010000340.1 GCA_024710965.1 Thauera sp. | reverse complement strand
CTGTCGGTCGCCTACGGCCAGCGCCACGCCGCCGAGCTGACCGCCTCGAAGCGCGTCGCCGACGCCCTTGGCGCGCGCGAACACCGCCTCGCACGCGTCAACCTCGGCCAGTTCGGCGGCTCGGCCCTGACCGACCCCGGCATTGCCGTGCCCGAGGACGTCGAGGCGGACGGCATCCCGGTCACCTACGTGCCGGCGCGCAACACGGTGATGCTGTCGATCGCGCTCGCCTGGGCCGAAGTGCTCGGCGCGCACGACATCTTCGTCGGCGTGAACGCGGTCGACTACTCCGGCTACCCTGACTGTCGTCCGGCCTTCATCGAGGCCTTCGAGGCGATGGCGAACCTCGCCACCAGGGCCGGCGTCGAAGGTGCACGACTGCGCATCCATGCGCCGCTGATCACGCTGTCCAAGGCCGACATCATCCGCCGCGGCGTGGCGCTGGGCGTGGACTACGGCCTCACCGTCACCTGCTACCAGGCCGACGACAACGGCCGCGCCTGTGGCCACTGCGAGGCCTGCCGCCTGCGCGCCGCCGGCTTCGCCGCGGCCGGGCTGCCCGATCCGACGCCCTACCGGACCCGTCGCGGCTGAGGCCGGGCGGCGCGAGGGCGCAATCCGCAACCGCGCCGGCCTTTTCCCCTAGAATGGCCGGCTCCGCTCCGGCACCGGTCGAATCATGGAAGAAGCCCTGGTCTCCACCTCCACCGTCGTCTGGCTCGCCTTCGCCGCCGGGGCCGTGTTCGGCTTCGTCGCCAACCGGACCAGCTTCTGCACGATGGGCGCGGTGTCCGACGTGGTCAACATGGGCGACTGGAACCGCATGCGGATGTGGGTGCTGGCGATGGCGGTTGCCGTGCTCGGCACCGCCGCGCTGCAGCTGGCCGGGCTGTTCGACGCGTCGAAGTCGATCTACACCGCCAGCCGCCTGAACTGGCTGTCGCACCTCGTCGGCGGCCTGTGCTTCGGCGTCGGCATGACGCTCGCCTCGGGCTGCGGCAGCAAGACGCTGATTCGCCTCGGCGGCGGCAACCTGAAGTCGCTGGTCGTGTTCACCTTCCTCGCCATCGGCGCCTACATGACCATGCGCGGGCTGTTCGGTGTCTGGCGCGTGCGCTTCCTCGACAGTGTCGCCACCGAGCTGCCACACGGCCAGGACCTCCCCGCCTTCCTCACCGCCGCCGGCGTCGCCCCCGCCAGCGCCCTGCTCGCGGCGGCCGGCAGCGTCGGCGGCGCCCTGCTGCTGTGGGCACTCGCCCGCCGCGAGGCCTGGCGCACCGACATCCTGCTCGGGGGCATCGCCGTCGGTGCGGTGGTGGTCGGCGGCTGGTACGTGAGCGGGCACCTCGGCTACATCGCCGAGCACCCCGAAACGCTGGAAGAAGCCTTCGTCGCGACCAACAGCGGCCGGGCCGAATCCCTGACCTTCGTCGCCCCGCTCGCCTATACGCTGGAGCTGCTGCTGCTCTGGAGCGACACCAGCCGCATCGTCACCTTCGGCATCGCCAGCACGCTGGGCGTGATCGCCGGCTCGCTCGCCTACGCCCTGCTGAGCCGCAGCTTCCGCCTCGAAGGCTTCCGCGACGCCGGCGACCTCGTGCGCCACATCGTCGGCGGCCTGCTGATGGGTTTTGGCGGTGTCACGGGCCTGGGCTGCACCATCGGCCAGGGTGTGTCGGGCATCTCGACACTCGCGCTCGGCTCCTTCCTGACCACTGCCGCCATCATCGCCGGCTCGGCGGCAACGATGAAGATCCAGTACTGGCTGCTGATGCGCGAGAGCTGAAGTTTCGGCGGGCGGCTTGACGCGTCCGGCGCCGCTGCCTAAAATTGCGCCTCGCTTTCGGGTCGTTAGCTCAGCTGGTAGAGCAGCGGACTTTTAATCCGTTGGTCGCAGGTTCGAATCCTGCACGGCCTACCACAGTTTCAAAGCAAATGCCCGGACTTCGGTCCGGGCATTTGCTTTTCCGCAGCCCGTCGGCCGAGCACCCGGCAGGCGGCGCTGCTGACGCGCTGGAACGCCAGCCCTTGCCGGCCACGCCCAGGGCTTTTCCACATCCCGGTGGCGGCTTTTGCGCACCACGCGATCGATGGCCCCCTCATCGTCGACTCAGGCCGCTCACCGGGCCGCCTCTCCCGCCGCCGCGCAGCTTGACGCCCGCGCCTCATGAGACGACAGACTCCACCGCTGTCCTCAGCAACAACAAGCTACGACAACTGCAAAGTCTCGTGCATACTGCCTCCCAGCCAATGTCACTGGACTGAAGATACGAAGATTGAGTGCGGCGCCGTCGGTTCCGCCCCGCTCGTTCAGGCCGGAGCATGGCCCCCTTGACCGGCCCCGCCGGCCTTGACACAACGAGACCGTCGACATGATGAAGAAGACACTTGCGTCCGCCTTGATGCTTGCCCTGCTCCTGGCTGCGAATCCGTCCCATGCCCAGCAGGCCGGGCCCCAGCAAAGAGCGGGCGGTCCGGCCCAGCTAGCACTTCCGGCGATGCCGCCGGCACTGCGAGCGGCGGTACAAAGCGGGAATTCCCAAGCCGTTCAACAGGCCATCAACACCTTGTCCGGCGGCAATCCGGCCCGGGCGGCGAGTCTGGCCGCACAGGTCATCTCGGCCGCCGAGCAGATGGTGGCGAGCAATCCACAGGCCGCAGCCCGAGCGGCGGGAGCGGCGGTGCAGACGGTGGCCTCGACGCCGGTTGCTAGCTCGGCTCCCTCCTCGGTTGAACAGGTTCTGACCGCCGCTGCGAGAATCTTCGTCAGCCCCGCCGTCATGCAGACGGCCCCGGAGGCCGCGGCCGCACTGGCTGCGGGCGTCGCAAGGGCCGTTGCCACGACCGCCAACCCCGTGCTCTCGGCGTCGGTGGCGCAATCCATGACCACCGTTGCGCAGCACATGGCGGCCATCAATCCCGCCGTGGCGGCCCAACTGGCCGGTGAAGCGACCACCCTGATCTCGTCCGCGCCCGTCCAGCAGGCGGCCCCGGGCCAGGCCTTGGCGGTGGCGACGACGGTCGCCGCGATCATCGCAAATCCAGCGGTGCAGCATGCGGCGCCTCAGACCGTGGCGAACCTGGCAGTGAGCATCGCGACCGTCGTGACGAACCCGGTGGTGTATCAGGCCTCCCCCAGCGCAGCCGTCAGTGTGATGAGCACTGCCTTCACTGCGGTCACAAGCCAGGTTGTTGCCGCGGCCGCCCCTGGCGCACTGCAAACGGTGACGCAGACGCTGAACAGCGCCGCCGCATCGCCGGCCCTGAGCCAGGCCAATCCCACCATCAACGCGCAGATCAACAACATCCTGAGCCAGCTCGGCACGACCCAGGGCGGTCCCGCCGTCACCGGAGGCACTACCGTCAATAGCGTCGCCGGGCCGGTGAGCGCGCCCGGAGGGGGTGGCGGCACGACACCCACCGCCAGCCCTTCCTGAACACGATCCTCGCGCAGGCGAGCCCCGCACCGCCTTCCACGGACGTGGGCGGGTTCGCCCGCCCCCGCCTCGCGCACGAGCGGGCAAGGCGGGAAGCATCGCAAAGCGCAAGGCAAGGGCGGCATACGCCCTAGCGTGCATCGTGCACCAGGCCGTGGAGCGCTCGCCGTGCTATCATCCACGCGGTTCCCGCGCTTTTGATCCGTTGGTCGCAGACTCGAATCCTGCACGCCCCACCAGGAAACTAAGGAAGATGGCCGGACAGAAGTCCGGCTATTTTTTTCCGGACGGCGGCTCATCCGGGGCGCGACCCGCCCCCGGTACCCGGCCCGCCGGCCGCGCCCCTTGTCGGCGCGGGCGCGGTCCGAACCCATCGCCTGTGCGTCGCCCCCGCGCCGACCGGCGATGCCGCCGTGGCCGCCCTGCAGCGACCGCCCGTAACGCGACACGCGCACCCTTTACCCTCGTGTCGCTCACTCCCGCCGCCACCGGCCGCGGGAGCGTCACCGCAACCCTATCCGCTCGGCCCGCCGATATCCGTGCCGATTTTCAGCGGCGCAGCGCCCGCGTCCTTCACGCGGCCAGACGCCGAATTCGGGCCCGCCAAGGCGGTGGCGAGCCCCGGCCGGCCCGCGCTCGTTTTTTCCCGCGAGCAGAGGCACGGCACAACGACAAGGAGCCCGCACATGGCTAAGGAAGAACTCATCGAAATGCAAGGATCCGTCACCGAGGTCCTGCCCGACGGTCGTTATCGCGTCACCCTCGACAACGGCCACAACCTCATCGCCTACTCCGGCGGCAAGATGCGCAAGCATCACATCCGGATCATCGCCGGCGACAACGTATCGCTGGAAATGTCGCCCTACGACCTCAGCAAGGGGCGGATCACCTTCCGCCACCTGCCCGGCCGCCCGGCCGGCACGGCCGGCGCCCCACCCCCGCGCCGGCGCTGAGCGGCACGCGCAACACCGCAGCCCGGCCCTGCGGGGCCGCGGCGGCGCGCATCCACGCTGCGACAAGCCATGCATATCTGGGTCGATGCCGACGCCTGCCCGGGCGTGATCAAGGACATTCTGTTCCGTGCCGCCGAACGCACGAAGCGCCCACTCACGCTCGTGGCCAATCAGGCGCTGCGCACGCCGCCCTCGGCCCTGATCCGGATGGTGCAGGTCCCCGGCGGCTTCGACGAAGCCGACAAGTACATCGCCCGCCACGTGCAGCCCGGCGACCTCGTCATCACTGCCGACATCCCGCTCGCGGCCGAGATCGTCGGCAAGGACGGCCACGCGCTCAGCCCGCGCGGCGAACTGTACGGCCGTGACAACATCCGCGAGTTGCTCGACCTGCGCAACTTCATGGACACGCTGCGCGGCACGGGCGTCGACACCGGCGGCCCGGCAGCCTTCAGCGCGGCGGACCGCCAGGCCTTTGCCAACCGCCTCGATCGCTTGCTGCGCCAGCGCTGATTGCGCCGGTACGGCCGCGCCAGTCGGTGAACCAGGCCATGAAGACGGCCTCGGCGGCCCCGCCCTCCGTCGCCCCAACCGCCAACGCATCCCGCCCCCCATCCCACGCCCCGGCCGCTCCGTCCTCGCAGTCGGTCACGGCGAGCTCCTGCAGTTCGATGATCTCGACTTCGCCATCGAGCAATTCGACGTTCATGGACAGGCTCCTCATGCGGCCCCGACGGCCATTGTGCTGACAGGGCCAGCATAGGGCAGGCGCATGCGCCGCCTTCCGCCGATAAGGGGTAAAGGAGTGCGGCATTTCCTCGACAGCCGGCCTGCGCCGTGGACTTTTTCACGCTGGCGGGCCGGCGCGGGCGCCGCCGGCGGCCGCGCCCCCGTCCCCGCCCTGCAAGCGGGCGGTAATCCCGTGTACATTGTCGCGGTCATGCGAACACGCGCGGCGATCGCTCGGCACCAGCGAACGGTCATTGCGCGCGAACACGGGGAAGATTCTTGCTCGCGCACTACGGCTCCGGCATGCGGCACCGACTCGCCACCCTGGGCAGAGGGCTTGGCGTGCTTGTGTTCGGCCTGGTCGTCGGCACAAGCGCCGCGGCCGAGCCCCGCCCGCTACGGATCGGCGTGTACGAGAACCCGCCCAAGCTGTTCACCGACGAACACGGCACGCCGACCGGCATCCTGATCGAGCTCATGCACGAGATCGCGCGCCGCGAGGGCTGGACGCTCAGCTTCGTGCGCTGCGAATGGCAGGCCTGCCTGACGCAGCTCGAAGCCGGCGAGCTCGACCTCCTGCCCGACGTGGCCCATTCCGACGAGCGCAGCCGACGCTTCGACTTCCACCGCGTGCCGACGCTGCACAGCTGGTCACAGATCTATCGCAGCAGCAGGACGCCGATCGACTCCATCCTCGACCTCCACGGCAAGCGCATCGCGATGCTCGGCGGCAGCGTCCAGGAACAGGGCCTGCGCGCCATGCTGCGCGGTTTCGACATCGACTTCGAGCTCGTCCCCGCAGCCTCGCCCGAGGCCGCCTTCCGCCTCGCCCAGGCAGGCGAGGCCGACGCCGCGGTGGCGAGCTATCAGTTCGGCGGCTACCGCGCGGCCGCCTTCGGCCTGATCGAGACGCCGATCGTGTTCATGCCCGCACGCCTGTTCTACGCTGCACCGGCCGGCCGGCAGGGCGCCGTGCTCGCACGCATCGACGAACATCTGGCGGCGTGGCAGCAGGATCCGGCCTCGCCCTACTTTCGCATCGTCAAGGACTGGGCCGGCCATGCTGCCGAGCCGCGCATACCGGCCATGGCGCGCAACGCCCTCGTGATCCTCGTCACGCTCGGCCTGGTGCTGGCGGGCGGCGTGGTGCTGCTGCGGCGCCAGGTGCAGGCCGCAACGCGGGCGCTGGTGCGCGTCAACCGCCAGCTCAGCGCCACGCTCGACGCCGTGCCCGACCTGCTCTTCGAGCTCGACGCCGGTGGCCGCTATCTCGACGTGCATGCGCGCCGGGCCGAGCAGCTGGTGCTGCCGCCGGGCGAGCTGCGCGGTCGCACCGTGCACGACGTCATGCCGGCCGAGGCCGCCGCGACCTGCATGGCGGCGCTGCGCGAGGCGGACGAAACCGGCGGGTCGAGCGGACGCCAGATCGCGCTGCCGCTGCCGCGCGGGACGGCATGGTTCGAGCTGTCGGTGGCGAAGAAGCCGGGCGACGGCAGCGGGCCGGCGACTTTCGTCGTCCTCTCGCGCGACGTCAGCCCACGGCGCGAGGCGGAGGCCGGCGTGCAGCGCCTCACCCGCCTGTACGCGACCCTGAGTCAGTGCAACCAGGCGATCGTGCGCTGCAAGGGGCAGGACGAGCTGCTGCAGCAGATCTGCCGCGCCGCGGTGGATTTCGGCGGCATGAAGATGGCCTGGATCGGCCTCATCGACGCGTGCGACGGCCGGCTCGAGGTCGCCGCCGCCCACGGCCAAGGCATCGACTACCTGGCCGCGATCCGCATCGAGACCGCGCCCGGCAGCGCCACCAGCTGCGGCCCGAGCGGGACCGCGCTCCGCGAGGACCGCCCGTTCTGGTGCCAGGACTTCGCCGGCGACGCGGCCACCGCGCCCTGGCACGAACAGGGCCGGCGCTTCGGCTGGGGCGCTTCGGCCGCCCTCCCGCTGCACCGCGGCGGCGCCGTGATCGGCGTCATGAACCTCTACGCCGCCGAGGTGGGCGCGTTCGACGAGGCAGCCCGCAGCCTGCTGAGCGAAATGGCGATGGACATCGACTTCGCCCTGCAGCGCTTCTGCGACGACGCCGAACGCGCCCGCCTGGCCGCCGAGCTCGCCGAGCGCGAGGAAAAGTATCGCGAGCTGACCGAGACCATCAATGACGTGATCTGGACGCTCGACACCGAGAGCCTGCGCTTTCTCTACGTCAGCCCCTCGGTCATCCGCCTGCGCGGCTACACGCCCGAGGAGATCATGGCCGAGCCGATGGACGCCGCCCTCACCCCCGAGAGCGCGGCGCGGGTGCGCAGACTCCTCGCCAGCCAGCTCGCCGACTTCAACGCCGGCCGGCGCAGCGCCGACGACTTCACGATCGAGGAAATCGAGCAACCGTGCCGCGACGGCTCCACGGTATGGACCGAAGTCGTCACCAACATGGTGCGCAACCCGCGCACCGGCAAGATCGAGATCCACGGCGTCACGCGCGACATCTCCGAGCGCAAGCGCGCCGAAGCCCAGATCCGCCGCCTCGCGCATTTCGACCAGCTCACCGGTCTGCCCAACCGCACCCTGCTCAAGGATCACTTCCAGTACGCACTGAGCCTGGCCCAGCGCGGCGGCGAAGCGCTGGCGGTGATGTTCCTCGACCTCGACCACTTCAAGGACATCAACGACAGCCTCGGCCACGACGTCGGCGACCAGCTCCTCGTCGAAGTGTCGCGCCGCCTCACCGCGGCGCTGCGCACCGGCGACACGGTGGCGCGGCTCGGCGGCGATGAGTTCATCTTCATCCTGCCCGACACCGGCGCCGACGGTGCCGTGCGCGTCGCCACCAAGCTGGTCGAAGTCGTCTCCCGGCCTTACCTGATCGGCCCGCACGAACTGAGCGCGACGCCCTCGATCGGCATCGCGATGTATCCGGACGACGGCAGCGACATGGACAGCCTGTCGCGCGCCGCCGACGCCGCGATGTACCAGGTCAAGCGCGACAGCCGCAACGGCTTCCGCTTCTTCACCGCCGAGATGCAGGCCCGCTCCGCGCGCAGCCTGCTGCTCGCCAACGCGCTGCACCACGCGCTGGCGCGCGAACAGCTGTCGCTGCACTACCAGCCGCAGGTCTCGCTCCGCGACGGCAGCATCGTCGGCGCCGAGGCGCTGCTGCGCTGGCAGCACCCCGAACTGGGCGCGATCTCCCCCGCCGAGTTCATCCCGATCGCCGAAGGCAACGGCCTCATCATCCCGCTCGGCGAATGGGTGCTGCGCCAGGCCACACGCCAGGCGCAGCAATGGACGGCGCGCGGCCTGCCGCCGCTGGCGGTGGCGGTGAACCTGTCCGCCGCCCAGTTCCGCCAGCCCGACCTGCCCGAGCGCGTGTCGCAGATGGTGGCCGACGCCGGCCTGGCCCCGGCGCGGCTGAAGCTCGAGCTCACCGAAGCCGTCACGATGGACAATCCGCAGACGGCGATCCGACTCATGGAGCGGCTCTTCGAGCGCGGTTTCCGCCTGTCGATCGACGACTTCGGCACCGGCTACTCCTCGCTCAGCCACCTCAAGCGCTTCAAGGTCGACTGGCTCAAGATCGACCAGAGCTTCGTCCGCGACATCACGGACGACTCCGACGACCGCGCGATCGTCGGCGCCATCATCCAGCTCGCACGCAGCCTGGGCATGCGCACGATCGCCGAGGGCGTCGAGACCGCCGCGCAGCTTGACTACCTGCGCGAGCAAGGCTGCGACGAGGTGCAGGGCTATTACTTCAGCCGCCCGCTCGCCGCCGACGCCTTCGAGGCCTATGTGCGCAGGCGGGCAGGCCGGCCGCTGCCGCCCGCGCTGCCCCCTGGAGGCTAAACGCGCGTGGCGTGCTGAGCACGGTGTGCGCTGCTCCGACCCACAAGCTGTATACAGCTCAATTACAAAATAGCTGTTTACGCCGATAAAAAGCGCCAATAAACTCATTGGTGTATACACACACCGGAGTTCGGCATGCTGCACGCCCCCCTCGAACCCGCCGCGGAAACGGCTTCGCAGACGGTGCGGGCGCTGCTGCGCCTGCGTGAGATGATCCTCGACGGCGAACTGCCCGCCGGTGAACGCATCTCCGAGCCGGCCGTGGCCGAGCTCACCGGCATCTCGCGCACGCCGATCCGCACCGCCCTCGTCCGCCTGCAGGAAGAAGGCCTGCTCGAGCCGATCCGCTCCGGCGGCTTTCGCGTGCGGGCGTTCTCGATGGACGAGATCCGCGACGCGATCGAGGTCCGCGGCACGCTCGAGGGTCTCGCCGCCCGCCTCGCGGCCGAGCGTGGCACCGCCGCCGGACTGCTCGGCGCGCTGGCGGCCTGCGTGGACGAGATCGACGCCGTCCTCGCCGCCGACGGCCGCCTCACCGACGCCCGCTTCACCGCCTATGTCGAAGCCAACGCCCGCTTCCACGAGCTGCTCGCGCAGGCCTGCGGCAGCGCGGTCGTGCAGCGCCAGCTCGAACGCGCCACGGCCCTGCCCTTCGCCTCGCCCAACGGCTTCCTGCGCGTGCAGGCGGTGGCGCCGGACGCGCTGCACACGCTGCGCATCGCCAATGCCCAGCACCGCGCGGTGCTCGAGGCCCTGGCCGCGCGCGAGGGCAGCCGCGCCGAAGCCCTGATGCGCGAGCATGCGCGCATCGCCCGGCGCAACCTGCAGGCCACCCTCGACGATCCGCGCACCAAGGCGCTGCTGCCCGGCGCCAGCCTGATCGTGCCGGCCTGAGCCCGCCCGCGCCCCCTTGCAGTACCCGCGGCCCCCATACCCATAACGGAGGAGACACACCATGCGCCTTCAACGCGCCCTGATCTGCACCGCGCTGCTCGGCCTCGGCCTGCCCGCCAGCGCCCAGGACGAGCCGATCGTGCTCAAGCTCGCGCACTCGCTGCCACCGATGTCGGCCGCCCACACCCAGTTCATCGTGCCCTGGTGCGACAAGATCGCGGCCGAATCGAACAAGCGCCTGCAGTGCCAGATCTACCCGGCGATGTCGCTCGGCGGCGCGCCGACGCAACTGCTGCAGCAGGCGCGCGACGGCGTCTCCGACATCACGTGGACGCTGCCGGGATGGACGCCGGGCCGCTTCCCGGTGTCGGAGGTGTTCGAGCTGCCCTTCTTCACCACCGAGCGCGAGGCCTCCTCGCGCGCGCTGTGGGACTTCATCCAGGATCACGCGCTGAACGAGTTCGCCGGCTTCAAGCCGATCGCCACCTGGGTCACCGGCCCCTACATCTTCCATTTCCGCGACAAGCAGGTGAATTCGCTGGAGGACCTCAAGGGCATGAAGGTGCGCGCCCCATCCCGCCTCGGCAACAAGCTGCTCACCGCGCTCGGCGCCACGCCGGTGGGCATGGCCGTGCCGCAGATGCCGGAGAGCCTGTCCAAGGGCGTCATCCAGGGCGCGCTCGTGCCCTGGGAAGTGGTGCCGCCGACGAAGACCCACGAGCTGACGAAGTTCCATGCCGAACCCGGCGGCGAACGCACGATGAGCGCGGCGACGATGATCTTCGTCATGAACCAGAAGAAGTACGACAGCCTGCCGGCCGAGCTGAAGAAGGTCATCGACGCCAACAGCGGGCGCGAGACCTCGGCCTGGGTGGCGGCGCGCTTCGCCCCCTCGGACGCGGCCGCACGCGAGCTGACGATCGCGCGCGGCAACACGGTGTACTCGCTGCCGCCACAGGAGATGCAGCGCTGGGAGGCGGCCAGCCGCGTGGTGACCGCGGAATGGGTCAAGGAAGTGCCCGACGGCCAGCGCCTCCATGACGCCGCCGCGGCGCTGGTGCAGCAATACACGAAGTGACCCGCCCCCACGCTGAGGAGACGAACGACATGTTCCCGAAGAATGCCTGGTACGTGGCCTGTACCCCCGACGAGATCGACGACAAGCCGCTCGGCCGCATGGTCTGCGGCGAGCGCATCGTGTTCTACCGCGCCGCCGACGGCGTCGCCGCCGCGCTGGAAGACTTCTGCCCCCACCGCGGCGCGCCGCTGTCGCTCGGTCGCGTCGTCGAAGGCCGGCTGGTGTGCGGCTATCACGGCCTCGAGATGGGCTGTGACGGCAAGGCCGTCGCCATGCCCGGCCAGCGCGTGCGCGGCTTTCCCGCCATCCGCAGCTATCCGGTGATCGAACGCTACGGCTACGTCTGGGTGTGGCCGGGCGAGGCAGCGCGCGCCGACGCGGCGAAGCTGCCCCACCTGCCCTGGGCGGAGAGCCCGGACTGGGCCTTCGGCGGCGGCCGCTACCACATCGCCTGCGACTATCGCCTGATGATCGACAACCTGATGGACCTCACGCACGAGAAGTACGTGCACGCCACCAGCATCGGCCAGAAGGAGCTCGACGAGGCGCTGCCGACGACGAAGGTCGAGGGCGACACCGTGATCACCAGCCGCTTCATGGAGAACATCATGCCGCCGCCGTTCTGGCAGGCGGCGCTGCGCGGCAACCACCTCGCCGACGACCGGCCCTGCGACCGCTGGCAGATCTGCCGCTTCACCGCGCCGGGCCAGATCCTGATCGACGTCGGCGTCGCCCACGCCGGCAAGGGCGGCTTCGACGCCGACCCCGCGTCCAAGGTCTCGGGCATCGTCGTCGACTTCCTGACCCCCGAGACCGAGACCACGATGTGGTACTTCTGGGGCCTCGCGCGCAACTTCCAGCCGCGCGACAAGGCGCTCACCGCGAGCATCCGCGAGGCGCAGGGCAAGGTCTTCGCCGAGGACCTGGAGATGCTCGAGTCGCAGCAGCGCAACCTGCGCACCTGGCCCGAGCGCAAGCTGCTGAGCCTGAACACCGACCTCGGCGGCGTGCAGGCGCGGCGCATGCTCGAGCGCCTGATCGAGCAGGAGCGGGCGGCCCCCGCCTGCGCCTGAGCCCTTTCCCACCACGGCGGGGCCCCGGCCCCGGCCGTCGAGCCTGGATCCGCCCCGATGAAGACTCCCACCCTGAGCGTTCGCGTCGCCCGCAAGGTGATCGAAGCCACCGACATTGCCACCTTCGAGCTCGTCGAAGCGAGCGGCGCCGCGCTGCCCCCGTTCGCAGCGGGCGCCCACATCGACGTCCACCTGCCCAACGGCCTCGTGCGCCAGTACTCGCTGTGCAACGATTCGGCCGAGAGCCACCGCTACCTGATCGGCGTGCTGCGCGACCCGGCCTCGCGCGGCGGCTCGGCGGCGATGCATGACCGCGTGCACGAAGGCGAGCGGCTGCAGATCAGCGCGCCGAAGAACCACTTTCCGCTCGTGCACGAGGCACGGCGCAGCCTGCTGCTGGCCGGCGGCATCGGCGTGACGCCGCTGCTGTGCATGGCCGAGCGGCTGGCGACGAGCGGCGCCGACTTCAGCATGCACTACTGCACGCGCGCCCGCGACCGCACCGCCTTCCACGACCGCATCACGGCCTCCACCTTCGCCGCACGCGTGCACTTCCACTTCGACGACGGCCCGGCGGCGCAGCAGTTCGATCTCGCCGCGACGCTGGCGCAGCCCGAGCCCGGCCTGCACCTCTACGTCTGCGGCCCGAAGGGCTTCATGGACGCCGTGCTGCAGCGCGCACGCGCGCGCGGCTGGCCGGAGGCCCAGCTGCACTACGAGTTCTTCGCCGCCGAGGTCGGCCCCGCGGCGGACGACGCCGCCTTCGAGGTCGTGCTCGCCAGCTCGGGGCGCAGCGTGCGCGTGGCGAAGGAGCAGACCGTGGTCGCGGCGCTGGCCGCCGCCGGGGTCGAGATCCCCACCTCGTGCGAGCAGGGCGTGTGCGGCACCTGCCTGACGCGCGTGCTCGAGGGCGAGCCGGACCACAAGGACGCCTACCTGACGCCCGAGGAGCAGGCCGCCAACGACCAGTTCCTGCCCTGCTGCTCGCGCGCGAAGTCGGCGCGCCTGGTGCTCGACCTCTAGCCCGCGCGCCGCGCAGCCGCCGGCCGCCGCGGCTCAGGGTGGGCGGCGACCGGCACACCACGCCCGCATGCGCCGGCAGGCGCGCACGGCTGCTACGATGCAGGGCGCGGCGGCAGCGCGGCCGCACCGCCCGCTGCCCCCTGTCCCGCTGCCCCCTGTCCCACAGCCCCATCCGCAGCCCCCATCCCGACCACGAAGGAGAGCACACCATGCACGAGAGCAACGACGCCCCGGCCTCGGCCGAATTCGACAGCCTGCTGCCCGCCGCCCGCATGGATCGGCGCACCTTCGTCACCGCGGTGGCGGCGGCGGGCTTCGCCGCGGCGGTGCAGCCGGTGCACGCGAGCACGCTGATCACGACCGACAGCGCCGGGCTGAGCACCGGGAGCGCGGCGATCGCGGTCGACGGCGGCGCGCTGCCGGTGTACTTCGCGCATCCGGCGCAGGACGGCAAGTGGCCCACGGTGCTCGTCGTGCAGGAGATCTTCGGCGTGCACGAGCACATCCGCGACGTCTGCCGCCGGCTGGCGAAACAGGGCTATCTGGCGATCGCGCCCGAGCTCTACTTCCGTCAGGGCGATCCGGCCAAGGTGGACAACGTCGGTGCCATTCTCGAAGGCATCGTGTCCAAGGTGGCGGACGCGCAGGTCATGGCCGACCTCGACGCCTGCGCGGCCTGGGCGACGAGCCGCGGCGGCGATCCGGCGCGGCTCGGCATCACCGGCTTTTGCTGGGGCGGGCGCATCGCCTGGCTCTATGCGGCCCACAACCCGCGCCTGAAGGCGGCCGTGGCCTGGTACGGCCGGCTCGACGGCGCACCGTCGGAGAACACCCCCCGCCACCCGCTCGACGTCGCCGCCGCCCTGCACGCACCGGTGCTCGGCCTCTACGGCGGCCAGGACCAGGGCATTCCGCTCACCGACGTCGAGGCCATGCGTGAGGCGCTGGCGGCGGCGGGCAGCCGCAGCGAGATCGTCGTCTTCCCCGACGCCCCGCACGCCTTCCACGCCGACTACCGGCCGAGCTACCGCAAGGCCGCGGCCGAAGAAGGCTGGCAGCGCCTGCTGGCGTGGTTCTCGGCGCACCTGGCGGCATAGGCCGGGCGGTCTTCCGGCGGGCCCGCGGCGGCGGTGACGACGGCCTCCGGCGCCAGCGCCTGCGGCCCCGCGGCGCGCACCACGCCGGAGCCCGCCACCCAGCCGAAGGCCAACCCGCACAGCGCCGCCAGCAGCGCACTCAGCCATCTCCACCATCGCCCATGCATGTCGCCCTCCGTCCGGCCGGCCCGGCATCGGTGCGCGCGCCGGGTGCTGGTTGGACGGAAGGCCGGGCCTAGCGTTCCGGCGCGCCGCCCGCCCCGCCCGCCGGCGCCGTCCGTGGCCCGCCCAGTTCGCCCAGCAGGCGCGCCGCCACGAGGCCATTCACGAGGCCGAACACCACCGCCGCCAGGGCGAACACCGGCACCAGGTAGAACACGCCGTCGTGCGGCACCAGCCACAGCCGTGCCACCACCAGTTGCGCACCGATGTGGGCGAAGGCGGCGAGGATGCTCTGGCTCACCGGCCCGAACCAGCGCCGCGGCAGGTGCATCGCCAGGCCGAGCACGACGAGGCTGGCGAGCGCGCCCGACAGGCTGAGGAAGAAGCCCGGCGCGAGGAACTGGCCGAGCAGCAGGTTGCCCGCCAGCACCTGCAGCAGCGCCACCCACACCGCCTCGCGCCAGCCCCAGCGCGCGAGCACGATCAGCGTGACGATGTTCGCCAGGCCGGGCTTGACCCCGGGCAGCGGCAGCGGGATCGCCGCCTCGGCCACGGTGAGCACGATCGCCGCCGCCGCATGGCGCGCGATGCGGCGGTCCTCGGCGGAGGGGACGAGTTCAATAGTTGAGCGAGTCATAGTCGGCGCCGCGCCCGGTGAGGGCGAGGCTGACCTCGTTCGGGGCGCAGATCGCCACCGCGCCGGCCTGCGTCAGCCAGCCCTGGCGCACGCAATACTGGCGCGGACCGGGGTCGGCGGCGACGCGGGCACGGCCGGGCTGGATCTCAATGCGGGTGGTGCCGAGCGGGCCGGCCACCTCGATCAGGCGCGGCGTGGCGAGGTCGACCTCGGCCACCACGCGGCCGCCGGCGCGCACCACGGCGCCGTCTGGCCGCCCGCCCTGCCACAGGCTGAGCACCGCATAGCCGCACAGCGCCAGGCCGCCGAGCGCGACCAGCACGTCGCCCGGCCGCAGCAGCGCGCGCCAGCCGGCCAGCACGTCCCTCACTGCGCCGGCCCGGGCGCCGGGTCGTGCGCGCTCGCCGCAGCGCGGTCAGCCGCCCGGCGCGCCGCCGAGCGGTGGCGGACGATGACGTGCACCGGGCCGCGGAAGCGCGTCGCCAGCCATTCGGCCAGGTACACCGAGCGGTGCTGGCCGCCGGTACAGCCGATCGCCACCGTCAGGTAGCTCCGATTGTCGCGCACGTAGGCCGGCAGCCAGTCGGCGATGAAGCGGCGGATGTCCTCGGCCATGCGGCCGACCTCGGGAATCCGCTCGAGGAAGTCGATCACCGGCGCGTCGCAGCCGGTGAGCGGGCGCAGGTCGGGGTCGTAATGCGGGTTGGGCAGGCAGCGCACGTCGAAGACGAGGTCGGCATCGAGCGGAATGCCGTACTTGAAGCCGAAGGACTCGAACATCAGCGTCAGCCCCTCGCTCGCCTCCATGTGGATGAAATCCTTCACCCAGGCGCGCAGCGTGTTCGGATGCAGATCGCTGGTGTCGACACGGTGGCCGAGTTCGGCGACCGCCGCGAGCGCGTCGCGCTCGCGCTGGATCGCCTCCTCCAGGCTCACGCCGTCCACCGCCAGCGGGTGGCGCCGCCGCGTTTCGGAGAAGCGCGCGATCAGCGCATCGTCGCGCGCTTCGAGGAAGATGAAGCGCAGGTCGCTCACCATGCCGCGCAGCATCTCCACCTGCTGCGGCAGCGCGGCGAGGCTCGTGCCCGAGCGCATGTCCACCGCCACCGCCACGCGCGCCGAGCCGCTGTCGCGCAGGTGCGTGACCAGCTGCGGCAGCAGCGCCGCCGGCAGGTTGTCCACCACGTAGTAGCCGGCATCCTCGAGCACGTTGAGCGCGATGCTCTTGCCCGAGCCGGACAGGCCGCTGATGAGTACGATCTGCATGATCTCGCGAGGAAGATGTCCGCCGGCAGCGGGCGCCGCGCCGGTGGGCGGGTTGGGGGTGGCTGGCGTGCCTGCCGCAGCCGGCGCCGCGGCCCGCCCTGCACGGGCGGGCCCATCGCTTGCAGGGCGGGTGGTGCTCAGGCGCCGCGCTTCTGCTTCCGTGCGCGTTCGACCCAGAGCTCGGCGTTTTCGATCCCCAGCTCGCGCGGGTCGAACTCGGGCTGCAGGCGGCCGCGCGCCTGCTGCGCCTCGTAGTCCTTCAGCGCCGCCAGCGCCGGCTTCTGCAGGACGAGGATGGCGAAGATGTTGAGCCAGGCCATGATGCCGACGCCGATGTCGCCCATGCCCCAGGCGAGGTCGCTGGTGCGCACGCAGCCATACAGCGCGGAGCCGATCAGGGCAATGCGCAGCACGAACATCAGCGCGTCCGAGCGCAGGTTGCGCGTCAGGTAGGCGAGGTTCGTCTCGGCAATATAGTAGTAGGCGAGCACCGTCGTGAA
>JANJTU010000303.1 GCA_024710965.1 Thauera sp. | reverse complement strand
TTCGAACCTCCTACCCCCTGGTTCGTAGCCAGGTACTCTATCCAGATGAGCTACGGGCGCTTTGTACTGCAACTGCGAAGGACCGCGATTATAGAGGTAATTCGCAGCAGATCAAGCAAAATTTTGCGTGCCGGGCAGATTCTTCCGCCGCGTCCAGCTGCCTCGGCAAATCTTGTCGTGGCGCCGCTGGTCTTCGCCGCCGGAACCGGCCGGGGAAGCGCAAACAGGGCGCGATCATGCTACATCGCGCGCCTGTTTGCAAGGCTGCGGCCGGTTGTGCTGGCGGCGCCCGCGCTGCGCAATCCGACGTACGACACGGCCCGGGGCGATCGGGGGTGGCATAATGCCGCGTTTTCGGCGCCGCCCGGCGCGGCACACGCCACCGGCCCGTCGCGCTTTGCCGTCTGTGCCCCCTTCCTTTGTCGCCCTGCCTTTGCCGCCCTCTTTGCCCCTCGCCGCCGTCGCCAAATGTCCGAACAGCCTACATCCCATCTCGAGCGCGCGCTGATCGCCGCCGTCCTCGTCCTGCTCGTCTGGCTGCCGCTGCCGCTGGGCAGCAATCGCGACTGGGCGGTCGGCCTGTTCGTGCTCGCGGTGGGCGTGCTGAGCGGCATCTGGGGCATCGCCGAGGTCTATCGGCCGCGGGGCGGGGAGGGTGGCGCGCGTCGGGACCGGCCGCTGGCCGCCGCGTTGCCGCTCTTCGGCCTGCTGCTGGCGGCGCAGGCGTGGGTGGCGGTGCAGTGGCTGGCGGGGTGGACGGCCGACGTCGGCGCCAGCTTTCAGTACCTGATGCTGGGGCTCGCCTACAGCCTGCTGTTCCTGCTCGTGGTGGCGCTGTTCCACACGCGCCGGCGGCTCACCGTGCTGCTGGCGGTGCTCGTCGTCAGCGGCACGCTGCAGGCCTTCTTCGGCGCCTTCATGACGCTGTCGGGCATCGAATGGCTGCTCGCCGGGCCCAAGACCAGCTATGTGGGCGACGCCACCGGCACCTTCGTCAACCGCAACCACCTTGCCGGTTACCTTGAGCTCACGCTCGCCTGCGGCATCGGCCTGCTGCTGGCGCTGCGCGACGGCCGCCCGCTGCGCTGGGTGAACGTCCTCGAGACCCTGATGGGGCCCAAGGCCCGGCTGCGCCTCGCGCTGGTGGTGATGGTGATCGCGCTGGTGATGACGCATTCGCGGGGCGGCAATGCGGGCTTCTTCGTCGGCCTGATGATCGCCGGCGGCCTCTTCGTGCTGCGCAACCGCGAGCACCGCCTGCGCAACGGCCTGATCCTCGCCAGCATCGTGCTCATCGACGTGCTCATCGTCAGCCAGTATTTCGGCCTCGAGCGGCTCAAGGACCGGGTGATGAACACCCGCCTCAGCGACGTCGTCGTCGACGGCGAGGTCGTGCAGCGCGCCAACGAGCTGCGCGACGACGTCGCCCGCCAGGCGCTGCCGCTGGTCGAGGACAAGCCGCTCACCGGCCATGGCGCGGGCAGCTTCGAGGCGGTGTTCCCGCGCCTGGCGGGCGACGACATCCGCCTGCACTTCGACCACGCCCACAACGACTACCTGCAGTTCGCCGTCGAGTACGGCCTGCTCGGCACCCTGCCGCTGGCGGCCTTCGTGCTGCTGGCGCTGTGGCGCGCGCTGCAGGCGCTGTGGCGGCGCGAATCGACCTATCGCAGCGGGGTCGGCTTCGGTGCGGCGATGGGCATCGTCGCCCTGCTGGTGCACTCGGGCACCGACTTCAACCTGCAGATTCCGGCCAATGCCGCGACGCTGGTCGTGCTCTGCGCGATCGCCGTGCTCGCCGGCGCGCACAGCAACCGGCGACGCCGCACCGACTGATTTGCGGCGGCCGCAGGGCAGGCCGCGTCCGCGCCTGTGGCCCGTTCCCGCCTACAGGCGGGCGCCGGCGATGCGGTGCAACAGCGCGGACGCCGCCAGTGCCGCGGTCACGCCCAGCAGGTTGGCCTGGATGTCGCCCAGGCTGAAGTGGCGCCCGGGCTGCACCACGTGCTGCAGCCATTCCATCACTGGCGCCAACGCGATCAGCAAGGGCCACAGCCAGGCGCCGCGCACCCGCGCGAAAGCCAGCCGGATCGAGAAGGCGAGCGTGCCGAAGGCGAGCACGTGCATCGCCTTGTCGGAGTCCTCGAACAGATTGGGGGGCGGCTCGGGGCGGAACACGCCGTAGACGAAGGCCGCACAGCACGCCAGGAAGAAGCCCATGCGCCACACGCCGACCGCCGGGGCCGTGGCTGCGCTGCCGTCAGGCTGGGGGCCTCCCCGCGCGTGCGGGGGGCGGGGGAGCGCAGTCAATGCGCGCCTGCCGCTTCGTCCGCGATCAGGAAGTCTTCCTTCGCGCGGCCGGCCTCGATCTGGGCCTTGAGCCACTTCGGCATCACGCCGCGGCCGCTCCAGGTGGCGCCGCTGGCGGGGTCGCGATACTTGGGCTTGACGCTCGCGCGCTTGCCGGCAGACGGCTTCGCCGCCGGCGCGGCCGGGGCGCCGAAACCCAGGTCGGCCGCGGTGAGATCGTAGTCGCGAATCTTCTGGCGGATCTCGGCGATCACGTCGGCGATCTCGGCGCGCCGCATCTCCTCGGCCTGCTTTTGCAGGGCCTCGATCTGAGCCATGATTTCGACATAGGTCGGCATGCTGTGTGTTCCTTCGCGTATTGGGCAGGGCGAAGATTATCGCATCATGGCGGCGGAATCGCCCGGGGGCGGGCAGCACCCTCGTTACCAATTGTTCAAGGCCTGCGTGCAGCGAGGCCGCCGCTGGGCGCGGCCTCAGAGGGCCTCAGCGCAGCACCCGCGTCGCCGCCTCCTCGCCCTGCAGCTGCGCGGTCGTCCATTTGCCGCCGTAGATGTGCAACACCTTGCCGACGCGTTCGAAGGCCCATTCGCGGCTGGCCTCCGACGGGTTGGCCGCGCTACGGATGAGCGGGCGCACGCCGGAGAAGGTGCGCACGATGTCGGCGCGCGCGGCGCCCGGCGACAGGTGGAAGTTGAAGGCCTCGAGCAGGTAGCGGATCTCGGCCGCGCTCGTGCCTTCGTCGTCCGGCCCGTGCTGGCGCACTTCGGTCGTGCCGACCAGGGTCTCGCCGCCCGCGGGCAGCACGAAGAAGATGCGCCGCTCGCCGGGCACCTGCAGCAGCAGCGCGGCCGGGCAGGGGCGGGCGAGCACGAGGTGGCTGCCGCGCACCCAGTCGAGGGCGTAGGGCGAGGCGCCGGGCTGGGTGGCGCGCAGCGTCATCGCCCAGGGGCCGGCGGCATTGACGATACGGTCGAAGGCGTCGAGTTCGGCGATCGTGTCAATGGTGCGGCCGGTGACGAGGCGGGTGCCGAGCGCCTCGGCACGGCCGACCACCCATTCGCCCAGCGCGCGGTCGTCCATGCGCGCGTCGTGAAAGGTGTAGGCGCCCTGCAGTGTGGCGGCGCGCAGGTCGGGGCGGCGGGCGAGCAGTTCGTCGCGGCTCAGCCAGCGGCTGGCCGGAAAGCCGCTGCCGCGGGCGAGCAGGTCGTACAAGTGCACGCCCAGGCCCAGCGTCCACCGTGAGCGGCCGCGGTCCGCATACACCGGCAGCAGCAGCTCGAGCCGGCTGCACAGCTGTGGCGCCTGCTCGAGCCAGAAGCGCCGTGCCGTCAAGGCCTTGCGCACGAGGCCGAACTGCCCCGTCTCCAGGTAGCGCAAGCCGCCGTGCAGCAGCTTGGACGATGCGCTGCTCGTGTGCGCCATCGGCTGGTCGCGCTCGAACAGCGTCACCGCGTGCCCGCGCCTGGACAAGGCCCAGGCGGTGCATGCACCGACGATGCCGGCACCGACGACCGCGATCTGCACGGCGCTAACGACTAACGAAAGTCAGGGCAATGATGCTTCAGTTGCCGCCAAGGACGTCGTCGAGGCCGCCGGCCTCGAGGATGCGCTCCACCCACAGCTCGAGTTGCTCTGGCGTGGCTTGCGCGAGGCGTTCGACGCTGGTGACGCGTTTCACTTGGCGTGCTCCTTCAATGTTTTCGACATCGTGCCACAACTCGGTTTCGAGCTCCCCGGGCCGGCGCATCATCCAGTCGAGCGCGGCGACGGACTCGAGGATGCCTGTGCGGTAGCGGGCGATCATACGCCCGCGCATTCCCATGCACCGCCACGCTCTCGCGCATCTCCGCCGGCCGCCACCACCGATACCGCCCGTGCTGCGCCTTGGGCGGATCCAGCACGACCGACTCCGCCAACCGCAGCCGATACGCCAGCACCACGTAGTGCGTGTCCGGCGCGCCGCGCGGGTCGGCCGCATCGGCTTCTCCACGAAGAAACCGCGCGCATCGCCGAACACCTTCGGTTCCAGGATCAGCACCCCCGGCAGGGCGGTTTCGATCACCTTCATCGCGCGGCCCCCTGCATCAGCAGGCGCTGGAGGTAACCGACAGCTTCCGTTATACCTTCAGCACTTCGGCACAAAATGCAGCAGGCGTCAAAATGCGCGTCCTGCCAAGATGCCCGCGCTGCAGCAAGCCCGCGCGGCGGTCGCCGGTGACGAGGTAATCCGCATGACCTGCGTCCGCCATCGCCAGCAGAAAGGCGTCGCCCGGATCGGCAGCTTCGAACGGGCGCGGTAACCGATCCAGCACAATGGCCCGCTGCAGGTTGTTGATCATCACGCCCACCTTGGCCGGCTGCAGCACAGCCTGCAACTTGGGGTAACGGCTCGCACGGCGGATTTCGTCCAGTTGTACGCGCGAGGTCACCAACTCGAACCGGGCCGTGCGCCAGGCGCGGTAGATCGTGTCTGGTGCCCCGTGTGGCGAAATGAGCGCGCTGAACAGGATGTTGGTGTCCAGCACGACGCGCATTACTGAGCCCTGGCCCAGTCAAGTGCCTCGTCCACCATCGCCGCCAGGTCGGATTCACTTACTGCTGCATTGGCCGCCTTCGCTTCTTCCGCGCTCAGCTCGAGGATGTGGGCGCGTACCGCCTCTTCGATGAAGCGCGACAAGTCCCCCTTGCGCCCGCCGCCCTGGCTGGCAAGGAACATCCGCAGTGCTTGGTCGGTCTCGGCGGAGACCGCAACGTTCCAGCGTATCGTCGACATGCAAGACCCTTGAGTTCGGTGTTTATGTGTTTATACGCCTAATCCGGCAGCGGGGCCACCGGGCACCACCTTGTTCTTGCTCTTGCACAGCAGCAGGCCGATGGTGGGGCTGTCCTGGGGGTGCTTGATCTGGGCATCCACCGCCGTAAGGTAGAAGCCGAGCTGGCCCAGGTGTTCGGGCTTGAACTTGCCGCCCTTGAGCTCGACCACCACATAGCAGCGCAGCTCAAGCACCGCTTGCACAACTCCCCATCCGGCCACGCCTGGGCAAACGCGCGCATGTATTTGAGATTACGCGGCGAGAACCCCTTCATGTCGGGAAAAGCGGTGCGCAAATCGTGCGCCAGCCGCTCGATCACCTTGGCTCCCCCGCCCTGTTCGGCCTGCCGTGCCAGAATGTCACGTCCGATGGTTGCACTCGCGCCCCGCAGACCCCGAGCGATCTTCACACGTTTGCAAGCCGCTCGACGGTGTCCGGGTAGCGCTCGACCAGGCGGATGATGAGCGCCGCCTGCGCATTGGGCTTGGCCCGGCCTTGCTCCCAGTTCTCCAGCGTGCGGGGGTTGGTGCGCAGGTAGCGAGCAAAGAGCGCCCGAGACAGGTGCAGCCGTTCGCGCAACGCAACGAGTTCTTCGGCGCTGACCTGCGGAACGGGAAGAAGCTCGACGTCGTGGGTTCGCAACGTCTTCTTGCCCGCGCGTTCGTCGGCCAGGGCATCGAAACCCTCGGCGAGTTCGGCAAACAGATTGCGTTTGGTCATCGTCTTTCCTCCAGCTCGCGCTTGAGCATGTCCTTGAGCGCCTTGCGTTCGGCCGC
>JANJTU010000264.1 GCA_024710965.1 Thauera sp. | reverse complement strand
GAGTGCTCGCGGCCGCGGAAGGTGAGCAGCACGATCATGTCGCGCCGAAAGCCGAGTCCGAGCGCGCGCGTGATTGCGCGCTTGGTGGCCTCCAGCATGCCGGCCTCGTCGTGCCAGGCGAGCAGTTCGGGCTCGCTGTCGGCCACCGGGCTGCCGGCGCGGATGGGGGCGGGCAGGGGCAGGCGGGCGTTGAGCAAGGCGAGCACGTCGGCCGGGGTGCGGTAGTTGGTGTCGGCGCTCAGCCCGACCCAGCCCGGCAGGGTCACGGCCGGGCGGTCGTAGAGGTTCTGCAGCGGGTCTTCCAGCCACCACGCCCGCCCGCCCGGCTTGAGCAGCGCGAGCAGGGTGTCGCGCCAGGCCTCCATGAAGTCCTGGCCCTCGTCGATGATGAGCTCGTCGAACTGCCCCCGGGGGTCGGGCTGTCCGCTGGCCGGGGCGGCCACCAGGGCGGCGAAGTCCGCCTCCATGCGGCGGAAGGCGCCGGGAGCGCCGAAGCGCGGCGGGCGGCCGGCGTCGCGCAGGCGGCGGTCGCAGAGCTGGTGGTAGGTGGCAATCTCGCCGCCGGCGGGGGCGATGCGGGCGAAGTGGTCGGCTAGCGGGCGGTTGTAGCAGACGTAGAGCGGGCGTCGGCCGGCGGCCAGCGCATCGGTGAAGGCGGCGAGCGCGAGTTGGGTCTTGCCGCTGCCGGCGGTGGCGGTCACGCGCAGGCGGTGCGGGCTCATGTCGATGCGGCGCGCCCATTCGGTGAGCCCGCCCGACAGCCGCGTGCTCAGCTCATCCACCTGGCCGATGTGCGACTGCACGTCGGGCACCAGCTCAAGCAGGTCGGCGAAGAAGCGGTGCAGGGCCTGCTGGCGGGCAGGGTCGGCGGGCGCCGCGCCGTCGTTGTCGCCGGTGAGGGCGCGGACGGTGGCGACCAGCTGCTCGCGCCGCGGCGCATCGACGATGCGCGCCGGGTCGAGGCCGGCGGTGCCGGGCTGGCGCACGGTGTAGTCGGGGCAGTAGAGCAGCACGTCGAGCATTGGCTCGGCGCCGCCCAGCGCCGGGCGCAGGCGCGCGCGCAGGGCATCGGCCTGGCGTGCGAGATCCACGCTGATGTTGCGTTCGCGTCGCCGCCCCGGGCGCAGCAGGCCGTGCTCGGCCTCGTCGAGGAAGCCGGCCTGCTGTTCGATGAGCAGGATGCGCCCGCCCGGGCCGAGGACGACGAAGCCGATGTCGCCGAACACCGCCGCGCTGCCCTCGGCCCGCGTCCAGTGCAGGCCGTGGTAGATCGTAGTGTCGGCTGGCAGCGCGCCCGCCAGCAGCGCGAGCGTCTGCAGCTCGCGGGCGCGGGCGCCGCTGGCGGGCAGCAGGCGCCAGCCTTCGGGGTGGGTCGTGGCCATGGCGGTGGGCAGGTGGACGTTGAACAGCGGCCAGTTTACACATTCGCAGGCGAGTGCCTGTGCGCGAGCTTTTTGGGTCCGGCCTGGGGGCATGTCGCCTTCGACCCCTCGCGGCGGGCGCCGCGCCTACGGCGGGAACAGACACCGCGACGCCCCCCGGTAGGAGCGGCGCAAGCCGCGAGCTTTTCATCGCTCCCACCCGACGCCCGTCGCCTTCGACCCCTCGCGGCTGGCGCCGCTCCTACGGCAATCCCATGCGCCGCCGTTCGCAGTGGGAGCGGCGCGAGCCGCGAGCTTTTTGGGTCCAGCCCGGGGGCATGTCACCTTCGACCCCTCGCGGCTGGCGCCGCGCCTACGGCAGTCCCATGCGCCGCCGCGGGCTGTGACGTGATGCGTTATCCTGCTGTGCTTGTCGTGTCGCCCTGCCGGCGCCCCTGCGGAACTCCTGCCTGCTGTCCCTGAGCTTTTCCAACCGCTTCGAGATCCTCCTCGACGATCTCCTCGAACGTCTCGCCGACGAGCAGCCCGGCCCCTTCGGCGAGCGCGAGGTGGTCGTGCCGAGCGCCGCGCTGCGCCGTCGGCTCGAGCTGGCGGTGGCCGATCGCGAGGGCGTGTGCGCCAACCTGCGCTGCGACTTTCTTGCCCAGTGGCTGTGGCAGCAGATCGGCCGCGTCGTGCCCGAAGTGCCGGCGCGCTCGCCCTTCTCGCCGGCGCTACTGGCCTGGCGCATCCACGGCCTGCTCGATGCAGGCGCGGCCGAAGGCGCCTGGCTGGGCGAGCATCCGCGCCTGGCGCACTACCTCGCCGGGGCTGACGCGCGCATGCGCTTCGAGCTCGCCGAGCGCATTGCGCGCGTGTTCGACCACTACCTCACCTACCGCCCGCACTGGCTCGAGCTGTGGGCGGCGGGGCGCGGCTCGGCGCTGGAGGCGGGCGCCAGCGCGCTCGAACGCGAGGACGAGGCCTGGCAGGCGGCGCTGTGGCGGCGCCTGCGCGACGGCCTCGCGCTGCGCCAGGAGCATCCGGCGACCGCCTTCCTGCGCACGGTGACGGCGATGACCGCCGACCAGCTCGCCGCCGTCGGCCTGCCCGCCACCGTGCATGTGTTCGGCCTGCCCGCGCTGCCGCCGCTCTACCTCGACATGCTGCGCGAGCTGGCGCGAGTCGTGGACGTGCGCCTCTACGTGCTCAACCCCTGCCGCGAGTTCTGGTTCGACATCGTCGATGCGCGCCGCCTGTCCTGGCTCGCCCGCCGCCAGCAGGACCTGTTCTTCGACACCGGCAACAGCCTGCTCGCCGCCTGGGGCAAGCAGACCCGCGCCCACATCGGCCTGCTGTTCGAGGGCGAGCACGCGGTGGAGGAGGAGGCGGAATTCGCCCCCCATCCGGGGCGCCACCTGCTCGCGCGGCTGCAGAACGCGATCCTCGAGCTGCAGGAGCTCGCCCCCGGCAGCCTGCGCCTGGCCGCCGCCGACCGCAGCATCGAAGTGCACGTCTGCCATTCGCGCACGCGCGAGCTCGAAGTGCTGCACGACCGCCTGCTCGGCCTGTTCAAGGCCCACGCCGGCAGCGCCGACGCGCTGCAGCCGGGCGAGGTCGTCGTCCTCACGCCCGACCTCGAGGCCACCGCGCCGCTGATCGAGGCGGTGTTCGGCACCGCCCCGGCCGAGCGCCGCATCCCGTGGCGCATCACCGGCCTCGGCGGCACGCGCGAGAACGCGGTGGCGCAGGTGCTCGACCAGGCGCTGCAGCTCGCCGCCGGCCGCTTCCCGGCGAGCCGCGTGTTCGACCTGCTGCAGCAGCCGCCGGTGGCGGCGCGCTTCGGCCTCGACGCGGCCGCGCTGGACACGGTGCACGACTGGATCCAGGCCGCTGGCGTGCGTTGGGGGCTGGATGCCGACAGCGCGCGCGCGGCCGGCGCGCCGCCGGCTTCCGTCGCCGCGGTGCCGCAGCACACCCTCGACGAAGGTCTGCACCGCCTGTTCCTCGCCTGGGCCGCGGGCGCGGCCGCGCAGCATGCGCCCTTCGCCGGGCGCATCGGCGCCGCGGCGCCCGAGGGCCAGGCGGCGCAGGCGCTCGGCGCCTTCTGGCGCTACGCCGAGACCCTGCGCTGGCTGCGCGACGCGCTGCAGCGCCCGCACACCGGACCGGGCTGGCGCCAGGTGCTGAACGAGGCGCTCGAGCGCCTCGTCGGCGACGCCCCCGAACGGGCCGACGCGCTGCGTGAAGTGCGCGCCGCGCTCGCCCAGCTCGCCGACGACATCGCCGCCGGCGGGCTGGCGGCGCCGCTGCCGCTGGCGGTGGTCCACCCCGCGCTCGCCGCCCTGCTCGACGATCCCGCGCGCGGCGGCGTGCCCGGCGGCACGGTCACCTTCTCCGCGCTGTCGGCGCTGCGCGGCCTGCCCTACCGCGTCGTCTGCGTCATCGGCCTGGACCATGGTGAGTTTCCCGGCAGCGCGCGCACGCCCGAGTTCGACCTGATGGCGGCGCGGCCGCAGGCGGGCGACCGCCAGCGCCGCCTCGACGACCGCAATCTCTTCCTCGACCTGCTGCTGTCGGCGCGCGAGCTGCTGCACCTGTCCCACGTCGGCCGCAGCGTGCGCGACGGCGCCGAGTTGCCGCCCTCGGTGCTGGTCGATGAACTGCTCGACGTGCTCGCGGCGGCCACCGCCGCCGACCCGGCCGATCCCGCTGCGCTCGCGGCGGCGCGGGCGCGGCTGACGGTGGCGCATCCGCTGCAGGCCTTCGCGGCGGAATACTTCCTGCCGGCGGCGCGCACCGATGCGCGCCTCGCGAGCTTCAACGAGGACTACGCGCGTGCGCTCGCCGCCCGCCTGTCGGTGCCGCCGTCGGCGGCGGAGGGCGATGAGGGCAGCGCGGGCGAGGCCGCTTTCGGCACCGGCTTCGGCGACGAAGACGCGGGCGAGGACGGGCTTGCCGAGGCCGGCGAGGACGGTGCCGTCGAGCCCGGCACGCCCTTCTTTCCGGCGCCGCTGCCCGCGCCCGGCGCCGAGTGGCGCGACGTCGGCCTCGAGCAGCTCACCCGCTTTTTCCGCAATCCCTGTCGCTTCCTGCTGCGCGAGCGCCTCGGCCTCGACCTGCCCGAGGCCGGCGAGGAGCTCGACGACGTCGAGGCCTTCATCCCCGACCGGCCGGCGCGCTGGGCGCTCGCCGACCGCCTGCTGCCGGTGCTGCTGCTGGAGGCGGCGGAAGACCTGCGCGCGGGCAGGGCTGCGGCCGACGCCGATGCCGTCGATCGTGGCGACGCCGGGGCGGGCAGGGATGCCGCCGACACCGCCGCCGGCCTGCCGTCGGCGCTGCTGGCGCTCGGCCGCGCCGGTGGCGAGTTTCCCGCCGGCGCGCTGGGCGAAGGCGAACTGCTGCGCGAGCTGCAGCGCATGCGCGCCTTCGCCGCCGAGGCCGCCCGGGCCGGCGCGGCCGCCGTGCTGCCGCCAGTGGCGCCGCGCCTCGATTTCAACCTGGCAGGCGAGGCGTGGACGCTGAGCGCGGCCTTTGCCGACTTGCGCCCGGCCGGGCTGCTGCGCCATCGCTACGCCGACACCGGCGCCGCCGACTACCTCGCCGCCTGGCTCGCCCACCTCGTGCTGTGCGCCGCGCCGGTGGCGGGCGTCGCCTGCGTCACCCGCGTGCTTGCGCGCGACGGCGGCTTCACCTTCACCCCGGTCGCGCCCGCCGCCGCCCGCGCCCTGCTCGCCGACCTGCTCGGCCTCTACCGTGACGGCCTGCGCGCGCCACTGCACTTCTTCCCGAAAGCCGCCTGGGCCTATGTCAGCAGCGGCGAGCGTGCGGCGAAGGCCCACGTGCGCTGGAGCGGCGGCACCCGCCCGCAGTTCGGCGAAGCCGCCGACCCCGCCTACCGCCTGGCGCTGCGCGGCGTGCCGACGCCGCTCGACGAGGCCTTCTTCGCCCTTGCGACGCGCATCTACCGGCCGCTGCTCGAGCACCTGCAGGACGAGCGGCTGCGCTGACCCGGCCGGCGCGGCGCCTCGGCGGCGTGTCGGCGGAATTTACACAGGCGCTTCAGTTCGTCTCAATACTTCGCTTCAAGGCATTGATTTTAAGTAGAAATGGCCTTGTGGTGCGCTTCGTGCTTTGTTTCAGGCGCAACAATAACGAACCTGCTCAGGGAGCTCCATCATGCGCAAGCCCCGCACTCCAGCCGGCCGGCCACTCGTGCGCGCGATCGCCGTGGGCTTGTGCACGGCGCTGCTGCCGATGGCGGCTCAGGCCCTCAGCGTGAGCACGGACGAGGTGGCGTTCTCGGGCTCGGCCTTGGTGACCGACGCCGAGGGCGGCACCGCGACGACGAACAATGGCGCCAGCCTGGGCAGCACGGCGGTGACGCAGTTCGATTCCAGCCTCGGCGTGCTGACCGGGGCGACGCTGAACCTCGAGTCCAGCCGCCAGCAGACGGTCAGCACCACGTCGACCGACGGCGCCAACACCGGCCCCAACACGACAGCAACGACGACTGGCTCCGGCACCAGCACCGTCGGCCTCAGCGCGCCGGGGGTAACGATGACCTCCTCCAGCAGCAGCGCCTCCGACAGCTGTACCGCGAACCGTCGCGGTGCCTGCAGCGACGGCGCGACCACCGCGTCGGTGGCGCTGAACCAGTTGGTCGCGGTGTCCGCGTCCGCGCTCGACAGCTATGTCGGTGGCGGCAGCGTCAGCATCAGCCAGACCGCGCCGACGTTGTCCGCGACCCAGGGCGCGGGGCAGTTCACCGGCACCGAGAGCACCGCCTACATGCTCACCTGGGCCGGCACGCTCAGTGCGACTTACGATTATCTGCTGCATGCGGCGCCCTCGTTCGACACTTCCGGTTCGGTGCTGAGCCTCGATCTCGACTTCGGCACGGTGTACGAGGGCGATGACGCGATGCTCCAGTTCAGCCTCGCCAACCTGGCCGGCGACCGCGTCGGCCTCGATCTGGACAGCATCAGCGGCAGTGGCGACACCGACCAGTTCTCGACCGATCTGGCGCTGTTCATGGCGCTGCTCGCGGGCGACAACTTCAGCTACACGGCGTCACTCGACACCTCGCTCGCCGGGGCGTTTTCGGCGTCGCTCGTGCTCGGCCTGTCCGATGCCGATGTCGGTGCCGAAAGCAGCCGCTTCGCCTACATGCTGACGATCAACCTCCACGGCACCGTGCTCGAGCGCGACACGCTCGAGGCGATCAGCGTGCCCGAGCCGGCCGGGCTTGCCCTGCTCGGTGCCGGCCTGCTCGTCCTCGCCGCCGTGCGCCGTCGGCGCGCCTGAGCGGCGCAACGAGCCGGCCGTGCCGGGGCCGTGCCGGCCGGGTCCGTCGCCCGCGGCGCGGCCCCAGCGCTTGCCGGTACCGGGGCTGCCCGCGCCATCGGCTAAACTGGCGGCCATGCCGCTCACCCTCGCCGCCCCGGTCCACAGCGAACTCGTCATCAAGAAAAGCCGCTTCATCGGCTGCGTGCAGCCGATGACCGACCGCGCCGGCGCGCAAAAGGTGGTGGCGGCGCTGTGGGCCGCGCATCCGGGCGCGCGCCACGTGTGCTGGGCGCTGCTCGCCGGCGGCCAGTCGGCGGCGGTGGACGACGGCGAGCCGAGCGGCACCGCCGGCCGGCCGATGCTCGACGTGCTGCGTCACCAGGATCTCGAGGGCGTGCTCGCCACCGTGGTGCGCTACTTCGGCGGCGTCAAGCTCGGCGCCGGCGGCCTGGTGCGGGCCTACACCGATGCGGTGGCGCAGGCCCTGCTGGGGGCGGAGAAAGTGCCGATCGTGCGCCTGAAGCAGCTGCGCTGCGCCGTCCCCTATGCGCTCGAAGGCCTCCTGCGGCGCGAACTCGACGCTGCCGGCGCGAGCCTGCTGGCGGTCGCCCACGGCGCCGAGGTCGAGCTGCGCTTCAGCCTGCCTGAGGACGCTGTGGCAGCCCTGGTCGCGCGCGTAAGCGAGGCCGGGCAGGGGCGCGTCGGCTGGCTCGACGACGATGCCGACGTCTTGGGCGCCTGAACGGCGCGCGCGAAGCCAGCGCTGAAGCCGGCGGCGCGGTTTGCCCGCCCGCGGCGGCGCCGCTACCATCGCCGCCATGTCCGCCACCACCGATCTCGACGTCTTCCACTGCCCGCTCGATGGCATCCGCCTCGTCGAGGCCTCGGCCGGCACCGGCAAGACCTGGAACATCTGCGGCCTCTACCTGCGCCTGCTGCTCGAGCGCGAGCTGGCGGTCGAGTCGCTGCTCGTGGTGACCTTCACCAAGGCCGCCACCGCCGAGCTCGCCAGCCGCATCCGCGACCGCATCGCCGAGACGCTGCGCGTGCTCGAAGGCGCCGGTGCCGGTGGCGATCCCTTTGCCGTGCAGCTGATCGACACCGTGCTCGGCCGCGGCCTCGCGCGCGAAACCGTGGCGCAGCGCCTGCGCCACGCGCTGCAGACCTTCGACGAGGCGGCGATCTTCACCATCCACGGCTTCTGCCAGCGCGCGCTCGCCGACACCCCCTTCGCCGCCGGCCTGCCCTACGCGCTCGAGCTGGTCGAGGACGACAGCGCGCTGCGCCTGGAGGCGGTGCAGGACTTCTGGCGGCGCGAGGTGGCAGGCGGCGCGCTGCCGGCGGCGCTGGCGGACTTCCTGCTGCAGCGCGGCGACAGCCCCG